>NZ_CP117435.1:0-301428 GCF_030687495.1 Pseudomonas sp. FP453 | reverse complement strand
GGCAGAACCGCCAGACCCTCGACCTGTACGTCGCCAACCTGCTCGGCACCCTGCACCGCTTTGAGGTTTTACCGCAGATCCTCGGCGACTTGCCGGCCCTGCGCACGGCGCTGGACGCGCCGCAGGTCAGCACCAACCTGACCAACGCCAACCAGTTGCTCAAGGACGTCGCCGCCCAGGCCGGGGTGGAGGTGATGTACCTGATGGACACCCACGGCAAGACCCTCGCCGCGTCGAACTGGGATAAACAGGACAGTTTTGTCGGGCGTAATTTTTCCTTCCGGCCGTATTTCAGCGAAGCCATGGCCGGGCGACTGGGGCGGTTTTTCGGCCTGGGCACCACCTCGGCCAAGCGCGGCTACTTCTTCGCCGCCGCCGTGCGCGATGGCGACACCATCATCGGCGTGCTGGTGGTCAAGGTCGATCTGGACCACACCGAAAGCTTGTGGGGCAACACCCCGGAACAACTGCTGGTGACCGACCACAACGGCGTGGTGATCCTCACTTCACGCCCGCAATGGCGCTTCCGTGCGACCCGCCCGCTGACCGCCGAAGAGCGCCAGGCGATCATCGCCATCCAACCCTACCCGACCCGCGACCCACAGCCGCTGACCCTCAGCTCCACGGCGTGGCTGCGCCAATCCACGGCGATTGCCGAGACCGGCTGGAACGTGGAAATCCTCGCGCCGCAATCCTTGATCAACCGCCCGGTGCGCACCGTGGTCGCCGTCGGCGGCGCGACGTTGCTGGTGCTGATGCTCTTGCTCGGTTTGCTGATGCAGCGCCGCCGCCACTACCTGGAGCGCATCGCCTTCGAAGCCAAGGCACGCCGCGAGCTGGAAGCGCGGGTGATCGAGCGCACCAGCGACCTTGAAGGCCTGAACCGGCGCCTGAAACAGGAAGTGCTGGAACGCGAACAGGCGCAACAAGAGTTGGTGCGCGCCCAGGATGATCTGGTACAGGCGGGCAAACTGTCGGCGCTGGGCACCATGTCGGCGAGTATCAGCCACGAGCTCAACCAGCCGTTGGCGGCAATCCGCAGCTATGCGGAAAACGCCGAGATCCTCCTCGACCACCAGCGCACCGACGATGCGCGCGGCAACCTCAAGCTGATCAGCGAACTGACCGGGCGCATGGCCTCGATCATCGCCCACCTGCGCGCCTTTGCCCGCCGCGACCGGCATGCGCCGGAAAGCGTCGGCCTGCAACCGGCGCTGGACGATGCCCTGGCCTTGCTGGCCAAGCGGCGGCGCTCGATGGAAGTCGAGCTGATTCGCGACCTGCCCGAGGCGACGCTGTGGGTGCAGGCCGGCGAAACCCGTCTGCGCCAGGTGCTCGGCAACCTGCTGGCCAACGCCCTCGACGCCCTCACCGAAAAAGGCCCGCCGCGCAAACTCTGGCTGAGTGCCGAAACCACCGAACAGGGCGTCAACCTGTACATTCGCGACAACGGCCCGGGCTTTTGCATGGAAGCCCTGGGCCGCGCCAGCGAGCCGTTCTACACCACCAAGACGCGCACCCAGGGCCTTGGCCTCGGCCTGGCGATCTGCGACACCTTGATGCGTGCCTTTGGCGGCGAACTGCTGTTCGCCAACCACAAGGAAGGCGGCGCGCTGTTAACCCTGAAATTGCGTGCCGGCTCGCCGGGCGTCAGTCTGCAACCGTCCGAGGACCGCAGCGTATGAGTATCGACAACGGGATTCAGGTGGTGTTGATCGACGACGATCCACACCTGCGTCAGGCCCTGTGCCAGACCCTGGACCTGGCCGGGCTGAAAGTCCTGCCCCCTGGGCGAAGCCAGCGGCCTCACCGCGCGCCTGTCGCGGGATTGGCCGGGGGTGGTGGTCAGTGACATCCGCATGCCCGGCATGGACGGCCTGGAGCTGCTCGCCGAACTGCACGGGCAGGACCCGGACCTGCCCGTGCTGCTGATCACCGGCCATGGCGACGTGCCGCTGGCGGTGCAGGCCATGCGCGCTGGCGCCTATGATTTCCTGGAAAAACCCTTCGCCAGCGACGCCCTGCTCGACAGCGTGCGCCGCGCCCTGGCCCTGCGCCGCCTGGTGCTGGACAACCGCAGCCTGCCGCCTGGCCCTCAGCGACCGCCAGCAACTGAGCACGCGCCTGGTGGGCCACTCGCCACAAATGCTGCGCCTGCGCGAGCAGATCGGCGCCCTGGCGGCGACCAAGGCCGATGTGCTGATCCTCGGCGAGACCGGCGCCGGCAAAGAGGTGGTCGCGCGGGCGCTGCACGATCTGTCCAGCCGGCGCAGCGGGCCGTTCGTGGCGATCAACGCCGGCGCTCTCGCCGAATCAGTGGTGGAAAGCGAGCTGTTCGGCCACGAGCCCGGCGCGTTTACCGGCGCGCAGAAACGCCGCATCGGCAAGTTCGAATTCGCCAACGGCGGCACGCTGTTCCTCGATGAAATCGAAAGCATGAGCCTGGATGTGCAGGTCAAGTTGCTGCGCCTGCTGCAAGAACGCGTGGTGGAACGCCTGGGTGGCAATCAGCTGATCCCGCTGGATATCCGCATCATCGCCGCCACCAAGGAAGACTTGCGCCAGTCCGCCGACCAGGGCCGCTTCCGCGCCGACTTGTATTACCGCCTCAACGTCGCCTCGCTGCGCATCCCGCCCCTGCGCGAGCGCGGTGAAGATGCGTTGATGCTGTTCCAGCACTTCGCCGATGAAGCCAGCAGCCGCCACGGCCTGCCCCTGCACGAACTGCAACCGGGCCAGCGCGCGCTGCTGCTGCGTCACAGCTGGCCGGGCAATGTGCGTGAGTTGCAGAACGCCGCCGAACGCTTCGCCCTCGGGCTGGAGCTGGCGCTGGACGCCACGCCGGACAATCCCCATGCCCACGTGCTGACGTCCACGTCGGGCGGCTTGAGCGAGCAGGTCGAGCAGTTCGAAAAAAGCCTGATCGCCGCCGAACTGACCCGCCCCCACGGCTCCATGCGCAGCCTCGCCGAAGCCTTGGGCGTACCGCGCAAAACCTTGCACGACAAGCTGCGCAAGCACGGCCTGAACTTTGCCAACCAAAGTGGTGACGACGAATGACCCACGCCAGCGATGACCTGGAATCGGTGCTGCACCACGACATCCCCCTGACCCGGGAGATGGGCCTCAAAGTGCGCGACTGGCAACACGGGCGGCTGGAACTGCACCTGCCGTTGCAGGCCAATATCAACCATAAAAGCACCATGTTTGGCGGCAGTCTTTATTGCGGCGCGGTGTTGGCGGGTTGGGGCTGGCTGCATTTGCAGTTGCGTGAGGAAGGGATTGAAGACGGGCATATCGTGATTCAGGAGGGGCAGATCAGTTATCCGCTGCCCGTCACGCGGGATGCGACAGTGGTGTGCCAGGCGCCGGAAGATAAGGTGTGGAAGCGGTTTGTGGCGACCTATAAGCGTTATGGCCGCGCAAGGTTGACGCTGGAGACGTGGATTGTGAATGAAGGCAGTGAGGACCGCGCAGTGACCTTCACCGGCCAGTACGTCCTGCACCGCTGAAAGCCTCCACACAGAACCACCTGTGGGAACGGGCTTTTGTGGGAGCTGGCTTGCCTGCGATGGCATCACTGCGGTTTAACTGACAGACCGAGGCGCCTGCATCGCAGGCAAGCCAGCTCCCACATTGATTTATGCAAGCCTCAGGAGCGTGCCAAAGCCAGTAAACGCTCGCGCCATGCCGCTTTCGCCGGCAACGCGAGGAAGAACGGATTCAACAACGATTCCCGCGCCGGATAACTGAACGGCACACCGCTCAACTCCAGCACTTCGCCGCCCGCACCTTCCAGCACACCCTGGGCCGCGGCGGTATCCCACTGCGACGTCGGCGCCAGGCGCGGATAACAATCCGCACTGCCCTCCGCCAACAGGCAGAACTTCAACGAACTGCCGATATTCGCCAGTTTCAGTTCACCCAAGCCTTCGCTCAAACCCGCCAGCAAACGCTCCTGCTCCGGGCTGCTGTGGCGCCGGCTGGCAACCACGGTGAACGCTTCTCCCGCCGCCGGGGCCGTGCGCACCTGGATCTGCCGGGGCGCTTCGTTCACGTCCGAACGCCACGCCCCCAGGCCCGCACCGCCGAAGTAGCAACGCCCGATGGTGGGCATCGACACCACGCCAAACACTACGCGGCCCTGCTCGATCAAGGCGATATTGACGGTGAATTCTTCGCTGCCGGCGATAAATTCCTTGGTGCCATCCAGCGGATCAACCAGCCACCAGCGCTGCCAACTGGCTCGGATGCTCTGGTCGATATCGGCATCTTCTTCGGACAGCACCGGGATGCTCGGGTCCAGCGCGGTGAGGCCGGCGAGGATCAGGTGGTGCGCCGCCAGGTCGGCCGCCGTCACCGGCGAGTCATCGGCCTTGGCGGTCACGGCCACATCGGCGCGCCAGTACGGCAGGATCACTTCGCCGGCTTGACGCGCCAGCTCGATCACCGGGGCGATAAACGGGTGGCCTAAAAACAATTCGCTCATGCGTCAAACGCTCCACGCTGGGTCAACAAGTCTCGTACCAGATACAACGCAGCCAGGGCCCGGCCCTCGCTGAATTGCTCGTTTTGCGCCAGCTGCGACAGCTCGCGCAGGTTGACCTTGTCCACGCGCATCGGCTCAGGCTCATCGCCTTCCAGGCGTTCTTCGTAGAGATCGGTGGCCAGCACCACCTGGATTTTCTGGCTCATGTACCCCGGCGACAACGACAGCTCGGTAATCAGCTCCAGCTGGCGTGCACCGTAGCCCGCTTCTTCCTTGAGCTCCCGCTCGGCCGCCGCCAACACGTCTTCGCCGGGTTCGATCAGGCCCTTGGGCAGGGACAGTTCATATTCGTCGGTGCCGCCGCAGTACTCTTCCACCAGCACCGCATGCTCGTCGTCGAGCATCGCCACGATCATCACTGCGCCGTAGCCGGCACCGCGGCCCACCAGGCGTTCGTAGGTCCGTTCAACGCCATTGGAGAAGCGCAATTGCACTTCCTCCACGCGGAACAAACGGCTACTGGCGACTATTTCGCGGGCGAGGACGGTGGGTTTCTGGCGCATAAGCGGCTCCTTGGCGTGATCGGGTTACTATACCGTGGCTTTTCCGATTGTTTGTGTCGGATATTTCTACTTACATGAGACCGCCCCATGCCCTCTTTGCCTTGGCACGCCATCGACACCGTCCTGCTGGACATGGACGGCACCTTGCTCGACCTGCACTACGACAACCATTTCTGGATGGAACACCTGCCGCAACGCTACGCCGAGCTGCACGGGGTAAGCCGGGCCATGGCCGAGATGGAACTGCAGCCACTGTTCGAGCGTAACGCCGGACAGTTGCAATGGTATTGCCTGGATTTCTGGAGTGCCGAGCTCAAGCTCCCGGTGCGCGAACTCAAGCTGGAAACCGCCCACCTCATCGCCCTGCGCCCGGATGCCGACACCTTCCTGGCGGCGATCAAACAGGCCGGCAAGCGCGTGATCATGATCACCAACGCGCACCGCGACTCGCTGTCATTGAAGTTGGAACGCATTGAACTGGCGCCGTATTTCGAGCGATTGATCAGCTCCCACGACTACGGTTTCGCCAAGGAAAACCCGCAATTCTGGGATGCCCTGCAAGCCGATATCGGCTTTGACCCGGCGCGCAGTTTGTTTATCGATGACACCTTGCCGATCTTGCGCAGCGCGCGGGCGTTTGGGGTGGGGCATTTGTTGGCGGTGAAAGAGCCGGATAGCAAGAAGGGGCCAAAGGACACTGGGGAGTTTGCCGCAGTCGAAGACTACCGCGATCTCATTGGCGGACTCTGACCCCATTGTTGGAGTAGCTCTATGTGGGAGCCGGGCTTGCCCGCGATGCAGGCGCCGCGGTGTATCAGTGACACCAAGGTGATGCAATCGCGGGCAAGCCCGGCTCCCACACAAGCTGTGCTGTGCGTTACTCAGGAATGCGCAGCGTCTGCCCTGGGTAAATTTTGTCCGGGTGCGACAACATCGGCTTGTTCGCCTCGAAGATCTTGTTGTACTGGTTGGCGTTGCCGTACACCGCCAGGGAAATAGCGCTCAGCGTGTCGCCCTTCTTCACCACGACAAAACGCGCGGCCGCAACCACCGGGCCAGACACCGTAATCTGGTCCTCAACACTGGCCACCCCGGCAATATTGCCTGCTGCCAGAATGATCTTTTCTTTCTCTTCCTGGCTGGCGACTTCACCGGTGATCGTCACCTTGTCACCGTCAACGGTGGCATGCACGTTCGGGTTGCCCAGCCCCACATCTTCGATATGCTTTTTCAGATTCTCACCGGCGTTGGCATTGCCCGGTGTCAACAGGTCGATCAACTTCGCGCCGGCTTCCTTAACAAAGCTAAAAAGACTCATGGTTCGCTCTCCTTTGGGTTTAAGTTCCAGATGCCAAAGACTAGACCAGTCCTACAGAACCTGGTTCCAGCCCGACCAATGACCAGACGACTCCTACACGCGCTAGAATCCCCCCGCCATTGCAATAAGCCCTGGAGCGAAGATGGACATCAAACAGCTGAAATTCCTCATCGCCCTCGACGAAACCCGTCACTTCGGCCAAGCCGCGGCACGTTGCCACATTACCCAGCCGACCCTGTCGATGCGCTTGCGCAGCCTCGAAGAAGAACTGGACCTGCCACTGGTCAATCGCGGCCAGCGCTTCGAAGGCTTTACCGCCCCCGGTGAACGCGTGCTGGCCTGGGCGCGCACCGTGCTGGCTGCCTATGACGGCTTGCAGGCCGAAGCCGCCGCCTGTCGCGGCAACCTGGTCGGCACGTTGCGCCTGGGTGTGGTGCCGCTGTCGAGCTTTGATCCGCTGGCGCTGATGCAACAACTGCACAAAGAGCACCCCAGCCTGCGCTTTGAGCTGTCAGCACTCAGCTCCGAGCAAATCCTTGAACAACTGGCGAGCAATCGCCTGGACCTCGGCGTGTCCTACCTGGAGCGCCTGGACAACGAACGCTTCGACTCCCTGGCCTTGGGCGAAACCCGCATGGGCCTGCTCTACGACCAGCGCTTCTTCAGCTTTGGCGACAAACCCCTGAGCTGGGAAGCGCTGACGGAATTGCCCCTGGGCATGCTCACCAGCGGCATGCACTTTCGCCAGTCCATCGACCACAACTTCCACAGCCGTGGGCTCAACCCGCAACCGCTGCTGCAAACCGATGCCGTCCATCAGTTGTTACAAGCTGTGCACGGCGGCCTGTGTTGTGCGGTGATGCCACTGGACGGCGGCCTGGACGCGTTGACCGAGCATCTGCGCCTGCAACCGATCGAAGACGCCCACACCTTGGCGCGCCTCGGGTTGATCATGCGCCGCAGCGCGCCGCGCTCGGCGTTGGCCGAGGCGTGTTTCGCGCTGTTTCAGAAATCGCAAAACCCGTCTTGATCGACGTCATCTATCGGTAGATCAGTACTGGCAATTAGACGCGACGCTTTGTCGCGCCTAGTCTAAACACTGATCAATCCGCCGGTGGTATTGCCCCATGAACGCCAAGCGCCCAGTCTGCGCGGCGCCCGCCCTTGATACAGCCGCGCCGGCCGCCAGCCAGAGCTACCAGTTTTGCAATCTCGAACACACTGAAATCGCCAGCACCGCGCTGGCGGAAGAAGTGGCGTTGGCGATTGCCTATAACGACATCAGCCAGGCGGTGATGCTGGTGACGCCCACCGACCTGGAAGACTTTATCGTCGGTTTCAGCCTTGGCAGCGGCATTATCACCGACGTTAGCGACATTTATGACCTGAAACTCAGCGGCTCCGGCTCAGCCCAATACGCTCAGGTGCAGATTTCCAGCCGTGCGTTCTGGAACCTCAAGCAGCAGCGCCGCCAATTGGCCGGCACCAGCGGCTGTGGCCTGTGCGGCGTGGAAGCGGTGGAACAAGCCCTGCCCGACCTGCAAGTACTGCCCGGCGCCCCGTTGCCGCCTGCCGAATGGCTCGACGGCCTGCGCCAGCGCATCAGCGCGTTTCAGCCGCTGGGCCAATACAGCGGCGCGGTTCACGCCGCGGTGTTTATGAACAATCAGGGCGAATTGCTGCTGGGCCGCGAAGACATCGGCCGACACAACGCCCTGGACAAGTTGATCGGCGCGCTGATCCGCCAAAAGATTCCGACCGACGGTGGCCTGGCGATTGTCACCAGCCGTTGCAGCCTCGAGCTGATCCAGAAAGTCCTGCGCGCGGGCATCCAGACCCTGGTCAGCCTGTCGTCGCCCACCGGCCTGGCCCTGCAATGGGCACGCCGGCATAACCTCAATCTCATCCACCTGCCGCAGAAAAGTGCGCCGCGGGTCTACAGCCCTGCGATGGAGAACCAGCCGTGAGCAATCATAACCAAGCCGACCAAACCCCAACCCCGCGCTACAAGCCCTACAAAGGTGCGGCCGGCGGCTGGGGTGCGCTGATCAGCGTGGCGCAGGCCTGGCTGACCAGCGACAACGCCCTGAAAAACCTGCGCATGATGCTCAAGACCAACCAGAACGGCGGCTTCGACTGCCCGGGCTGCGCCTGGGGCGACTCGCCGGAAAGCGGCATGGTCAAGTTCTGCGAAAACGGCGCCAAGGCAGTGAACTGGGAAGCCACCAAGCGCCGTGTGGATGCAGCGTTTTTCGCCAAGCACAGCGTCACTTCGCTGACAGCACAAAGCGACTATTGGCTGGAATACCAGGGCCGCCTCACCGAGCCGATGCGCTACGACGCCGAGACCGACCGCTACCAGCCCATCAGTTGGGAAGCCGCGTTCGACCTGGTGGGCAAGCACCTCAACGCCCTGCCCAGCCCGGACATGGCCGAGTTCTACACCTCGGGCCGCGCCAGCAACGAAGCGGCGTATCTGTACCAACTGTTTGTGCGTTCGTTTGGCACCAACAACTTCCCGGATTGCTCGAACATGTGCCACGAAGCCAGCGGCGTCGCCCTGGCGCAAAGCGTGGGCGTGGGCAAAGGCACCGTGACCTTTGACGACTTTGAACATGCCGACGCCATCTTCGTCTGGGGCCAGAACCCCGGCACCAACCACCCGCGCATGCTCGAACCGTTGCGTGAAGCGGTGACACGCGGCGCCCAGGTGGTGTGTATCAACCCACTGAAAGAGCGCGGCCTGGAACGCTTCCAGCACCCGCAGCACCCGCTGGAAATGCTCACCAACGGCGACAAGCCGACCAACACCGCCTACTTCCGCCCGGCGCTGGGTGGCGACATGGCCATCCTGCGCGGCATGGCCAAGTTCCTGCTGCTGTGGGAACGCCAGGCCCAGGCCGAAGGCAAGGAAGCCGTGTTCGACCACGACTTCCTCAACGAACACACGGTCAACGTGCTGGATTACCTGGCCAAGATCGACGACACCTCGTGGGATGAAATCGTCGAGCAGTCCGGCCTGACCCTGGTGGAGATCGAGCAAGCGGCGCGCATGTACGCCAAAGGCAAGAACGTGATCATGTGCTGGGCGATGGGCATCACCCAGCACCGTCACTCGGTGCCGACCATCCAGGAAATCGCCAACCTGATGCTGCTGCGCGGCAACATCGGCCGCCCGGGCGCCGGCCTGTGCCCGGTGCGCGGCCACAGCAACGTGCAGGGCGACCGCACCATGGGCATCAACGAACGGCCACCGGTGGCGTTCCTCGACGCGCTGGAGCGCCGCTTCCAATTCCAGGTGCCACGGGAAAACGGCCACAACGTGGTGGAAGCGATCCACGCCATGCTCGAAGGGCGCTCCAAGGTGTTTATCGGCCTGGGCGGCAACTTCGCCCAAGCCACGCCAGACAGCCCGCGCACCTTTCAAGCCCTGCGCAACTGCGACCTGACCGTGCAGATCAGCACCAAGCTCAACCGCAGCCACCTGATGCACGGCAAGGACGCGTTGATCCTGCCGTGCCTGGGCCGTACCGACATCGACATCCAGGCCGATGGCCCGCAAGCGGTGACGGTGGAGGACTCGTTCAGCATGGTCCACGGTTCCAATGGCCAGTTGCAGCCGCTGTCGAAGCTGATGAAATCCGAACCCGCCATCCTCGCCGGTATCGCCGCCGCGACCCTGGGCAGCAAGCCGGTCGACTGGAACTGGCTGGTGGCCGACTACGGGCGCATCCGCGACCTGATCGCCGACACCATCCCGGGCTTCAAGGACTTCAACGAGAAGATCAAAAACCCAGGCGGTTTCTACCTCGGCAACTCGGCTGGCGCACGCCGCTGGAACACGCCATCGGGCCGCGCGAATTTCCGCGCGAACATCCTGCCCAAGGACCTGATCCACGAACGCACCCACGCCACGGGCCGCGTGCCGGACCTGATCATGCAGTCGATGCGCTCCCACGATCAGTACAACACCACGATTTATGGCCTGGACGACCGCTACCGTGGGGTCAAGGGTCAGCGTGACGTGTTGTTCGTCAACGAAGCCGACATCATCCGCCTGGGCTTCAAGCCGGGGCAAAAGGCGGACATCGTGTCGCTGTGGGAAGACGGCCGTGAGCGCCGGGTGAAAGGCTTTACCTTGCTGGCGTTTGATATTCCGGCGGGGCAGGCAGCCGCCTACTACCCGGAAGTGAACCCGCTGGTGCCGCTGGAAAGCACGGGGGATGGCAGCCATACGCCAACGTCGAAATTCGTCGCGATCCGTTTGGAAGCCGCGAGTGACAACGGCTTGATCATGGCGCGCACGGCGTAAATCGCGGGCACAAAAAAGGCCGCTTTTGCATAAAAGCGGCCGTTCCGAAGAGTTAAAGACTCACTAAATCGACTTAAGTTCCCCAGTTAAAACAATAACTTAGCTAATTGTGCACAACTCGTGTTACTGGTCGGATTTCTATTGTCACAATGCCGATACAGCCTCAGGATCGCGCCGTCATCCCCTTGAGGTTTCCCTGAATGAAGTTCTCCTCGATTCTCTTGTTGTCCCTTGGCCTGGTCAGTGGCGCAGCCATGGCCGGTGGCACCACCGAAGCCGGTGTAGGCGGCGCATTGGGCGGGGTTCTAGGTTCGGTCGTTGGCCAGCAGCTTGGCGGCAACACCGGCTCCACCATTGGCGCAGCCCTGGGCGGCGCAGGCGGTAGTGCGGTCGGTGCCGACAAACGCAGCCGTGGCGAAGCGGCCATTGGCGGCGCATTGGGCGCAGCGGGCGGCAACGTGGTCGGCCGCAGTGTCGGCGGCAGCACCGGCAGCCTGATCGGCGCAGCCGCCGGCGGTGGTGCAGGTGGTGCCCTGGGTAACTACATGGGCAACAAGAGCGACGACGATGATCGCCGTTCGCGCGACAACCGTCGTTATGATCGCGATGACCATCGTGGCCGTGGGCATGCCTATGGGCATCGCAAGAATAAGCATCACTACCGTCACCGGTAAGCCCACGATCTAAAAGGCACCGCAGGCTAAAAAATGTGGGAGCGGGCTTGCCCGCGATAGCGTCGTGTCAGGCAACAGATGCAAACCTGACACACCGCTATCGCAGGCAAGCCAGCTCCCACAGTTGGCTTTCATCGTTTGCAGAATTGGGGGTCAGACCACCAACCGCTGCAAAGCCTCGCGCAACACCCCCGCAATCGCCACCGGCTGGTTCGACCCGCGCTCCACAAACACATGCACAAAGCGCCCCGCCGCGCAGGCGTCGTCTTCGCCCGCCTTGAACACCGCCAACTCGTATTGCACCGAACTATTGCCCAACTTGCCCACCCGCAGGCCGATCTCGATGTGCTCGGGAAAGGCGATCGACGCAAAGTAGTCGCACGCCGAGCTCACCACAAAGCCCACCACCTTGCCGTCATGAATATCCAGACCACCCTGTTCGATCAGGTAGGTGTTCACCGCCGTGTCGAAGAAGCTGTAGTAGGTGACGTTGTTCACATGCCCGTACACATCATTGTCGTGCCAGCGCGTGATGATCGGCTGGAAGTGAAGGTAGTCGGCACGTTGGGGCACTGAGTCGGGCATCGGGGGCATCTCGTGTAGATGGGTTTAAAGGTCCTGCAAATGGGCTGCGGCCCACTGGCGTACCTCGGCATATGGATAGTCTTCCAGCGCAGCAAAACCCGGAATACCCCGCGCCTTCAGCTTGGTAAACAACGGTACGCTGATGCCGCCAAGGAACCGCGTCAGGCGTTCCGCTTCGGGCAGTTGGCCGGTGTGCTGATGATGCCTGTGGATAAAATCCCCGCACAGCCCCATGAAGTTTTTATCCACAAGCGGCGGCAAAGCGGGCGGCGGTGGCAAGTGCGCAACATTGCCGTGGCAAACCGAGCAATGCCCGCAGCGCTGCGGCGCGTTTTCATCACCGAAATACTGCGCCAGGCGCTGGCCCAGGCAGCGCTCGGTGGCAAACAGGTCGAGCATGGCGTGAATGCGCGCCACCTCGCCGACCTCGTGCTGCTTGAAGCCTGTGTATAACTCGGCGCTCAACGCCTGTGGATCAAATCCTGTGTCCAGCAGGCTGTAGACCTCGGTCATCTGCTTGCTTTCCAACTCGATCAGGCCCTGCTCCTGGAAGTAATCCAGGGCTTTCACCACGCGGTCGCGTCCGGCGTTGTGCTGTTGATACAGCGCGTCGAAATCCACCGTGGCCCAGGCCCTGGCGCGCTTGCACACCTCGACGATCGCCGCAACAAACTGCTGCCGCTCGCCGCTAAACCTTGCCAACAAGGCGTCGGGCTCGATCAGGTACTTGAAGCGGTACTCCGCATAAAACGCGTAGCGCGGCGCAATCACGCCCTTGAGCTCCAACTGCACCAACAGGGTCTTCAGCGGCAGCTCGCGGATGTTGCTGTGGTCCGACAGCGAGCGCAGCAGAAACTCCCACTGCCCATCGCCCCGCGCCGCCTGCAACGCCTCCAGCACACGGCGAATGGCGTCCTGCTCCGGCGTATCGCCATACACGAAGTTTTCCAGCACATTGAGGCTGTCGCGGTTGGCCAGCACCAGGCAGTCGGACGGCTGCCCATCACGCCCCGCGCGGCCGATCTCCTGGCTGTAGTTCTCGATGGATTTGGGCAGGTCGAAGTGCACCACATTGCGGATATCACTCTTGTCGATGCCCATGCCAAACGCGATGGTCGCGACGATGCAGTTGGAGCGCCCGCCCATGAAGCGCTGCTGGATACCCTCGCGTTTATCGTGGGGCAGACCGGCGTGATAGGCCTCGGCCTGAATGCCGTTGCGATTGAGATGCTCGGCAATCTGCTCGGCGGTTTTTTGCAGGGTCACGTAGACGATGCTCGGCTGGCCCGCCCGCTCGCTCATCCACTGCACCAGGCGTCGGCGCTTGTCCGCCCCACTGACGGGCTCCACCAGCAGGTTGAGATTGGGCCTGTAGAAGCCCGTGGTGACCACATCGTTTGGCGCGATGGCGAACTTCGCCTGCATGTCGGCGATCACTTTGGGCGTTGCTGTAGCCGTCAACAGCAAGGCTTGTGGGATATTGAACTGACGCTGGTAGTCCGGCAGCTTCAAATAGTCGGGACGGAAGTTGTGGCCCCATTCGGAAATACAGTGCGCCTCGTCCACCACCAACAGCGAAATCTGCACGCTTTGCAGAAAGTTGCGAAAGCGCTCGTTCTTCAAGCGCTCCACGGAAATCATGAGGATCTTCAACTCGCCCGAACGCGCACGGGCCATCACGTCATTGGCGTCTTCGCGGCTCTGCGCCGAGTCGATGCTGCCCGCTGAAATGCCATGGCGTTGCAGGAAACCCAGCTGGTCCTGCATCAACGCCAACAACGGCGACACCACCAGCGTCAGGTGCGGCAGCAGTACGGCCGACAGCTGGTAACACAGGGACTTGCCTGAGCCGGTGGGGAAAATCGCGGCGGCAGAACGGCCGGCCAGTACAGCGCTGACCGTCTGTTCCTGGCCCAGACGAAACTGTGGATAACCAAAGACCTGCTGGAGGGTGTCGTGCATCGGCTGTCGCTCCATTGACCGCTGAGTTGGCTTGAAAACATAGCCCGGGAAGTTCAGCGGATCGAGAAAGGTCGCATGGAAAAAAGAGACAGGATGATACACAGGGTGAGGGATGGCCCAGGGCCGAAGTGGGATGTTTCACCAGGTTTTGCAGGAACACCACAAACCAAATGTGGGAGCCAGCTCCCACACAAGCTGGCTCCCACATATCAGTTTTGAGCTATGGCTGAATCAGCGGTTCTTCACACGCTCAATCGCCGTGTCATACACCGGATTGGCCTTTTGCTCTTTCGCCAACTGGTAGTGACGCAACGCATCCTGGAACTGCCCGGCCGCTTCATAGATCCGCGCAATGTTGTAGTAAGACCCGGCACGCACGGTCGCCGCATTGGCACCCGACGCCAACGCGATGGCCTTGCGGTTGGCCCAGATCGACTCGGCAGTGTTGCCGGCTTTCTGATACGCCAAGCCCAGGTTGCCGTAGGCCTTGCCGAAGCTGTTATCCAGATCGATGGCCTGGCGGAAGAACTCAATCGCCTGATCCAGGTTACCCGCCTGGTAGGCCGCTTCGCCTTTCAGGTTAAGTTTCTTCGCATCAGCCTGTACGGAAGAGCTGACAACCACTTCAGTGACGGCCACGCTGTCATCCAGCAACGGTTTGACTTCGTTCAGCACATTCGCCGCATCCACGGTGACGCCGGTGAAGCTGTTGATGTCCTGGAAGTCGCCGCTGCCGGTCATGCGGAACACGGTCCACAGGTTGCCGGTGCGGTTTTTCGGCACGTAGTAGGTGCGGACCAGGGATTGCCCCATGTACACGAACACCTTGGCTTCGCTGTCGGACAGCTGGCTCGAATTCGGGTAGGACTGGTTGGAGTAGTCATGCACGGCATACACGTAGCTTTCGCCGTAGTGTTTTTTCTGCAGGGTGATGGTTTCCGGGCCGTAGCTATCGGTGTCATCCACGTCCAGCTCGGCATCAGTGCCCTTTTTGCTGGCGTAGTAGATGTTGTTGCCCGGGAAAATCATGTGGGAGTCGAGGTCGGAAGGGTTGCGGCCCCAGGTCAGCACGACGCGCAGGCCGTCGAGGTTTTCCATCACCGGGCTGATCGCGTAGGTCATGCCCTTGCATGGGCACTTCACCACCAGGTTGGAATAGCCGGGTTTCTTGATGATCAGCAGGCTGCTGCCATCATCGGCGGCCGCGCTGGTGAGGACCACCTGGCCTTGGGCGTTGGTGCGGCCCACGACGTTTTGCGCGCCGTTGCGTTGCAGCAGCACTTCGGCGTCGGCGATTTTCTGGTCCTTGACCACTGCACTGAGCACTTCAATCGGCAACTGGTCGGCCTGGACTGAAAACGCGACCGCACACAATGACATCGCCGAAGCGACACGAAGCAAACCCATGCTTAACTCCCTTTAAGTAGTGGGCAAAATCGCCCTACAAGATTTTGCGCTGCAACATACGCTGAATTCAGCGAGCTGGCAGTTTTTTTGTACAAAATGTGACGTGGTTTTTATCGCGCCTGCCCTCGGAAGCATTGCGCTACAATCAAGCCTTGCCACCCCGGAGTACGCTGCGATGAGCGAACTGACGTTTGAGCAAAAACAGGATCATTACCACAAGATCCGCCGTTCCAATTACCTGGCCAGCCTGCGCCTGGAAGGGTTCGACACCCAACCGGCCGACGTCGACAAACCCCTGCCGACCCGCGAAGCCGTCCTTGCCAAGTACCGCGACACCCCACGCTGATGCTCGACAAATATGGCGTGGGCCAGGACCCGTACTGCTATCCCGGTAGCAGCGTGCTGCGCAACCGCCTCGATTTGCACGACGAAGCCCGCCTGCACCAGGCTGAGCGGGAACTCTCCGAAATCGCCGTAGGCAACCTCCCGCTCTTCCCACCGCCCTACGACCTCGATCGCCTGCAACACATCCACCGCGTCCTGTTTGGCGACCTCTACGACTGGGCCGGCGAACTGCGCAGCGTCAACATCCAGAAAGGCGACACCCTGTTCTGCACCCCGGAACGCATCCCACCGGAAGCGGCGAAAATCATCCGGCGTATGCAAGAGGCCAACTGGTACATCGGCGTGACCCAGGCCGAGCTGGTGACGCAGATTGCCGAGGCGTACGGCGACCTCAACGTCATTCACCCCTTCCGCGAAGGCAACGGCCGCGCGCAACGGATCCTGTTTGAGCAGATCATTGTGAATGCGGGCTTTTCAGTGAACTGGTGGCTGGTGAAACACGCCGCGTGGGTGCCGGCGAATATTGATGCGGTGGCGTGTGATTATCGCGGGTTGGAGGCGATTTTCGAGCGGTGTATCAGCCGGCCTGCCAGCAGTTAATCGTTCCCCGCCACGCCGCTAAACCTGTGGGAGCTGGCTTGCCTGCGATGGCGGTGTATCAGCCGATAATTCCCTACCTGACCCACCGCCATCGCGGGCAAGCCCGGCTCCCCACAGTTGGCCTACTTTTCCTGTGAAATCGCTGCCATGCGAACAACGCCGGACGCCGCTGTAAGAAACCGCCAAACACCACGCCATCCGCTTCTGAAACTGCTTAGAACACTCACCGTCCCCTCTACAAAATCCATATTTGCCTGACCGAAACTAGCGTCCTTTCCACCGCCTGGGAAAAACCCTGTGAACATCGAAAGGACTCAATACATCG
The DNA here is from genome assembly GCF_030687495.1 of Pseudomonas sp. FP453. NCBI lineage: Bacteria > Pseudomonadati > Pseudomonadota > Gammaproteobacteria > Pseudomonadales > Pseudomonadaceae > Pseudomonas > Pseudomonas sp. FP453. Next base: position 284,848 of record NZ_CP117435.1, on the reverse strand, counting down.
GCCACTACGGCGTCACTTTCACGGTGATCCGCGCTACCGTTTTACCTGCTAATCGAAACGCGCTAGTAAACCTCGGTTTACTGGATGTGGGAGTAATCGCCAAAAGTTTCATTCGCACCTATCACGCAGGCGATGTGGTTATTGGAATTGAAGCGCAGGTCGATGGTGGGATAGGCCCCCAGCGCTCCATGCCTGCAATGGTTATTCCATTTATGGGGGGCATCACCCGATGATGGAGTACCTGCAATGGCTGATTTTTATTGTGTTGAACGTTGTCATCGACAACAAAATACGCGCGCAAAAGCTAAGGAAATATGTCGGTTTGTCTCTGCTAGCCACAGGACTAGCCTGTGCAATATGGCTCCCTTACTGGGCACACGAAGCCCAGTTGCCCAGCGTGCCGATAGGCGCAGTCCTATTAGGTTCGGGACTGTTCCTGGACCGCCACCGCTACAGTCGAACCAAATCCGCTCACCCACTGCTGGTGGCCCCCACGCTTAACTTGGCCGCCGATTTCCCAAACGACCCCCTCATGCGCCATCTTTTGCAGCTCGTACATGAAGCTGTGGGCCTGCCCAAGCACCAGGCCATTAACCTCAATACCTCAATCAACCACGACCTCGGCTGTAGCAGTAGCGAGGCCAGACGATTGATGGCTGCGCTGAAACAAGATTTCGGTTTGAAACTCGGTGACTATAAAAACAACCGCTACTTCAAGCGCCGAGGTTTCGACGTCTATTTGCGGTATGTAGAAAGAGGGTGCGAAGGCAAGGCGCCACTCACCATCAACATGCTCTACCAAGCCATCAAAGCCAAACGCTGGGAGTCTGAGACGCTCGAAGCAATCGGTTACCAGATGTCATGAATATCTATCTGCAAACAGCCTTTTTCCTCGGCCTTTACTTGCTGCTGCATCTACAAGTCACAGACCCCACCCTCAGAAAGCGTTTCGCACTCACATTTCTCGTGACCGGGCTCACTTTGACGTTCCTACTACCCTACGTGGCGGTGATTCTCAGAATGCCCTTCCTACCTGTCTTCGTATTCTTGATAGGCTTGGCACTCTTCATCACCCGAAACAAATACCGTCTGCAACGCGACCATCCCCCTCACCCACTCCTGCGTGCCCCCACCATGAACCTCGCCGCCGACTTCCCCGAAGACCTCGCCATGCAGCAACTCCTGCAACTGCTGCACGAAGAAATCGGCCTGCCGAAACACAAAACCCCGCGCCTGCAAACCGCGATCAACTTCGACCTCGGTTGCGACAGTGTGGAGGCCAAGCAATTCATGGAAGCCGTGGAGGAGGAATTTGCCCTCGATATGGGCGACTACGACGCGTATCGCTACTTCAACCCACCGGTGTTCGATGTCTTCCTGAAACATCGCGCCAAGGGCCGTGGCGCCAAAATCCCGCTGACCATCGGCATGTTGTACCTGGCAATCAAGACCCACACCTGGGACACGCAAACCCTGGAAAACCTCAGCTGACCTCAACAACACAGAGACCCCACTGTGGGAGCGGGCTTGCCCGCGATGGCGGTATCAACTGACACACCGCTATCGCGGGCAAGCCCGCTCCCACATTGGATCTGCGCTAATCTGGCAAGCCACGCACGAACCAACAAGGACCTTACATGGACGTAACAATGGGCCTGCTGGCCGCCCTGCTCTGGGGTGGCACGGACTTTCTCGTGGGCCTCAACGCCCGCGCCGTGGGCGTGAAACGCGCGGTGTACTTCGGCCAAGCCCTCGGCTTTTTGATCATGACCCTGTTGCTGGTCATCTTCCCGGCCTTCCTCTTCAAGTTCCTCGACGCGCCGCTGAGCGTCTGGCTGCTGGGCATCGCCGCCGCCTTGCTCACCGTCTCCGGCGCACTCGCGCTGTCCAAGGCCTTCGCCCTGGGCAAAGCGGCCATCGTCGCACCGCTGGTGACGTCCTACGGCGTAGTCACCACGCTACTGTCCTGGGCCAGCGGTGAGCACATCAGCCTGACTCAATTGGGCTGCATCGCCCTGTGCGTGATCGGCGTGATCCTCTCCAGCCTGCACAAGGACAACGGCGTCCCCCACAACAACCCACGGCTGTCCATCGCCTACGCCATGCTCGCCGCAACGCTGTACGGCACCAGCTTCTGGCTGCAAGGCCGATACACGCTGCCTGCGCTGGGGCCGATCAGCATGTTGTGGCTGGGTTACCTGGTGGGGCTGTGCGTGCTGGTGATGATGGTGCTGAGGATCAAGGATGGCCTGAAAATACCGCCACTGAAAAACTGCGCGACGTTGACCGGGGCGAGCCTGATGAACCTGGGCGGGTTCTCGGCGTTTTCGTGGGGGGCGATGGCGGGGTCGGTGTCGGTGGTGACGGTGATTAGTACGTTGTCGGGCGGGATTGCGGCGATTCTGGGGTTTGTGTTTTTCAAGGAGCGGTTGTCGGCGGTGCAGGTGCTGGGCGTTGTACTCGTACTCGTCGGCGCCGTGGTCTTGCACATCGCCGACTAATCACCCGCGCACAAAAAAGCCGCCTCACAAGAGGCGGCTTTTTCACAGCAACCGAATCTTACAACTTAGGACCCGCAGCCTTGATCGCATCGCTCACTTCAAACTTCTTGAAGTTCTCGATGAACAAGCCAGCCAGCGCTTTCGCCGCTTCATCGTAGGCAGCCTTGTCGGCCCAGGTGTTGCGTGGGTTCAACAGGCCGGTCTCAACGCCCGGTACGGCCAGTGGCACGTCGAGGTTGATGGTGTCGAGGTGCTCGGTTTCAGCACCGATCAACGCGCCGCTCTGGATCGCTGCGATCACGCCGCGCGTGGTCGGGATGTTGAAGCGGTTGCCGACGCCGTAGCCGCCGCCGGTCCAGCCGGTGTTGACCAGGTAGACCTTGGAGCCGAAGCCGCGGATGCGCTTGATCAGCAGCTCTGCGTATTCACCAGCCGGACGCGGGAAGAACGGTGCGCCGAAGCAGGTGGAGAAGGTCGACTTGATGCCGCCGCCGGAACCCATTTCGGTCGAGCCCACCAGTGCGGTGTAGCCGGACAGGAAGTGGTAGGCCGCTTGTTCTTCGCTGAGGATCGACACCGGTGGCAGTACGCCAGTCAGGTCGCAGGTCAGGAAGATCACCGCGTTTGGCTCGCCGCCCAGGTTCTTCTCGGAACGCTTGGCAACGTGTTCCAGCGGGTAGGCGGCGCGGCTGTTCTGGGTCAGGCTGACGTCGGTGTAGTCGGCGTGCTTGGCGTCGTTGATCACGACGTTTTCCAGCACGGCGCCGTGCTTGATGGCTTTCCAGATGACCGGCTCGTTCTTCTCGGAGAGGTCGATGCACTTGGCATAGCAACCGCCTTCGATGTTGAACACCACGCCTTCGCCCCAGCCGTGTTCGTCGTCACCGATCAGGTAACGGCTTTCGTCGGCGGACAGAGTGGTTTTACCGGTGCCCGACAGACCGAAGAACAGGGTTACGTCGCCTGCTTCGCCGATGTTGGCGGCGCAGTGCATTGGCAGCACGTCGGAAGCCGGCAGCAGGAAGTTCTGCACCGAGAACATGGCTTTTTTCATTTCACCGGCGTAACGCATGCCGGCGATCAGCACTTTCTTCTGCGCGAAGTTGAGGATCACGCAACCGTCGGAGTTGGTGCCATCACGCTCTGGCACGCACTCGAAGTTGGCCACGTTGAGCACTTGCCATTCATCGCGGCCGGCCGGGTTGTACTGGGCCGGGTTGATGAACAGGCAACGACCGAACAGGTTCTGCCAGGCAGTCTGGGTGGTCATTTTCACGGCGAGGTAGTGGTCTTCGGCCGCACCTACGTGAACGTGGGAAACGAAATGCTCTTGCGCATTGTTGAAGGCCTCGACGCGAGCCCACAGGGCATCGAACTTGTCGGCCGGGAACTTGCGGTTGATCGGGCCCCAGGCAATGGCGTCCTGGGTAGTCGGCTCTTCAACGATGAAACGATCGACTGGCGAACGACCGGTACGGTGACCGGTTTCTACGACCAGCGCGCCAGTATCGGCAAGCACGCCTTCACCGCGCTGCAGGGCTTCTTTGACCAGATCGTCAACACTCAGATCGGTGTATACGGCGTTATTGGCTTGCGTCATGAGGTTCCCCGTCGGCCTATGGCCGAGTGCTCCAAACGTTTTGTAGTAGAAAGTTGCGCACTACTACCGCGAAAAAAGTGGGCCGGATTATGCCAGAAAAGCCCAAAAAGAGTAGGGCCCTCCCGTCAGAACTGCGCTAATCCGGCGTTTGTCAGGTGATTTACCTGTGCTTAAACGTTTTAGTGGCGGGTGTCGGAAGGGGTGTCGATGCCTGCGCCGGCGAACAACTGCGCTACATCGGCGGCATCGAACAGGTAACGCTCATTGCAGAACTGGCAGTCGATCTCGATATGACCACCGTGTTCCACCACCAGGTTCTGTGCATCTTCCAGGCCCAGGCTGACCAGCGCATTGGCCGAGCGCTCGCGTGAGCAGCTGCAATTGAAGCGCAGCGACTGTGCGTCGAATAGACGCACGGCTTCTTCGTGGTAGAGGCGGTGCAGGATGGTTTCGTTGCTCAGGCCCAGCAGTTCTTCCGCCGTAAGCGTGCCGGCCAGGGCGGTGAGGCCGCGCCAGCTTTCCGCGCGATCGTCGTCGTCCTTGATACGGTCGGCCGGCAGTTGTTGCAGCAGCAGGCCACGGGCGCGATGGCCGTCGGCGTTGAGCCAGAACTTGGTGCCCACTTGCTGGGACATCACGAAATAATTGGTGAAGCAGTCCGACAGGGTCTCGCCGTCGAGGTCGACGATGCCTTGGTAGCGCTGGCCTTCGGTCGGATCGACGGTGAGCGCCAACACGCCGTTGGGCATCAGGTCGGACAGGGTTGCGTCCGGGGCGATCTGGTCGGCCTCGTAACGGGCCAGGCCACGGATATCGCGCTCGCTGGAGCACTCGATCATCAGCAACGGGATCGGGCCTTCGGAACGGGCCTGCAGGATCAGCAAACCGTCGAACTTCATGGTGCCCACCAGCAACGCCGCAGCCGCCATCAACTCACCGAGCAATTGCGCGACCGGCTCAGGATAGGCGTGCTTGGCGAGGACTTCGGCGTAGCTGCGCTCCAGCGATACCAGTTCGCCCCGGGCGTCGGTCTCGTCGAAGATGAAGCGTTGGGTGAAGTCGGTATCCGGTAGATCAGTCATAGGTCTGGGTATCTGAATTGAAGAATATTGACGCGAAGATGCTGCAGTTTATGAACAAACCGAGGCAGATCCAAGCCAAGTGACACTTTGGGCGATTGCCGGTGGCCTCAGTCGTCGTTTCCGCTGCCGCGAAACTTGAACAGGTCGCGGCGCTGTTTCTTGCTCGGTTTGCCATCGGTGGTCATGCCGATGGCGCCGGCCTTGCGCATCGCCGCCGCATTTTCGCGCTTGGCGATGCTGGCTGCGGTCTCGGCGTACAGCGCCTGGGCTTCCGGCGCACCACGGCGCACAGTGGAAAGCGCCTGCACTACGACCGTCTTTTCATCAAACCCTGTACGAATCTGAAACTCATCTCCGACGCGCGGTTCCTTGCCCGGCTTGCAGCGCTCGCCGCGATGGTGCACCTTGCCGCTCTCGATGGCGGCCTTGGCCAGGGCACGGGTCTTATAGAAACGCGCCGCCCACAGCCACTTGTCCAAACGGACCTTTTCTTCCTCTTCCTGCTTTTGAGCCACTTGAATTCCTCGCTCTGAAAAATGTCGCAACTTTACCGTTGAAACCCTTCGACGCATAAACCTCAAGGCTCACCTAAGATACGCCAGGCGGCTGGAGTTTTACGTGACTTTCCATTGCATCGACTGATTACCGGCACCTGAGCGATATCTGTCGCCATTTGCCGAATATTCTGCGTGAATACCGCGAATTCGGCGCCAACCCTTCACGGATGGTCGGGGATTGTCACAATCCATGCGCAGTTGGACGTTACTGTCCTCGAAGACTACGAAACATTTCTGAATGACCGGTTACCCATATTGAAGACATTTGACCATTTGACCGTTGTGGGTCTGCGTGAGTGGGTGGCACTTCCCGACTTGGGAGTGGCTGGCCTGCGCGCCAAGATCGACACCGGCGCCAGCACCTCAAGCCTGCATGCCACCGATATCGAGCCCTTTGAGCGCGACGGTGAGAACTGGGTGCGCTTTACCGCGCACCTGGGCAGCGTGGTGCAATTGCGTCACCGCCGCTGTGAAGCGCCCCTGGTGACGATGAAAACCATCAAGAGCTCCAACGGCCATGCGCAGGTGCGCTATGTGATCAGCACCACCCTCGCGCTGGGTGATCGGGTATGGCGGGTGGAGTTCACCCTGGCCTGCCGCAAAGCCATGCGTTACCGCCTGTTGCTCGGCTCCAAGGCGCTGATTGACGGCCAGTTGGTGGTCAATCCCGGCGTCAAGTACGTACAAGACAAGCCGGTGTTCCCGGTCTCTACTATTTCTGCCCCAGGTGCTGCATGAAGATTGCTGTGCTGTCGCGAAACCCGCGTCTGTATTCCACCCGCCGCCTGGTCGAGGCCGGCACCGAACGTGGCCACGAAATGGTGGTGATCGACACGTTGCGTGCCTATATGAACATTGCCAGCCACAAGCCGCAGATCCACTACCGGGGCAAACCCCTGGAGGGCTTCGATGCGGTGATCCCGCGTATCGGCGCTTCGGTGACCTTTTATGGCTGCGCGGTGCTGCGCCAGTTTGAAATGATGGGCGTGTTTCCCCTCAACGAATCGGTGGCCATCGCGCGCTCGCGGGACAAACTGCGCTCGCTGCAACTGCTGTCACGTCGGGGTATCGGCCTGCCGGTCACCGGTTTTGCCCACTCACCGGACGACATCCCCGACCTGATCGAGATGGTCAACGGCGCACCGCTGGTGATCAAGGTGCTGGAAGGCACCCAGGGCATCGGCGTGGTGCTGTGTGAAACCGCGACGGCGGCAGAGTCGGTGATCGAGGCGTTCATGGGCCTCAAGCAGAACATCATGGTGCAGGAATACATCAAGGAAGCCGGCGGTGCGGATATCCGCTGCTTCGTGGTGGGCGACAAGGTGATTGCAGCGATGAAACGCCAGGCCAAGCCGGGCGAGTTCCGCTCCAACCTGCACCGTGGCGGCAGCGCCAGCCTGATCAAGATCACCCCGGAAGAGCGCATGACCGCGCTGCGGGCGGCCAAGGTCATGGGGTTGAGCGTGGCAGGTGTGGATATCTTGCGTTCCAACCACGGGCCGCTGGTGATGGAGGTCAACTCATCGCCCGGCCTGGAAGGGATTGAAACCACCACAGGCAAGGATGTGGCGGGGATCATCATTCAGCACCTGGAGAAGAATGGTGGGCCGAATATGACGCGGACCAAGGGCAAGGGCTGAATTAGACAGACACCACAAAAAACTGTGGGAGCTGGCTTGCCAGCTCCCACATTTGATTTGCTGTGATTGTTAGACCGCGTCCCTGGGCAGCATCAGACCCAACGGCAAACGCACCCGCGCTTCCAGGCCTCCGCCTTCACGGTTGCGCAACTCAACATTGCCGCCATGCATCGAGGCAATCCGCCGCACAATCGCCAGCCCAAGGCCTGTGCCTTTGCCACCCCGGGCACGGTCGCCACGGGTGAACGGGTTGAAGATGCCTTCCAGCTCCGCCGGGTCGATCCCGGTGCCGCGATCCATCACGCTCAGCACGACGTAAGGCGCAGCACTGTCGCCGGACACGTACGCCGCCACTTCCACATCGGAACCCGCGTGATGCAAGGCGTTGCCGATCAGGTTGTTCAACAGGCGCTTCATCGACACCCGACGCAGTGCAAACGGCTGGATCGGCTCCAGGCGCATACGCACCTGTTCGCCATTCTGGTTGTAGGGCGCCACTACCTCACGCACCAGGTCCGTCAGGTCCACTTCCTCCACCACTTCGTCACGGCCATCCCGGATAAACGCCAGGAACTGGTCGAGGATCGCGTCCATGTCCTCGATATCCCGGACCATGTCGTCGGTGAGGTCGTTGTGATTGCCCATCAGTTCGAGTGACAAACGCAGTCGCGTCAACGGTGTGCGCAAGTCATGGGAAACCCCCGCCAGCATGAGCTCGCGTTCGCGCCCGGCCTGTTCGACATCCTCCGCCATCTGGTTGAAGGCGCCGTACACCTCGGTCATCTCGCTGGGCGTATCGCTGACCGGCAGGCGCACACTGCGCCCCTGGCCCAGTTGGCGGGCGGCAAACACCAGGCGCTTGAGCGGTTGGTTGAGCTGGCGCACGAAAATCCACGCGGACGCGGTGGAAAGCAAACCAATGGCCAGGAACCAGCCCAGCACGTTCCAGATCTTCTGGCCCCGCAACGGGTGCGGGTACAGCGGCACTTTCAGCCAATCCTCGCCCAGGCTCGGCGCGCGCACCCACAACGCGGGCGACACATGCATGCGCAGCCGCACCTCGGTGTCTTCACCCAGTTCGGCCTGCATCTGGCGCTGGTAGATCTCGCTGTAGGGCCAATGCTGTTCGCCCTCCGGCACACCGGCGCCGGCGACGCGCACCAGGGTGGCGGCCTTGGCGATCTTCTCGCGGTTCTCAGGGTCGGCGGCCCAGTAGGCGCGCAGCGTCAGGGCGACGCCGTGGCTGTATTGTCGATCCACCAGCACGTCTTCGTTCATCAACAGATAAACCAGCGTGAGTGCCTTGGAAAACAGGACGACGATCAGCACCAGCCAAAGGGTGCGGGAGAAAAAGCTTTGCGGGAACCACAGCGGGGTTTTCATAGAAGACAGCTAGACACCTTGCAGGAATGAGCGGCGCTCGCAGAATTGCAGACGCCGGGCATCCCGTCGACCCTCACGGAGCCGAACCCATGGATGCCCGTTCCTGCAAATCTTCGGTCACTTGGTTGCAGTGCCATCCGGCACAAACACGTAACCCACGCCCCACACGGTCTGGATATACCGTGGCTTGGACGGGTCCGGCTCGATCATCCGGCGCAGACGGGAGATCTGCACATCGATGGAGCGCTCCAGGGCGTCCCACTCCCGGCCACGGGCCAGGTTCATCAGCTTGTCGCGGGTCAGCGGCTGGCGTGCGTTCATGACCAGCGCCTTGAGCACGGCGAATTCGCCAGTGGTCAGCATGTGCACTTCATCGCCACGCTTGAGCTCACGGGTCGCCAGCGACAGTTCGTAATCGCCAAACGTGACGCTTTCGTCTTCGCTGCCCGGTGCGCCTGGAACCGGCGGTGCCTGGCGACGCAATACGGCCTTGACCCGCGCCATCAGCTCGTCCGGGTTGAACGGCTTGGCCAGGTAGTCATCAGCGCCCAGTTCCAGGCCCTTGATGCGGCTCAGCTCATCGCCCTTGGCGGTCAGCATGATGATGGGGATCTGGTTGTTCGCGCTGCGCAGGCGCTTGCAGGCGGTCAGGCCGTCTTCGCCCGGCAGCATCAGGTCGAGGACGACCAGGTTGAAGACTTCGCGCCCCAGCAGACGGTCCATCTGCTCGGTGTTCGGCACCGCGCGGGCACGGTACCCCTTGGAGTTGAAGAAGCGCTCCAGCAGGCTGCTCAGCCCCGGATCGTCGTCAACGATGAGAATTTTTTCGCCTTCAGCAGTTTGTGCAGTGCTGCTCATTGGATGCTCCTCTTGGCTCGGCGCGCATTATGGCGTAGCTGCCGTTATACGCACCGTGTGCATTGTTAGCAGATTTTTCCTCTACTGCCAGCGAACCCGCGCCCTACAACCTCTGGCACAGTCCCCCCAAGGGCAGAACGCTGGTTATAATGCGGCGCCTTCGTGCAGGGCAACGTCAGATCGTTACCGTTTACTGCCGGGCTTTTTTTACCCGCTTGTCGTGATTTTTTCGATTTCGAGGGTCAATAGGCTGCCTCTTGACCCAGGCAGCGGCGCCAGTCGGGCCGCTCAACCAGCCGCGCAAGGCCTTGTTCTACGGGCCTGCGGGCTGCTTTCAGAATTTCAGGTGGTTTTATGGACAGCATCAACAGCCGCATCGCCGAGGAACTCGGTGTACGCCCGCAACAGGTCGAAGCGGCCGTCGCTCTACTGGATGAGGGCTCCACGGTGCCCTTCATCGCCCGTTACCGTAAAGAAGTGACCGGCAGCCTCGACGACATCCAACTGCGTCACCTGGAAGAGCGCCTGCGCTACCTGCGAGAACTCGACGAACGGCGCATCAGCATCCTCGCCAGCATCGAAGAGCAGGGCAAGCTGACCCCGCAACTTGAGCGCGACATCAAGCTCGCCGACACCAAGACCCGCCTCGAAGACCTCTACCTGCCGTACAAGCAGAAGCGCCGCACCAAGGGCCAGATCGCCCTGGAAGCCGGCCTCGGCGAGCTGGCCGACGGCCTGTTCAACGACCCGTCGCTGACCCCGGACACCGAAGCCGCACGCTTCATCGACGCCGAAAAAGGCGTCGCCGACGTCAAGGCCGCCCTCGAAGGTGCCAAGTACATCCTCATGGAGCGCTTCGCCGAAGACGCCAGCCTGCTGGAAAAACTGCGCACGTACCTGAAGCAGGAAGCCATCCTCAGCGCCCGCGTGATCGCTGGCAAAGAGGAAGAAGGCGCCAAGTTCCGCGATTACTTCGAACACGACGAACCACTCAAGAGCATGCCGTCCCACCGTGCGCTGGCGATTTTCCGTGGCCGCAACGAAGGTATTCTCAGCTCCGCGCTGAAAGTCGGCGACGAACTGCCGGGCACCATGCACCCGTGCGAAGGCATGATCGGTCAACAATTCGGCATCCAGAATCAGAATCGTCCTGCGGATAAGTGGCTCGGTGAAGTGGTGCGCTGGACCTGGAAGGTCAAGCTCTACACCCACCTCGAAACCGACCTGCTCGGCGAGCTGCGCGACGGCGCCGAAACCGAGGCGATCAACGTCTTCGCCCACAACCTGCATGACCTGCTGCTGGCCGCACCGGCCGGCCCGCGTGCGACCCTGGGCCTCGACCCGGGCCTGCGTACCGGCTGCAAGGTCGCGGTGGTCGACTCCACCGGCAAGCTGCTGGACCACGCCACCGTGTACCCGCACGTGCCGCACAACAAGTGGGACCAGACCCTGGCGATCCTCGCCGCCCTGTGCGCCAGGCACTCGGTGGACCTGATCGCCATCGGCAACGGCACCGCCAGCCGCGAGACCGACAAGCTGGCCGCCGAACTGATCAAGAAATACCCCGCCATGAAGATGACCAAAGTCATGGTCTCCGAGGCCGGCGCATCGGTGTACTCGGCGTCGGAGCTGGCGTCCAAGGAATTCCCGGACCTCGACGTGTCGATCCGTGGCGCGGTATCCATCGCTCGCCGCCTGCAAGATCCGCTGGCCGAGCTGGTGAAGATCGACCCGAAATCCATCGGCGTCGGCCAGTACCAGCACGACGTGTCGCAGCTGAAACTGGCGCGCGGCCTGGATGCGGTCGTGGAAGACTGCGTGAACAAGGTCGGCGTGGATGTAAACACGGCCTCCGTCGCGCTGCTGGCGCGTATCTCCGGCCTGAACAGCACCCTGGCGCAGAACATCGTCACCCACCGGGACGAAAACGGCGCCTTCAAAACCCGCGCCGCGCTGAAAAAAGTCGCTCGCCTCGGTGAAAAAACCTTCGAACAGGCCGCTGGTTTCCTACGCGTCATGAACGGCGACAACCCGCTGGATTCGTCCGCCGTCCACCCGGAAGCCTACCCGCTGGTGCAACGCATCGCCGCCGAGACCGACCGCGACATCCGCTCGCTGATCGGCGACGCCGCGTTCCTCAAGCGCCTGGACCCGAAGAAGTACACCGATGAAACCTTCGGCGTACCGACCATCACCGACATCCTGCAAGAGCTGGAAAAACCTGGTCGCGACCCGCGTCCCGAGTTTAAGACCGCCGAGTTCCAGGACGGCGTCGAAGACCTCAAGGACCTGGAGCTGGGCATGATCCTCGAAGGCGTGGTGACCAACGTGACCAACTTCGGCGCGTTTGTGGATATCGGCGTGCATCAGGACGGTTTGGTGCATATCTCTGCGCTTTCGGAGAAATTCATCAAGGACCCGCGCGAAGCGGTGAAAGCCGGTGACGTGGTCAAGGTCAAGGTCATGGAAGTCGATATCCCGCGCAAACGCGTCGGCCTGTCGATGCGCATGAGCGACACCCCCGGCGAGAAAATCGACGGTGCCCGTGGCGCCCGCCCAGGCTCGGCGCCGCGCCAGTCGCAGAACCGCTCGGAAAACACCGCGCCGCGCAAGGAAACCGCGACCGCCGCGCCAAGCAACAACGCCATGGCCTCGCTGTTCGCCAACGCCAAGCAGTTGAAGAAACGCTGATGGAGATCCCGGCCGGCTTGACCCAGAGCGCGTTCAGCGAACTGATCGGCTGCCGCCTGCAACGCCTTGAAGAAGGCGTTGCCGAGGTGGCCCTGACCCTGGAGCCGCACCTGCGCAACCGCGCGGGCAAGCTCCATGGCGGGGCGATTTTCAGCCTGGTGGACATTACGATGGGGCTGGCCTGTTCCAGCGTCCATGGTTTCGACCAGCAGAGCGCGACCATCGAGTGCAAGATCAACTACATCCGCGCCGTCGAAGACGGTGATGTGCTGTGCACCGGCCGGGTGATTCACGCCGGTCGACGCACCCTGGTGGTCGAGGCGGATGTGTACCAGGACGAAAAACTGGTCGCAAAAGCACAAGGCACCTTCGCTGTCCTATAGCTCCCCACCCTCGATTTGAGTTAATTTCGGCGCTGCACTAAACAGCGTCGGAATTTTCTTGCTGCGCTATAGCCAAATTCATGGAGTGAAGTCGGCTTTTTCAGAGCGGGTCAAATCGACTCTAGACCAGGCGATCACGCCAGTTTTAACTTCACCCTTGTAGACCGTCCTGCCCACCCCCATATTGGGGCGACTGACGCGTGAAGGAATCCAACTTGAGCGAACTTCTCAACCGCCGCCTGGCTTTGCTCGGCAAGCGCGAACACCTCTCCCTGCTAGAGCAGTGCTTGCACGGCATCGAGCGCGAATGCCTGCGCGTCACCGGCGAAGGCCGCCTGGCACAAACGCCGCACCCCGAAGCCCTGGGCGCCGCGTTGACCCACGAACAGATCACCACCGACTACTCGGAATCGTTGCTGGAGTTCATCACTCCCGCTCTGCCAGACCCGGCCGATACCCTGAGCAGCCTGGACAAGATCCATCGCTTTGCCTACACCAAGCTCGGCAGCGAATACCTGTGGAGCCCCTCGATGCCGTGCCCGTTGCCGGCCGAGGAAGACATTCCGATTGCCTACTACGGCACGTCCAATATCGGGCAGCTCAAGTACGTGTACCGCAAGGGCCTGGCCCTGCGTTACGGCAAGACCATGCAGTGCATCGCCGGCATCCACTACAACTTCTCCCTGCCGGAACAGTTGTGGCCGTTGCTCAAGGAGACTGAAGGATTTGTCGGCACCGACCGCGATTACCAGTCCACGGCCTACATCGCCCTGATCCGCAATTTCCGCCGCTACAGCTGGCTGCTGATGTACCTGTTTGGTGCGTCGCCGGCCCTGGACGCCGGCTTCCTGCGCGGTCGCTCGCACCAGCTCGAAGTGCTGGACGCCGACACCCTGTACCTGCCGTACGCCACCAGCCTGCGCATGAGCGACCTGGGTTACCAGAGCAATGCCCAGGCCGGCCTCACGCCGTGCTACAACGACTTGAACAGCTACACCGACAGCCTGCGTGAAGCGGTGGCAACGCCCTACGCGCCGTACGTCGAAATCGGCACGCACAAGGACGGTGAGTGGGTGCAGCTCAACACCAACATCCTGCAGATCGAAAACGAGTACTACTCCAACATCCGCCCGAAACGTGTGACCTACACCGGCGAGCGACCGATCCAGGCGCTGATGGCCCGTGGCATCCAGTACATCGAAGTGCGCTGCCTGGACATCAACCCGTTCCTGCCGATGGGCATCGACCTGCCGGAGTCGCGCTTCCTCGACGCGTTCCTGCTGTACTGCGCGCTGAACGACAGCCCGCTGTTCGCCAGCAACGAGTGCGGCAACGCCACGTCCAACTTCCTCAGCGTGGTCAAGGAAGGTCGCCGTCCGGGCCTGCAATTGCAGCGCGACGGCCAGCCTGTGGGCATGAAGGAATGGGCCACCGAGTTGCTGGAGAAGATCGCCCCGCTGGCCGCTTTGCTCGATGAGAGCCACGGCATCACCGAACACAGCCAGGCGCTGGACGCCCAGCTGGCGAAGGTCCAGGACCCGTCCCAGACCCCGTCGGCCCAGGTGTTGGCGGCGATGGCCGAGCGTAAAGAGAGCTTTGCGCAGTTCTCCCTGCGCCAGAGCCAGGTGCATGCCGAGCATTTCCGCAGCGAACCGCTGCCGGCCGATCAGCAATCGCACTTTGAAGAACTGGCGCGCAAGTCGCTGGCACAGCAGGCAGAGCTGGAGCAGAACGAGGTGGGCGACTTTGATGTGTTTGTCGGTTCCTACCAAGCCAGCATCCTGGCGATCAGCAACTAAAGCCTGACTCCTGTGGGAGCTGGCTTGCCTGCGATAGCGGTGTATCAGTTGGCATCTGTGCTACTGACCCACCGCTATCGCAGGCAAGCCAGCTCCCACATTTTCCTGCGCCAGACTGAAGATCTGGCTCCACGTTTCTCCTCATAAGCTAATTCGAAAATGTTATTTATTTTCGAGTTCTTAGATCATTTAGTCTCCTCACACGCCGATCCTCGGCCGCCTGATTGAGGAGCTTCCCCTTGAAACTACTAACCCCTCTGCGCCTCTTGGCCGCATTGTCCCTGGCCGGTGCCAGCCTGTTTGCCCAGGCGGCGGATGTGACCATCGCGTACCAGACCACCGTGGACCCGGCCAAAGTCGCCCAGGCCGATGGCGCGTATGAAAAAGCCACCAACGCCAAGATCGACTGGCGCAAATTCGACAATGGCGCCGACATCATCGCCGCCATCGCGTCCGGCGACGTGCAGATCGGCTACCTCGGTTCCAGCCCGCTGACCGCTGCCATCACCCGCAAAGTGCCGGTGGAAACCTTCCTCGTCGCCACCCAGATCGGCGGCGCCGAAGCCCTGGTGGCGCGCAATGGTTCGGGGATCAACAGCCCGCAGGACCTGATCGGCAAGAAAATCGCCGTGCCCTTCGTGTCCACCGGCCACTACAGCCTGCTAGCCGCGCTGAAGCACTGGAACATCGACCCGTCGAAAGTGACCATCCTCAACCTCGCGCCACCGGCGATCATCGCCGCCTGGAAGCGTGGTGATATCGACGCTACCTACGTGTGGGACCCCGCCCTGGGCGTTGCCAAGGAAAACGGCAAGGTGCTGATTACCTCCGGCGAACTGGCCAAGTTTGGCGCACCGACCTTCGATGCCTGGATCGTGCGTAAGGATTTCGCCGCCAAGCACCCGGAAATCGTCACGGCTTTCGCCAAAGTCACTCTGGATGCCTACGCCGCCTACCGCAAAGACCCACAAGCCTGGATCGCCGACAAAGGCAACGTCGACAAGCTGGTGAAACTCTCCGGCGCCAAGGCCAGCGACATCCCGCTGCTGCTGCAAGGCAACGTCTACCCGCTGGCCGCCGACCAGGTGACCCTGCTGGGCGCACCGACCACCAAGGCCGTGACCGACACCGCCGCGTTCCTCAAGGAACAAGGCAAGGTTGACGCCGTGCTGCCGGACTACGCCCCTTACGTCAGCGCCAAGTTCATTACCAACTGATCAGGAGTCTATCGCGATGGCCTTGCTACAACTGGAGCGCATCAGCGCACAGTACCCAGGCGCCACAGAACCGGTACTGTCTGACATCTCAATCGACCTGGGGCCCCAGCAATTGCTGGTGGCCCTCGGCCCGTCCGGCAGTGGCAAGACTTCGCTGTTGAACCTGATTGCCGGCTTTGTCGAACCCTCTGCCGGGCGCATCACCCTCGATGGCGTGCCGGTCAAAGGCCCCAGCGCCGAACGCGGCGTGGTGTTCCAGGACGATGCCCTGCTGCCCTGGCAGGACGTGCTGGCCAACGTCGGCTTCGGCCTGGAGCTGGCCGGCGTGCCGAAGGCGCAACGTGAAGTGCGCGCCCGGGAAATGCTCGCGCTGGTGGACCTGGCCGGTTTCGACAGCCGGCGCATCTGGCAGCTGTCCGGTGGCCAGAAACAACGCGTCGGCCTCGCCCGTGCGCTGGCCGCCGACCCACGCGTATTGCTGATGGACGAACCCTTCGGCGCCCTCGATGCGTTCACCCGCGAACAGATGCAGGAGTTGCTGCTGCAAGTCTGGCGGCGCACGGCCAAGCCGGTGTTCCTGATTACCCATGACATCGAAGAGGCGGTCTTCCTCGCCACGGACTTGATCCTGTTGGCACCCAACCCGGGGCAAATCGTCGAACGCCTGCGCCTGGACTTCGGCCAGCGCTACGCGGCCGGTGAGTCGGCGCGAGCGATCAAGTCCGACCCGCGCTTTATCGAAACCCGCGAACACGTGCTGGGCAAAGTGTTCTCCCAACGGCAGGTGTCCGCATGAGCAGCTACGAACTCGCCGCCAAGCCGGCGGTGCACACCGTTATCCCAGTGCGTCGCAGCTTGAGCACGCGCTGGATCAGCGTGCTGACCCTGGTCGCCCTGCTGACCATCTGGTGGGCCGTGACCGCCACCGGCCTGATCGAACCGCTGTTCCTGCCGCCGCCGTCCGCCGTGCTGCAAAAGGGCTGGCTGCTGGCGACCACGGGTTATATGGATTCCACCTTGTGGCAGCACCTGGGCGCGAGCCTCAGCCGCATCGGCCTGGGCCTCGGCTTTGCCGTGCTGACCGCCGTGCCGGTGGGGATTGCCATCGGTTCCAACCGCATCGCCCGGGGTATTCTCGACCCGTTGATCGAGTTCTACCGGCCGATTCCGCCGCTGGCCTACCTGCCGTTGATCGTGATCTGGTGCGGCATTGGCGAGCTGTCCAAGGTGCTGCTGATCTACCTGGCGATCTTTGCGCCAATCGCCATCGCCACCGCGACCGGCGTGCGCACCGTCGACCCGGCCAAGTTGCGCGCGGCGCAGTCGCTGGGGGCAACCCGCGCCCAGTTGATCCGCCATGTGATTTTGCCGAGCGCCCTGCCCGATATCCTCACCGGCGTGCGCATTGGTTTGGGGGTGGGCTGGTCCACGTTGGTCGCCGCAGAGCTGATCGCCGCCACCAGCGGCTTGGGCTTTATGGTGCAGTCGGCGGCGCAGTTCCTCGTCACCGATGTGGTGGTACTGGGGATTCTGGTGATCGCCCTGATCGCTTTCGCCATGGAAATGGGCTTGCGTGCCCTGCAGCGTAAATTGGTGCCGTGGCATGGCCAGGCACACTGAGTGAGAACCGCATGAGCAGCCTGACCGTTACCCCCTTGAGCATCGCCCTCGGCGCCGAGATCCGTGGCGTCGATATCACCCAGCCGCTGAACCTGGAACAGCGCGACGCCATCGAACAGGCGTTGCTCGCCCACTCGGTGCTGTTCTTCCGTGGCCAGGTCATCACCCCGCAACAGCAAGCGCGGTTCGCGGCGAACTTCGGTGACCTGCATATCCACCCGATCTACCCCAACGTGCCGGAACAGCCCGAAGTGCTGATCCTCGACACCGCCGTCACCGACGTACGCGACAACGCCGTATGGCACACCGACGTGACCTTCCTGCCCACCCCGGCGCTCGGCGCGGTACTCAGTGCCAAGCTGCTGCCAGCGTTTGGCGGCGATACGTTGTGGGCCAGCGGGATTGCGGCGTATGAGGCGTTGTCCGCGCCGTTGAAGGCATTGCTCGACGGGCTGACGGCTACACACGACTTCACCAAATCCTTCCCGCTGGAACGCTTTGGCAACAGCGCCGAAGACCTGGCGCGCTGGGAAGAAACCCGCAGGAAGAATCCACCGTTGTCCCACCCGGTGGTGCGTACGCATCCGGTGAGCGGGCGCAAATCGTTGTTTGTCAGCGAAGGGTTCACCACCAAGATCAATGAACTTGAACCGGCGGAAAGCGAGGCGATTCTCAAGCTGCTGTTCGCCCACGCCACGCGTCCGGAATTCACCATCCGCTGGCGCTGGCAGGAAAACGACGTAGCGTTCTGGGACAACCGCGTGACCCAGCATTACGCCGTGGATGATTACCGGCCGCAGCGGCGGGTGATGCACCGGGCGACGATTTTGGGCGACGTACCGTTCTAAAGACTGTCGACATTCAAACTGTGGGAGCTGGCTTGCCTACGATAGCGGCGTGTCAGGCGGCACTTTCATCAACTGACCCACCGCCATCGCGGGCAAGCCCGGCTCCCACAGTGAACGGAGCGCGCCAAAAATATCGACCACACTGAAGATCAAAATGTGGGAGCTGGCTTGCCTGCGATGGCGGTGGGTCAGACAACACTTCATCAACTGACCCACCGCCATCGCGGGCAAGCCCGCTCCCACATTTGAACCGAGTGACAACAGGTTACTCAGCAGTGGATGGCTTTTCCCACAGGTTGATCCCGCCTTCCTGGGCAAACCGGTCGATCTCTGCCAATTCCTCAGCGCTAAAGCTCAAGTTCTTCAACGCGCCAACGTTCTCGATGATCTGCTCCGGCCGACTGGCACCGATCAGCGCACTGGTCACCCGTGGGTCACGCAGCGTCCAGGCCAAGGCCAATTGCGCCAGGCTCTGGCCACGACGCTGGGCGATTTCGTTCAGTGCCCGTACGTGGGCAATGTTGGCTTCGGACAAGTGCTTGGCCTGCAACGAACCACCGCCCGGGCGGTTGACCCGCGCATCGGCCGGTACGCCGTTGAGGTATTTGTCGGTCAGCAAACCCTGGGCCAATGGCGTGAACGCAATCACCCCGGCGCCAAGTTCTTCGGTGGTGTCCAGCAGGTCTTTTTCCACCCAGCGGTTGAGCAGGTTGTAGGCCGGTTGGTGGATCAGCAGCGGCACTTTCCACTCTTTGAGCAGGGCGGCGATTTCGCGGGTTTTCACCCCGGAGTAGGACGAGATACCGATGTACAACGCCTTGCCCTGTTGCACGGCAGTGGCGAGGGCGCTGGCGGTTTCTTCCAGTGGGGTGTCGGCGTCGAAACGGTGGGAGTAGAAGATATCCACGTAGTCGACGCCCAGGCGTTGCAGGCTCTGGTCCAGGCTCGCGAGGATGTATTTGCGCGAGCCGCCGCCCTGGCCGTAGGGGCCGGGCCACATGTCCCAGCCGGCCTTGCTGGAGATGATCAGCTCATCGCGGTAATGCTTGAAATCTTCGCGCAGCAAACGGCCGAAATTGATCTCGGCGCTGCCGTACGGCGGGCCGTAGTTGTTGGCCAGGTCGAAGTGGTTGATACCCAGGTCGAACGCGGTGCGCAGCAGGGCGCGCTGGGTGTCGATCGGGGTGCTGTCGCCAAAGTTGTGCCACAGGCCGAGAGACAGTGCAGGCAGCACCAATCCACTGCGGCCTACGCGGCGATACGGGATAGATTCATAGCGGTTTTCGGCAGCAATGTACGTCATCGAATCCTCTCTGGGCTTAGGGCAAATAAGGCCTGGGAATAACCTTATTCCCAGGCCTTTTAACCAGCTGAATCGCTTAAGTCTGCCCTTCCGTTTTACAGCAATTTCCTACCAGAGTGGAACGACATAGCTGACATAAAAGCGGTTTTCATCCTGCACGGTAGCGCCGGTAATGTCCGGGCTGGCGTGGGCATTTTTCCAGGTCACGCCGAGGCCCTTGAGGGTGCCGGTGGGCACTTGATACGCCACGGCGACGTTGCGCTCCCATTCGCTGGTGGTGCCTTGTGCGGTGCGGATGTCATCGCCGTGGGCATAGGCCGCCGAGAAGGTCAGGCCGGGGATGCCGAGCTTGCCCAGGTCATATTTGTACTGCGCCAGCCAGGTGCGTTCGCCGGCGTGCTGGAATTTGTTCAACTGCATGTTGGTCAGTGCCGGCGTGTCGGCGCCTGAGCCAGGGCCCTGGCGGTTGTCGCCGCTGTTCAGGCCGGAGTCGAGGTAGGGGAAATCGCTTTCGCCGCTGTTTTTCTGGATGCCCAGGCCGACGGTGTGACCGTCCAGGCTGTAGCTCTCCAGCAAGCTGGCGGTGGTCTGGTTGATACGGCCCTTGTTCACGCCGTCGCCGTAAAGACCGCTGGCGGCGTAGTCTTTTTCACCGTCGGCGTTACCGCCCACACCCAGGCTGCGGAACACGCGCACATCGGTGTCCAGCGCGCCCACCGACAAGGCGTCATGCCGCTTGGCGCCCACGAAGAACTGCTGGTAGTAATCCTCAAGGTTCGAATACCAAAGGCTCACCGTGGTGTTCTGGATACCGGTGTAGTCGGCGCCGCCGAACAGGAAGCGATCACTCTCTTTGGTGCCGCCGGCAGTGATCATGCCCTGGTCGCCGGTTTCGTTGCGGATCTTGGTTTTGAAGATATCGCCACCGGTGAAGGTGAAGTCGCTGAGGTCCCTGGACACCAGTTGCACCCCGGTATTGGTCTGCTGGTACAGGCGGCCGTCGGTGTTGGCCAGCACCGGGTTGTTGCCGTACAGCGTGCCCACACGCAGCTCATCTTTGGCGAAGCGCATCTTGAACGTCGGGCTGAGCACGCCGAACTGGTCGGCGGATTTGCCGTTGTCCAGCGGGAACATGCTGCCGGGGTAACGGCTCTGGTGGTCCTTGTCGTTGAGGTCGCCTCCGGAATCCAGCTTCAACCCGTAGAACGCCTGCAAGTCGAGGCCAAAACCCACCGGCCCTGCGGTGTAACCGGACTTGAAGTTGAACTCGAACCCCTGGCCCCAATCGCGAATGCTGTGGGCCTTGGCGTTGCTGTTCACCACATCGCGCCCCTGCTGGTTGAGATAGCGATTGAGCAGGGTCACGTCGGCGTGGCTGTCATCGATAAAATCGGCATGGGCGGACAGCATAAAGCTCGCCATGGCGGCACCCACCATAGGGCTCAATAACGTCTTCATTGGTACCGGTCTCCGTCACTGTTCTGAAATGAAAGCGTCAAACGCTTCACACAATTAGGCGGTGGACAGATGACAGTTGCGCGTCAAAACGCGGGTTGAACGGATGAAATTAAATTCATGAAAGCCCTGTAGATCAGGGCTTTGCGAGGTTTTTTGTGGGAGCTGGCTCCCACAAAAAAAGCAGACTTCACATGCCAGCTATCAGCGCACCAAATGCAGGAACTGCAAGTGCCGCTCGTACTGGTCAAGGATGTCGTTGATGATCTGCTCCTTGGTGTAACCCACCAGATCATAGTCCTGGCTGCCCTCGGCCAAGTGCACTTCGGCCCGGTAGTAGCGACGGTTGTTAAGCTCCTTGGAACCCATGCCACCCCGCGCAAACGACGGCGTAAAGTAGCCGCGCATCTGCACCTGGTAGATGAACGGATGTTCCTCGCCATGGCCGATTTCCAGGCTGACACTGTCGTTGGACGGGTCGGGCTGGGTCGTCACATTCAGGCCCTTCTCGACAAACACCGCCGTCACTTCTTCAATCGCCGGGCGCACCGTCGACTCAAGGAAACGGTACACCTCATCCCGCGACGGGAAGTGCACGGCCTGGCTCAGGCGCTGGCGCCAACCGCCACGGCCCCTGCGCGAGGCCGAGACCGGCGCCAGCGAATGCAGCTGCGCAATCTGCTTCTGGGATTCGAGGTAGAACGCCTTGTGCAACCCCCACATCATCAGCAGCAGGATCAGCGAGAACGGCAACGAGGTCAGCACCACTGCGGACTTCAGCGAGTCGATGCTGCCGGCAAACAACAGCGCACTGGTGACCAGCCCGGTCATCACGCCCCAGAACACCCGCAGCCATTTCGGCCCGTCTTCATCGGCGTTGCCGCCCTTGGACGACAAGGTGGACAGCACCACGGTGCCGGAGTCGGCCGAGGTGACGAAGAACACGAAGCTGATAAACACCGTGACCGCGATCACCACCTTGCTCCACGGGTAGGTTTCCAGCAGCAGGTAGAGGCTCATCGACGGGTTGTCGATGGCCGACTGGCCAAGCGCGGCCATGCCGTGGTTGAGCACCTGGTCGATGGCACTGTTGCCGAAAATCGACATCCACGCCAGGGTGAAACCCAGCGGGATCAGCAGCACGCCAAACACGAATTCGCGAATGGTGCGGCCACGGGAAATACGCGCGATAAACAGGCCCACGAACGGCGACCACGCGATCCACCAGGCCCAGTAGAACACCGTCCAACCGCCCAGCCAGTCGCTGGGTTTGTCGTAGGCGTACACGTCGAAACTCTTGGTCGGCAAGGCGCCCAGGTAGTCGCCGAGGTTCTGGATCAAGGTGTTGAGCAAATGCTGGGTAGGCCCGGCGAACAACACAAACAGCAGCAGCGCACAGGCCAGCAGCATGTTGATATCGGACATCACCCGCACGCCCTTATCGACGCCGGCCACCGCGACAATGATCGCCGCGCCCATCATCAGGGTGATCAAGCCGACCTGAATCCACTGCGTATGGGCAATGCCAAACAAGTAGTCCAGGCCCGAATTGAGGTGCAGCACGCCAAAGCCCATGTCGGCGCCCAGGCCGAACACCGTGGCGATGATGCCAAAGCCATCCACCGCGTAACCGATGGGGCCGTTGATACGCTTGCCGATCAACGGGTACAGCGCCGAACGCAGCGCCAGCGGCAGGTTATGCCGGTAGGCGAAATACGCCAGGGCCATGCCGACAAAGGCGAACACGCCCCAGCCGTGCAGGCCCCAGTGCAGGAACAGGATCTGCATGGCCTGGCGCGCGGCGTCGGCGTTCATCGGCGCGCCTTGGGGCGGTTGCACCAGGTGCGTCAGCGGCTCGGACACGCAGAAGAAAAACAGCGTGATGCTGATGCCGGCGGCGAACAGCATGCCGGCCCAGGACAGGTAACTGAATTCGGGCTCGTCGTGGTCGGCACCGAGTTTTATCTTGCCGTAGCCCGATAACGCGGTGACCACCACGAAGACCAGATACAGGGTCATCGCCAGCATGTAGTACCAGCCGACCGTATTGGCCGCCCAGTTTTGCGCGGCCAGCAGCCAGGCACCGGCCTGTTGCGGAATCGCGATGACAATCAAGCCGAACAGCAGGATGAAGGTAGCGGCAAAGTAGAAGACCGGCGCATTCATGCGCACCAGGCCGCTGGGTGGGGTGGACGATGCACTCATGAACGATGCACCCCGAGGGTGAGGGATGTGGCTGTAAAAAACGGACTCAGCAAAGGTAAGCCTCCTGTTGTGAGCGGGCAGCGAACCACCGGGTTTAACTTGAACGAGCATTCAAGTTAAACATGGATAGGCGGTTCGGGACTAATCCCAGGGCTGAGCGGTAGACAATTCCTACACTAGCTCAAGGATGGGTATGACGGTTGGCGCTGGCAAAACGTTCAGCACAATCTTTTCGGAGTGTTCGTACAACGTTGAGCAATATGTGCGGTTTTTTGCACACGCGCGCTCAACACAATCGGATGACCAGGCCCTCACGAAAGGTCATCACGCCATGCCTGAAACACCAATTCATCTGGATTTCATCAAACAGCAGCTGCCGCACTGGCTGCGCAGCACGTCACTGCAACGCTTCGCGGCGCTGAAGCTGCACCAGCCGGACTTCGTCGACCTCCATCACCACCCCCCCGCTGCGGCCAAGCCCTTCAAGCGTGCAGTCAATCGTCACTGGGCCAACCAGAATGCGCTGGAGCAGACACTCGCCAAGCTCAACGACCTGCGGGCTTTCGCCGAGCCCTTGCTGAAAAATGCGCTGCGCGACTACGGCAATATCGACGTAAGGGGCACATCGATCCGCCTGTATGCGCCCGCCAAACTGCCCTGGTGGTCGATCAGCGTGCAGCCCGGCGTCACCTCCCGCACCACGACCCTGCTGGAAGCCGCCCTGCATAATTTTTCCGCCGCTGAAACCTTCGCCGACTACGCCTTCTTGTCGGCGGCGGATGCGCGCGGGCAGCGCCAGTTGCTGACATTTGTCCACCAGGCGAGCGGCCAGCGATTGACCGCTGACATCTTCAAGGCCATTTGCCGGGACCTGGATATCGGCTCTCGCTACCGCCAGCACCTCACGCAGACACTCGGCTTTGACAACGCCTCCGTCGCCCTGCCCCTGCGCGAAACAATCATCGCCAGCCTGAAAGCCGGCCTGGATGCCGCCGCACACATCGCGCTGGCCAGAAAAGAGATCGCCGCAGACAGTCACGCCCTCATCCAGACCCTGCTGCAGCGGGACGGCCCCCTCAAGCTGGGCCGGCAAACAGTCGACCTGTATACCCTGGACCTGCTGGGCACACGCCTGACCGGCATCCTGGTCATCGCCCCCACACAGCTGGACGCAAGGCCCAACCGGATACTGGTGTACATCCCCGAAGACCCGCACCACCCGTTGAAGGAATACCCGTCCTCTCACGCCTTCATCAACGAGCTGACCGGCCAATTGCGTGACCGCACGCCGCCAACGGACGCGTCGCGCCCCAGCTACCAACAGTTCTTCAGCCAGTTCGTGGCCCATAAGGAACGTGGCCGTTTCTTCTCCCAGCTCAACACACTGCTCTCTACCGTGCGCTGGCACGCCAAGCCCGCCGGGGACAACCGCCCCAACTGGCGCCCGGACCCCGTGGAGGCACCCAACCTGCAGTTTCGTACCCAGGCCATGCGCGACGACACGCAAAACCGTATCAACGACCCCAACCAGAACAACCTCTGGCACTACCTCTACCGGGTCAAGCTGAACCAGTTGCTCAATGACGCCCAGGAAATCGCCATCGCCACCGACTACGCCGACCGCATGGCACGCTGGGCCTGGTGGGACAACCTGGAAAAAATGCTCACGGATATCTTCAACGCCGCGCTGTTGGTGGCCACGCCCTTTGTCCCCGTGCTGGGGGAGCTGATGCTGGCCTACACCGCCTACCAGATGCTCGACGATGTGTTCGAAGGCATCGTCGACTGGGCCGAAGGGTTGCAGCGCGAAGGTTGGGAGCACGTGCTGTCGGTCGCCGACAATGTGTTGCAACTCGCCCTGTTCCACGCCGGCGGCGGTATCGGCGAGATCGCCAAGGTGAAACTGTCACCGTTTGTCGAGCGGCTGAAACCGGTGCAAACACCCCTCGGCGAGACCCGCTTGTGGAACCCTGACCTGACGCCTTACCAACAGCTCCATCTGCGCTTGCCCAGTGGGCAGGTGGCGCAGGAAAACGGCCTGCACCACCACCAGGGCAAGCAGATCGCCAAGCTCGAAAACCAGCGCTATGAAGTCCGCCACGACCCGACCACCCAGACATTCCACCTCGCCCACCCCAAGCGTGCCAACGCCTATCGGCCAGCCGTGGCGCTCAACGGCAGCGGCGCGTGTGTGATTGAAGGCGAACAACCCCGGACCTGGAACAACACCCGCCTGCTACGGCGCCTGGGGCCGCAGACACACGGCCTGACGGCCGGCGAACTGGAACAGGTACGGCTAATCAGCGGTGTGGAGTTCGGCACATTGCGCCACATGTATCTCAACAACGAACCGACCCCGCCCTTGCTGGCCGACACACTCAAGCGCTTCAACAGCGACAAGCAGATCAGCAACGCGATAGACACCCTCCATGCCGGCCAACGCCTGGACCCGGCAGCCGACTGGTTCGAACAAATGATCACCGAACTGGACGGCTGGCCCCGCGACAAGGCCTTGCTGGTGTATCCACAAAGCGATTTGAGCGGCGCACCCCGTCGCTACGGCAATGCCAAGGCACAAGGCGCGGATACGTTGAGCCTGAGCATCCATGAGGTGATGTCGGGCCGGCTGGCGGAAAAAGTCGTGGGGTTTCTGGATGAAGAACAACTGGCCCGGCTGCTGGGCAAACAGCTGCCTGAAGAGGCGCGCGTGCAGGCGCTGCGTGAACACCTGGCGGCGTATGTGGAACAACAAAGCGCCCCCCTCGCGCACGACGTCTACGCACGACAAGAGAGCAGCAACGACCCCAATATCCAGTTGCTGCGCAGCCACTACCCCGACTTGCCCCTGAGCCTCGCCCAGCACCTGGTGCGCCATACCCGGCGGCGTCACCTGCGCGTGATGAACGCAGAACAACGCCTGCCGCTGGACGTGAAGAACCAGGCCCGCGAACTGGATTTCGAAGCCGCCAGCTCACGCATGTTCGAGCAGATTTTTTACGGCAAGGCGCCGTCCGCGCACACCGAAAACCTGGCCCTCAACACCCTCAGGATCTACTCCGACAGCCTGGCAAACCTGCGCATCCAGGTACGCGAACGCACCTACTGGGGCGAACTGCGCACCCAGGTCGGCGCCGAGGACGCCGCGCACGTACGGATCCTGGTGCGCAACCGCAAAGGCCTGTACCGGGTGTTCGCCCCCCAGGGAGACCTGATCCACGGCGCCACGGACTTCTACAGCGCCCTGTTCCAGGCATTGCCCGCCGAAAAACCCTTCGCCGACGGCGACAAGCTGCGCGCATGGCTGAGCGAAAAAACCGCCGCCCCCGGCACGCGCCGGTTGACCCTGAGCGGGCCGCCGATTCCCGCGCGCACGCCAACCGAGACACTGACGCTGCTGGGCGGCGGCAACAGCAGCAGCCTGCGCGGGGTCGAGGTCACACCCGTGACACTGCGTGGACGCATCAAGCACTGGCTGCCGCAAATGTCCGAGCAAGGCGTGAAGCACTTTGCACTCAGTGCGGAAACGCCGGAGGGGTTGGCTCAATTGGAGCATATCGAGCGAGAGGGCAAAACGCTTGAGCGCGCGCTGGACGCTTATGTGAACGCGCCCACCCCGTGGCCTGCACACAGTCGCCTGGAGGCGGTCACACGCAACGTCAGGACTCGCCTGGCGCGCAAACTCAAAGCAGCCTGGCGTGACAGCTACACAAAACTGCACGACACATATGGCCCTACCGACAAAAACGTCATCCTGGACCTGAGTGAAGTGGAGTGGTCCCACGAACTGCCCACCCTGCCCATCGACATGACGCATGTCACCCACCTGTACATGAAGGACTGCGCCTTCACCTCGCAGCACAGCGCGTTCCTGCAACGCTTTCCCCATCTCAAAGAGCTGGACCTGTCCGACAACCATTTGGACACACTGCCCGAGCCGATTGCGGCGATGCGCCAACTCAGGGCGATCGATCTGAGCGGCAATCGGATTGTTCTCGATGACAGCGCCGTGGACCGTCTGCGGCAATTGTCGCGGCTGCGCCTGATCTACCTGGCGGACAACCCGCTGGGCCGGGCGCCGGATATCAGCAGGATGCCTGAGCTGGATGAAATCGACCTGTCCCGCACCGGGCTCAACGAATGGCCGATCGGGCTGTTTGCGCAGGAGCGCGGCGCGCTGTTCCACCTGCACCTGACAGGCAACCCCATCAGCACGATTCCAGACGTCGCCACGCACTCCGACGAGGCCTTCATTCTGGTGTACACACGACTGGATCGCGCCACCTTGAGCGCACAGGCCCGCGACGTTTGGGATGAACATAAAATCGCGTTCGGCATGGACCCTTATCGCACCTACCCGCCCAAGGGCGAATCCGACTTCTGGGTGGCCGACCTGGACGATGACCACCGCAAGCGCTTCGAGACCCTATGGGATGAACTGGAAGACGAGCACGGCTCACAGGGCTTTTTCGAAGTCATCAAGAAACTGGAGCCCCCGGAGTTCTTCGAAGACCCGGCCGACGAGCTGCGCTATGAACGCAACCGCCAGATCTTGACCTCCCAGGTGCGCTACATGCTGTCGAGCATGCACAACGACGCCCCCTTGCGTCAGCTGTTGTTCCGGCTGTCCAGTTTCCCTGGCCTGTGCCCCGATGCCGGCAGCCAGATCTTCACCGAAATGGGCATCCAGGTCACGGCTCACCAGGCGCAGCTTTACAGCCGCACACCGGCCGAGCGCGAAGACCGACTCGTCAAGCTCGCCAGGGGCGCCGCACACCTCAAACTGTTGAACGATGTGGTGCGCGCCGACATCGCCGACCGCCTCAAGCCGATCGACCAGGGCGGCAGGGGCTTGCGGCTGACCAGTCACGTCGTCAATGGTGAGCCCGGCAGTGTGGACGAAGTGGGCGTCTACCTGGCTTACCAGACGCGGCTATCGAACCGGCTCGAACTGCCGTGGGTCAGCGACAACATGGTCTACCGCGACACGGCCAATGTGCCGAAAGCCGCCATTGCCCAGGCCTACACGGCAGTAAAGACCTTGAGCGAAGGCGACGGGCTGGTGAACCAGATGCTGCTGGAGCCGTACTGGGAAGCTTTCCTCAAGGAACGCTACGCCCACGACTACCAGGCCAATGAGGACCGCAGCGATCAACAGTTCCTGCTGCTCGACCAACTGCACAGCGAGCAGCAAGCCTACGCCCAGGCGTCTGACGAAACGCAGAAAGCGCAACAGCGTGCGGCCCTCAAGAGCCTGGTGGAACAGTTGCAGATCGAGGATCGCGTGGTGCCAGACCAGGTCATGTCCGAAGCGTTGTACGACCAGATCTACAATGACCTGGCCGAACGCCGCAAGGAATGGCTGCGCGAACAGACCCGTCTGTCACTCGCCCGACTTGAGGCCTGACCCCCTCACTTTTGCGCGCCGTCATCATGCTGCAGGTTGGCCTGGGTGATATTCGCCCCGGCCGGCACGCTGCGCGTCAGCCACACATTGCCGCCGATGGTCGAACCCTGGCCGATGGTGATGCGGCCGAGGATCGTCGCCCCGGCGTAGATCACCACGTCATCCTCGACAATCGGATGGCGTGGGTGGCCTTTTTGCAACTGCCCGTCTTCATCGGCCGGGAAGCGCTTGGCGCCCAGCGTCACGGCCTGGTAGATGCGCACGCGCTCGCCGATGATCGCGGTTTCGCCGATCACCACGCCGGTGCCGTGGTCGATAAAGAAACTCGGGCCGATCTGCGCGCCGGGGTGGATATCGATGCCGGTGGCCGAGTGGGCGATTTCCGCACTGATGCGCGCCAACAGCGGCAGCCCGGCGCGATACAGGTGATGCGCCAGGCGATGGTGAATCACCGCGAGGATGCCGGGGTAGCACAGCAGCACTTCGTCCACGCTGCGTGCGGCCGGGTCACAGTGGTAGGCGGCCAGCACGTCGGTGTCCAGCAGGCTGCGCAGGGACGGCAGGGCCAGGGCAAAATCCTGGATCAGGCGGATGGCGTGGGCATCCACGCTGCCGTCATCCTGGCCGCTCTGGCGGGCGGCGTAGCGCAGTTCCAGGCGGGCCTGGGCCAGCAGGGCATTGAGCGCAACGTCGAGGGTGTGGCCGACGTAGAAGTCTTCACTTTCCTCGCGCAGATCCACCGGCCCCAGGCGCATTGGAAACAGTGCGCCGCACAGCGACTCAAGGATCTGCGCCACCGCTTCGCGCGACGGCAACTCGCGCCCGCCGTGCTCGCCGCTCAGGCGGCCGTTGCGCGTTCGCCACTGGTCCCGGGCGCCGCGCAACTGGCTGACGATGGTCTGCAACTGCCAATGACTGGAACGCTCGCTCACGGTATTCACTCCTGACGTAATGGCCATCACTTTACGGTATGCCGACGGGTCGCCCTTAAGAACCAATGGTGCGATGCTAAGAACCATCCGGCATAAGCAGATTGGCGGTTGCCCGATGAAAAGTGCCTGCCTATAGTCGCCCCATCACTTAGCCACCGTGCGCAGCCATGATCAAACAACAGCTCGACCGCTTTAACCGCCTGGAACTGCTGGGCGGCGCCACCGCCCTGGAAAAACTTGAACGGCTATCGGCCTGGCTGGGCCGGGACATCTACGTCAAGCGCGACGACACCACGCCGCTGGCGATGGGCGGCAACAAGCTGCGCAAACTCGAATACCTCGCCGCCGATGCCATCGCCCAGGGCGCCGACACCCTGGTGACGGCCGGCGCGATCCAGTCCAACCACGTGCGCCAGACCGCCGCGCTGGCCGCCAAGCTCGGCCTGGGCTGCGTCGCCCTGCTGGAAAACCCCACCGGCACCGAAGACCCCAACTACCTGGGCAACGGCAACCGCCTGTTGCTGGACTTGTTCGACGCCAAGGTCGAGTTGGTCGAGAACCTCGACAACGCCGACGAGCAACTCCACGCCCTCGCCGAGCGCCTGCGCAGCAACGGCAAGAAGCCCTACCTGGTGCCCATCGGCGGTTCCAACGCCCTCGGCGCCCTCGGTTACGTGCGTGCCGGCCTGGAGCTGGCCGCGCAGATCGAAGACAGCGGGATCGAGTTCGCCGCCGTGGTCCTGGCCTCCGGCAGCGCCGGCACCCACAGCGGCCTGGCGCTGGCGTTGAGCGAAGTGCTGCCGGATTTGCCGGTAATTGGCGTCACCGTCTCGCGCACCGACGAAGCCCAGCGCCCGAAAGTCGAAGGCTTGGCCGAACGCACCGCCGAGTTGCTCGGTGTAGCGATTCCCGAGGCGTTCAAGGTGATCCTCTGGGATGAGTACTTCGGCCCGCGTTACGGCGAGCCGAATGCCGGCACCCTGGCGGCAATCAAGCTGCTGGCCAGCCAGGAAGGCCTGCTGCTGGACCCGGTCTACACTGGCAAGGCCATGGCCGGGTTGCTGGATGGCATCGGCCGCCAGCGGTTTGAGGATGGGCCGATCATTTTCCTGCATACCGGTGGCGCGCCGGCGTTGTTTGCCTATGGCGCCGCCTTCAGCTGAAGGAACAGAGATCAAAAATGTGGGAGCGGGCTTGCCCGCGATAGCGGTGGGTCAGCTTGCACATCTGTTACTGATAGACCGCTATCGCAGGCAAGCCAGCTCCCACTTTGGATCGCCGCATATTCTTTAATGGAATATGAAATTAGATTTATATTATTTTCAAGTCTTAAAAACCGGCTTTATCATCGCGCCGTAGGCGAAGACGCGCTACGCGCTTTAAGGCAGGATACGACTACTGCGTCACCTGCTTCGCTCATCACAAAAACACAGGGGCTCTTCATGACTATTTCCGTATTCCGTCGCACGCTGCTGGTAGGCACTTTGGGCCTGGCACTCGGCGCTGGCCTGATCGGCCAAGCCGTTGCCGGCGACCAGCTGGACAACATCAAAAAAGCCGGCGAAATCAAGATCGGCCTGGAAGGCACCTACCCACCGTTCAGCTTTGTCGATGAAAGCGGCAAACTCAGCGGCTTCGAAGTGGAACTGTCCGAAGCCCTGGCCAAGGAGCTGGGCGTCAAGGTCAAGCTGCAAGCCACGCCGTGGGACGGCATCCTCGCCGCCCTGGAATCCAAGCGCCTGGACGCAGTGGTCAACCAAGTGACCATCTCCGAAGAGCGCAAGAAGAAGTACGACTTCTCCAAGCCGTACACCGTCTCCGGCATTCAAGCGCTGACCCTGGCGAAAAACGTCGACACCATCAAGACCGCCGACGACCTGGCCGGCAAGAAAGTCGGTGTGGGCCTGGGCACCAACTACGAGCAATGGCTCAAGGACAACCAGCCTAAAGCCATTATCAAGACCTATAACGATGACCCGACCAAGTTCCAGGACCTGCGCATCGGCCGTACCGACGCGATCCTGATCGACCGCCTGGCCGCCCTCGAATACGCGAAGAAAGCCACCGACACCGCCGCTGCCGGCGCTGCGTTCTCGCGCCAGGAAGCCGGGGTTGCCCTGCGCAAAGGCGAGCCTGAACTGCTCGACGCGGTGAACAAGGCCCTCGACAAGCTGCGCGCCGACGGCACCTTGAAGAAGCTGTCCGAGAAGTACTTCGCCGCTGACGTCACTCAATAATGGAAGCAGGTTTCCAACTCGCGCTGGACTCCGCGCCCTTCCTGCTCAAGGGCGCGTATTACACGGTAATCCTCAGCCTCGGCGGGATGTTCTTCGGTTTGCTGCTGGGTTTCGGCCTGGCCTTGATGCGCTTGTCGCGCTTCAAACTGCTGAGCTGGACTGCCCGAGTCTACGTGTCGTTCTTTCGCGGCACGCCCTTGCTGGTGCAGCTGTTCCTGATCTACTACGGCTTGCCGCAAGTGGGCATCGAGCTGGATCCGATCCCGGCGGCCATGATCGGCTTTTCGCTGAACATGGCCGCCTACGCCTGTGAAATCCTGCGCGCCGCCATCAGCTCCATCGAGCGCGGCCAGTGGGAAGCCGCGGCGAGTATCGGCATGACCCGCGCGCAGACCCTGCGCCGGGCCATCCTGCCGCAGGCCATGCGCACCGCATTGCCGCCACTGGGCAACAGCTTTATTTCGCTGGTCAAGGACACGGCGCTGGCCGCCACCATCCAGGTGCCCGAGCTGTTCCGCCAGGCGCAACTGGTCTCGGCACGCACCTTTGAAATCTTCACCATGTACCTGTCCGCCGCCCTGATCTACTGGATCCTGGCGAGCATCCTGGCGCATTTGCAAAATCGTCTGGAAGACCGGGTCAACCGGCATGACCTGGAGTCTTGATCGATGATCGTGGTTGAACAACTGACCAAACAATTCAAGGGCCAGGTGGTGCTCAACGGCATCGACCTGGAGGTCAAGGAAGGCGAAGTCATCGCCATCATCGGCCCCAGTGGCTCCGGCAAGACCACCTTTCTGCGCTGCCTGAATTTCCTCGAACAACCCACCAGCGGGCGGATCAAGGTGGGTGACATCGAGATCGACAGCAGCAAGTCCATCAACCAGCAACAGGGTTTGGTGCGGCGCTTGCGCCAGCACGTGGGTTTTGTGTTCCAGAACTTCAACCTGTTCCCTCACCGCACCGCGCTGGAAAACGTCATCGAAGGGCCGATCGTGGTCAAGAAGATGCCTCGCGACGCGGCGGTTGTCCTCGGGCGCAAGCTGCTGGAACGGGTCGGCTTGGCGGGCAAGGAAGACGCGTACCCGCGCCGCCTCTCGGGCGGCCAGCAACAGCGCGTGGCGATTGCCCGGGCGCTGGCCATGGAGCCGGAAGTGATCCTGTTCGACGAACCCACCTCGGCCCTCGACCCGGAACTGGTCGGCGAAGTGCTGGCGACCATCCGCAGCCTGGCCGAAGAAAACCGCACCATGGTCATCGTCACCCACGAGATGAGCTTTGCGCGGGATGTGGCCAACCGGGTGATCTTCTTCGACAAAGGGGTGATCGTCGAGCAAGGTGAAGCCAAGGCGTTGTTTGCCAACCCCAGGGAAGAACGCACAAAGCAGTTCCTGAGCAAATTCCTCGCGCACTGAGTGCCATGGACTTGTGTGAACCGGCTTTTGTGGGAGCTGGCTTGCCTGCGATGGCATCACCTCGGTCCACCTGTAACACCGAGGTGCCTGCATCGCAGGCAAGCCAGCTCCCACATAAAGCTCGCTCCTACAGGGAATACTCATTCCAGCCTGTAAAAGGCCTCGCTTTAACCGTCTTAAAATCCCCGCGCCAGTCAGACCCTTCTGAATCTCCCCCCACCCGCCGTTTAGCCCTTTGCCGCCATTGACGCCTCTTGGCCAACCCTCTTATCTAGCGCCCAGAGGATTGGATCCTATCCCGGCTATTCACTGAATCGTTCTTTTCAGCCCCCTGCGCGCACCCGCGCAAAGGACCGGAACGATGGCTGCTGGCTGCATCAAGGAGATTACTTATGACGCACACCCTGCTCACCGCGCCGACCCTGCCACAGGCCCTGCGAAACGGCATCAACGCCCTGGCTGCCGCACATTTGCAGGTCGATATCGCACCCTATCCCCACATGGATGAGGGCGACCTGATCGAGCTGTTCTGGAACAACTGCTTTGCCGCCTCACGCCGGGTAACCGCCTGCAAGGTCGGCACTCCCACGCACCTGCGTGTGCCAGAAAGCTTTGTGCAGGACGGCCCGGCCCAGCTTCATTACCAGGTCATGCAGGTCGGCCACGCTGCCGCACGCTCGGCCGTGACCCGGGTGCGAGTGAAGACCAACTACCCGGGCGGCCAGCCCTCGCCCCTGTACTGCGACGAAAACCTCAACCTCGCCCCCGCCAGCCTGCCCGAGACCATTCGCCGCTACGGCGTCAACGCCAGCCAGGTGCGGCGCGGTGTTCCCCTGACCATCGAGCCCTACCTGAACATGACCAGCGGCGACGCCATCACCCTGCGCTGGGGCGATGTGCGCCTGGACCTGCCGAAGATCCGGGCCAGGGATATCGGCCTGCCCGTGCAGGTGTGGGTGCCTTCCGCGGTGATCGTCGAAGCCGGCGACGACAGCCGCCTGGACGTCACGTACTGCATTCTCGATCGCGTCGGCAACAATTCACGCTGGGCGCCGGCACGCATGCTGCGCATCGCCGCCGGGACGCCGACCCGCCCGGCCGGGTCGGGGCTGATCTATCAGCCGCGCCCCCTCGGCTCGCCCTGCGAACCTGGGTGACGGGCCTTCTATGCTTATTCCAAAAATCACGTTTATTTAAATATTTAACACGCTTAGGGTATATGCACCGGACCACCGGACATCTTTGATTTTTCTGTTTTCATTTCATTGAATGCGAGGTCGGTATGGTCAGAATTACCCCGGTGCACAACGCCAGGGCATTGCGTGCAGCCAAGGAGCGGCGCTGATGTCTAACTTGGCTCAAACACCCCCCCAGAGCGTTCTGGACGTCGCTCCCCTGCTGTTGCCGGCCACCGTGCTGCGCAACGACGCAGAGGCGCTGGACGCAGCCCATGCGCTGGCCCAGGCGGCACGCCTGCACGCCGCCCAGCGCGACCGGCAACGCAAGCTGCCCTGGGCGCAGCTGGAACAGTTCACCCGCAGTGGCCTGGGCAGTATTTCCATTCCCCGTGAATACGGCGGCCCGCAGGTGTCATTCGTGACCCTGGCCGACGTATTCGCGATCATCAGCGCGGCCGACCCGGCCCTCGGCCAGATCCCGCAGAACCATTTCGGCATCCTGCACCTGCTGCAGGGCGCGGCCACCGAACGCCAGAAAAAGCAGCTGTTCCAGAGCGTCCTCGACGGCTGGCGCATCGGCAATGGCGGCCCGGAACGCGGCACCAGGAACACCCTGGAACTCAAGGCGCGCCTCACCGCCCAGGGCGACGGCTATGTGATCAGCGGTCAGAAGTTCTACTCCACCGGCGCGCTGTTCGCCCACTGGGTGGCGGTCAAGGCGCTCAACGACGACGGCAAGCAGGTCATGGCGTTTGTACGCCGTGGCACCGAAGGGCTGCGCATCGTTGACGACTGGTCGGGCTTCGGCCAACGCACCACCGCCAGCGGCACCGTATTGCTGGATCAAGTACCCGTGGACGCCGAGCTGGTGGTGGAAAACTGGCGCATCGGTGAAACCCCGAACATCCAGGGCGCCGTCTCGCAACTGATCCAGGCCGCCATCGACGCCGGCATCGCCCGTGGTGCACTCGACGACACCATCACCTTCGTGCGTGAACGTTCGCGCCCATGGATCGACGCCAAGGTCGAACGCGCCAGCGATGACCTGTATGTGATCGCCGACATCGGCA
Source organism: Pseudomonas sp. FP453 (assembly GCF_030687495.1). Classification (NCBI taxonomy): domain Bacteria; kingdom Pseudomonadati; phylum Pseudomonadota; class Gammaproteobacteria; order Pseudomonadales; family Pseudomonadaceae; genus Pseudomonas; species Pseudomonas sp. FP453. The sequence continues at coordinate 249,470 of NZ_CP117435.1, read as the reverse complement.
AGCTGAAGATCGAACTGCACGCCGCCGAAGCCCTGCTGCGCAAGGCCGGCCACGTGCTGGACCAGGTCAGCGCCGCGCCGATCACCGCGCAGTCCGCCGCCCGTGCCTCGATTGCCGTGGCCGAGGCGAAAGTGCTGACCACCGAAGTGTCGCTGCTGGTCAGCGAAAAGCTCTTCGAACTGGCCGGCAGCCGCGCCACCCTCGCCGAATTCAACCTCGACCGCCACTGGCGCAACGCCCGCGTGCACACCCTGCACGACCCGGTGCGCTGGAAGTATCACGCCATCGGCGCCTACCGATTGAACGGCACGTTGCCGGCTCGTCACTCCTGGATTTAACCGACCAGAACACTTCCTCTACAAGCTTCTGGAGCACATATGACTTTCTCTGCAAACGTCGCGGTTATCACCAGCGATGAACAAGCCCTTGTTGTCGCCAGCGACCTGGCCGAAGACTTCCGCCGCGACAGCGCCCAGCGCGACCGCGAACGCCGCCTGCCCTTGCCCGAACTGGACGTGTTCTCGCGCTCCGGCCTGTGGGGCATCAGCGTGCCGAAGGAATACGGCGGCGCGGGCGTGTCCAACGTCACCCTGGCCAAGGTCATCGCGCTGATCGCCCAGGCGGATGCGTCCCTGGGCCAGATCCCGCAAAACCATTTCTACGCCCTCGAAGTGCTGCGGGTGAACGGCACGCCAGCGCAGCAACAACGCCTGTACGCCGAGGTATTGGCCGGCCAGCGTTTCGGCAATGCCTTGGCCGAACTGGGCACCAAGACCGCCCACGACCGCGTCACCTCGATCACCCGTGACGGCGATGGTTTCCGCATCAGCGGCCGCAAGTTCTATTCCACCGGCGCGATCTACGCCCAGCGCATCCCCACCTCGGTGGTGGACGAACACGGCGTGCAGCAACTGGCCTTCGTGCCGCGTGACAGCGCCGGCCTGACGGTGATCGACGACTGGAGCGGCTTCGGCCAGCGCACCACCGGCAGCGGTTCGGTGGTGTTCGACAACGTGTGGGTCGCCGCCGCCGACGTGATCCCGTTCCAGAGCGCCTTCGAACGCCCGACCACCGTCGGCCCGCTGGCGCAGATCCTGCACGCCGCCATCGACACCGGCATCGCCCGCGCCGCCTTTGAAGATGCGCTGCACTTTGTGCGCACCAAGACCCGCCCGTGGATCGATTCCGGCAACGACAAGGCCAGCGAAGACCCACTGACCCTGAAAAGCTTCGGCCACCTGAGCATCCGCCTGCACGCCAGCGAAGCCTTGCTGGAACGCGCAGGCGAATTCCTCGACCGCGCCCAGACCGACAGCAACGCCGACACCGTCGCCGCCGCCTCGATAGCGGTGGCCGAAGTGCGCGCCCTGAGCACCGAGATTTCCCTGGCCGCCGGCAGCACCCTGTTCGAACTGGCCGGCAGCCAGGCGACCCTGGCCGAGCACGGCCTCGACCGCCACTGGCGCAACGCCCGCGTGCACACCCTGCACGACCCGGCGCGCTGGAAGTACCACGCGGTGGGCAATTACTACCTCAACGATGCAAACCCGCCGCTGCGGGGGACCATCTAAATGGCCAAGAAAAAAATCCTGCTCAATGCCTTCAACATGAACTGCATCGGGCATATCAACCACGGTATGTGGACCCACCCACGGGACACTTCGACCCAGTACAAGACCATCGAGTACTGGACCGAACTGGCGCAGATCCTCGAGCGCGGGCTGTTCGACGGTTTGTTCATTGCCGATATCGTCGGCGTGTACGACGTCTACCAAAACTCTATCGACGTGCCGCTCAAAGAGTCGATCCAGCTGCCGGTGAATGACCCGTTGCTGCTGGTCTCGGCGATGGCGGCGGTGACGAAGAACCTCGGCTTCGGCCTCACCGCCAACCTCACCTACGAGCCGCCGTATCTGTTCGCGCGGCGCATGTCCACGCTGGACCACCTGAGCCGTGGCCGCGTGGGTTGGAACATTGTCACCGGCTACCTCGACAGCGCCGCCAAGGCCATGGGCCTCACCGAGCAGGTCGAGCATGACCGGCGCTACGACCAGGCCGACGAGTACCTGGAGGTGCTCTACAAACTCTGGGAAGGCAGCTGGGAAGACGGCGCCGTGGTCAACGACCCGCAGGCGCGGGTGTATGCCCAGCCGGGCAAGGTGCACAAGGTCGAGCACCACGGCGAGTTCTATCAGGTGGAGGGCTATCACCTGTGCGAGCCATCGCCGCAGCGTACGCCGGTGCTGTTCCAGGCGGGCAGTTCGGACCGTGGTCTGCTGTTCGCCGGGCGGCATGCCGAGTGCGTGTTTATCAGTGGGCAGAACAAGGCCGCGACCAAAATCCAGGTGGACAAGGTGCGCGCCAGCGCCGTCGAAGCCGGGCGCAACCCGGATGACATCAAGGTGTTCATGGGCCTCAACGTGATCGTTGGCGCCACCGAAGAAACGGCCTGGGCCAAGCACGCCGAGTACCTGAGCTATGCCAGCGCGGAAGCCGGCGTAGCGCACTTCTCGGCGTCGACGGCGATTGATTTTTCCCAGTACGCACTGGATGAACCGATCCAGTACGTGAAAAGCAACGCGATCCAGTCGGCCACCAAGAACCTGCAAAACAACGACTGGACCCGGCGCAAATTGCTGGAGCAACACGCGCTGGGCGGGCGCTATATCACCCTGGTCGGCTCGCCCGAGCAGGTGGCGGATGAGTTGGAGTCGTGGATCAGCGAGACCGGGCTGGATGGCTTCAACCTGACGCGGATTGTCACGCCGGAAAGCTATGTGGATTTCATTGAGCTGGTGGTGCCGGAGTTGCAGAGGCGCGGGTCGTACAAGACTGCGTATGAGGTTGGCACGTTGAGAGAAAAAGTCTTCCACGCCAGCGCTCGACTTCCCCAACAGCACACCGGATCCACTTACCGCCGCTAATCAAAATGTGGGAGCTGGCTTGCCTGCGATAGCGGTGGGTCAGCAAAAAAGAGTTGCCTGACACACCGCTATCGCAGCGATGCGGCGACCCGACAAGCCAGCTCCCACAGTAGACCGCATTGTTCTGACCTAAATCTTATGACTGGAAAACCACTATGAAAAAAACACTGCTCGCCCACCCAGTCAAAGCACTGGCCCTGGCCCTCGGCCTGTTCAGCTCGGCGGTGTTCGCCAGCGATGCGCCGCTGAAAGTCGGCACCACCGCCGCTTTCGCCATCCCTTTGGAAGCCGCCGTCGCCGAAGCCGGCAAGCAAGGCCTGAAAGTCGAGCTGGTGGAGTTCACCGATTGGATCGCGCCCAACGTCAGCCTGGCCGCAGGTGATATCGACGTGAACTACTTCCAGCACATCCCGTTCCTGGAAAACGCCAAGGCTGCCGCCGGGTTTGACCTGGTGCCGTACGCGCCGGGGATCATCAACAACGTCGGCCTGTATTCGAAGAAATTCAAAAGCCTCAACGACCTGCCCCAAGGCGCCAGCGTGGCCATCGCCAACGACCCGATCAACAGCGGGCGCGGCCTGCAATTGCTGGCCAAGGCGGGTTTGATCACCCTCAAGCCGGGCGTGGGCTACAAGGCCACCGAAGAAGACATCGTCAGCAACCCGAAAAAGATCAAGATCCTGCAAGTCGAGGCCGTGCAACTGGTGCGCGCCTATGACGATGCCGATCTGGTGCAGGGCTACCCGGCCTATATCCGCCTGTCCAAGACCTTCGATGCCGAGTCGGCGCTGCTGTTCGACGGCCTCGACCACCCGGAATACGTGATCCAGTTCGTCACCCAGCCCAAGGGCACCACCGACCCGCGCGTGATCAAGTTCGTCGATATCTACCAGCACTCGCCGGTGGTGCGCGCCGCGCTGGACAAGTCCCTGGGCAAGCTCTACCAAGTTGGCTGGGAAGCTAAAAAATGACCGCCGCCCACTCCCAACTGCGCGACCTGGGCACACCGCCCAGGGACGCCGAGCAGACCGAACTGCACCCGGACCTCAACCGCGCCCATGTGCGTTTTATCAACCTGGGCAAGAGCTACGACGGCAAGGTGCATGCCCTGCAAGGCATCGACCTGGCGATCCAGCGCGGTGAAGTGTTCGGCATCATTGGCCGCAGCGGCGCCGGCAAGTCCTCGTTGATCCGCACGATCAACCGCCTGGAACAACCCAGCAGCGGGCGGGTGCTGATCGATCAGGTGGACATCGGTGACTACGATGAAGACCGCCTGGTGGCGCTGCGTCGGCGCATCGGCATGATCTTCCAGCACTTCAACCTGATGTCGGCCAAGACCGTATGGCAGAACGTCGAGCTGCCGCTGAAAGTCGCCGGCGTGCCCAAGCCGCAACGCGAGCAAAAGGTGCGCGAGCTGCTGGAGTTGGTGGGCTTGCAGGACAAGCACAAGTCTTACCCGGCGCAGCTGTCTGGCGGACAAAAGCAGCGCGTGGGCATCGCCCGCTCGCTGGTGCATGACCCCGAGATTTTGCTGTGCGACGAGGCCACCTCGGCCCTCGACCCGGAGACCACCCAGTCGATCCTCGGCCTGCTGCGCGAGATCAACAAACGCCTGGGCCTGACCATCGTGCTGATCACCCACGAGATGGCAGTGATCCGCGAGATCTGCGACCGCGTGGTGGTGCTGGAACACGGCCACATCGTCGAGCAAGGCCCGGTGTGGCAGGTGTTTGGCGACCCGCAACACGAGGTCAGCAAAACCCTGCTGGCGCCCCTGCAACACGGCTTGCCGGAAGAACTGCAAAACCGTTTGCAGGTCACGCCCGCATCGGCCGAGGCGGCGGTGGTGCTGCGCTTGCGGTTCACCGGCAGCGACACCGACGAACCGGACCTGGCCGCGCTGTTCGCCGCCCTCGGCGGGCGCGTGCGCTTGCTGCAAGGCGGTGTGGAACGCATCCAGGGCCATGCCTTGGGGCAATTGCTGCTGGCGGTAAGTGGCTCGGCCCACAGCGCCGATGAATTGCGCAAGCGCGCTGGCAATTGGGCACAACAGGCGGAGGTGCTGGGCTATGTGGTTTGATCGTTTATTGCAGGGCGCCATCGACACCTTGTTGATGGTCGGCGTGTCGTCGCTGATCGCGTTGCTGGTGGGGATTCCGCTGGCAGTGTTCCTGGTGACCAGCGACAAGGGCGGCATCTACCAGGCACCGGCGTTGAACCGCGTGCTGGGGGCGTTCGTCAATCTGTTCCGCTCGATTCCGTTTCTGATCCTGATGGTGGCGCTGATCCCGTTCACCCGGCTGATCGTCGGCACCACCTACGGCGTGTGGGCAGCGGTGGTACCGCTGACCATCGCCGCCACACCGTTCTTTGCGCGGATTGCCGAGGTGAGCCTGCGCGAGGTCGATCATGGCTTGATCGAAGCCGCCCAGGCCATGGGCTGCCGGCGCTGGCACATCATCTGGCACGTGCTGTTGCCGGAAGCGCTGCCGGGGATTGTCGGCGGGTTCACCATCACCCTGGTGACGATGATCAACTCCTCGGCCATGGCCGGTGCCATTGGCGCCGGTGGCTTGGGTGACATTGCCTATCGCTACGGCTACCAGCGCTTTGACACGCAGATCATGCTGACGGTGATTGTGCTGCTGGTGGTGCTGGTGGCGTTCATCCAGCTCGGCGGCGATCGGTTGGCGCGGGTGCTGAACAAGCGCTGAGGTATAGTCGGGGCATCTCCGCACCCGGTATCGCCCGCCATGTCCCTCAAGCCCGACGACCTCGACCAGATCACCGCCACCACCCTCGGCCACTACAACAAAGTGGCCGAGGACTTCCGCGAAGGCACCCGCGACCACGATGTGAGCCAGAACATCGACGCGCTGCTGCGCCACATCCAGGGCACGGTGCCGTTTACCGTGCTGGATTTCGGCTGCGGCCCAGGGCGCGACTTGCAGACCTTCACGCGCAGGGGGCATATCGCCGTGGGCCTCGACGGCTCGGAGCGCTTTGCGCAGATGGCGCGGGAAGACAGCGGGTGCGAGGTGTTGCAGCAGGATTTCCTCAAGCTCGACCTGCCGGCTGAACGCTTCGACGGGATCTTTGCCAATGCGGTGCTGTTTCATATTCCCAAGCAGGAGCTGCCGCGTGTGCTCAAGCAGCTGCATGGGGCGTTGAAGGCTGAGGGGGTGTTGTTCAGTTCCAACCCTCGCGGGGAAAACCAGGAAGGTTGGAATGGGCCGCGATATGGCTCTTATCACGATCTTGAGGCGTGGCAGGCGTTGCTGGCTGAGGCGGGGTTTGTGGAGTTGGAGCATTACTACCGACCAGCCGGGTTGCCGCGGGAGCAGCAGCCCTGGTTGGCCAGTGTGTGGCGCAAGGTGTAGAGGTGGGTTGGCTGGACCGGCCTCATCGCAGGCAAGCCAGCTCCCACAGGTGAACGCATTCCAAATCGGCAACTCGGTCAACTGTGGGAGCTGGCTTGCCTGCGATAGCTATTTCACCTGATACACCAAAGGTTTTTCACCCACCACCAACGCCGTAACGCTGCGCGCGGCATAACCCTCTCTCGGGCCCGCCGCAAAATTCGCCACCAACCGCGAACCATCCGCAAAGGTGGTCTCCTGCACCTGTCGATCCACCGTCAGCCACCGAAACCCGGTCATCGCCTGCGTCGCCAAGCGCTGATGCAACGGCCGGAAAAACCGGTCCTGGCGCTCAATCAGCGGCAACCGCTGCTCAACCGTCGCAGCACTCAAGTGGTAGAGCGGCGGCACGTTGTAAAGCAGTTGCGCCAGCTCATTCTCGACACTCACATTGCTCAGCTTGAGACTGTCGAACAGCCAGTGATGGGTCGTGATCACCGACCCATGGAACACCGCCTGATACAGCGGCAGACGCATGCCTGGCTCGAAATGGATCGTGCGAAACGGCTCGCTCAACGGCACCGGCTTGAAGAACACCGCCGGTTGCTCCGGCGGGTACCAGTTGCCGACGTAATAGCGCGATTGCTTGTCCTTTGTCATCGCTGGATCACCCCAGCCAATCACCGGCGTCTGCATCCCGTGGGCGAACAGGATGCCCTGGGCAGTGATCGCGTTGCCGTCTTCGGAACCGGCCGGCAACTGGCGTGCGGTGTTGAGCCAACGTGAAGCCTCGATATTGCCTGCGGCGTTTTGCGCCTGGCTCATGGATGCGCCGTCGCGGTAGCTGTCGAAGACCATGCCTGTGGCGTAGGCGTCGAGGAACCAGGCGTTGAAGCCGGCCTTGGCCTGCACTGCTGGCACCCGCGCCTCCAACAAGGGCCGTACACACCGTGGGTCGGTGTAGTGGCCCGATTGCTGGAAGCCGGTTTTCAGCTTGCCCGTTTGCAACACGATCGCGCAGTCACGGTAGGCCCGGCTGCCCAGGTGAGCGGTGGTCCAGTCGGGGTTTTCGCTGGCGGACAAGGCGGTTTCATAGGAATCGTAGGGCGCCATCAGGAAGCCGGCGTCCACCCCGGCGCGAATCGCCTCGGGATGCCACAGGCCGCCTTCCCAGCCTTCGCCCAGGGTCACCAGCAAGCGGGGGAGACCTGCACGGCTCAACGCTTGAATCGTCTGGTTGCCCCATGTGTCCGGGGCGTCACTCAGCGCCCCGGCAAACGCGACGGCCAGTTCACTGCGAAGCTCGCCATAGCGTGCCGCGAGGCGCGTCATGTCGGGCGCGTCCACCTGCCAGCTCTGTCGGGCTTTTTTGTTGATCGCCGCGTTGAAGCCACGGAGCAACACCGTCTGTTCATAGCGATTCAGCGGTGTGGTCTGTGCCAGGACTTTCGTCGCTTCCTTGTCCAGCAAACCCTTGAGTTCATGGGTGCGCAGGCGCTTGAGCAGCAGCGGCCAGTCCTGCACATCGTCCAAGGCCAGCAGATCATTGCCCCACAGATAGACGTGGCTGGCCCCCAGCAGTTTCTCGCCCTCGGGTGTCTGTTTCAGCTTGTCCACCAGGGGCTCATAACGGCCCTGCTCTACCAGCCATCGCCGATAACGCTTGGCGCCGGCCAACGGATCAGCCTCGCCCAGGTGCAACAACAGGGTCATGGGCGCGGCGGGATCAAGTGCGGTGAATTCATGGGTCACCGACAACCCCTGGTCCGCCTGCCAACGCAAGCGATTGTTGTAGGGGTTGGTCAGCAACCAGTTCAGGGTAAAGCCGCCGTGGTCCATGCCCCACAGCGGCAGGCTGAGGTCCTGGGTGGTGTTGATATCGCCCTGTTCCAGCAGAAAGGCTTTCCACACGGCATTGTCGGCAGGCACGTAATGCCCTTCGGCCAACGGCCAGATCAAGCCCTTGCCAAAGGCGCTGGCGGGTTGTTGCAGGATCGGCAATTCACCCGGTTCGCGTGCAGTGATGGCTAGCATCAGGTCGCGTTGCGCAAGGTTGGCCGTCACGCGAAAGGCGCCCCACTGCCAACTGGCCTGTTGGGTGTCCTGCGCGAGTTCGCTGACTGCACGCGCCGCAACACCACTGGAGGCCTGCACCGGCGCCTGGCCGTTGGGCGTGACGCGAATGGCGAGGGTGGCGGGGTCGAGTTCGACGCGCCACAGCGGGTTTTCGAGGACGGTGCTGGCAAGGGCCAGCGGGGAGATGAGGCATGTGCAGAGCAGTAAGAAATGACGAGGCCAGTTCATAACGTTCGACCGGGTGGGGGTGGAGGTTGGGAGGGTAGACCACTGCGCTGCCTGACATGGCAGTGATAGATATTTCGGGAGGTTTCCCACAGCCCCTCAGCCCTATGGAGATCCAAATGTGGGAGCGGGCTTGCCCGCGATTGCATTGGGTCAGTCAGCACATTTTTAACTGACAGACTGCTATCGCGGGCAAGCCCGCTCCCACATTTTTGACCTTATTCGGCCTTTTGTTCCGGCTCTGGCTCGCGGATCTTGTACCAGGCCACATACAGCGCCGGCAGGAACAACAACGTCAACAACGTGGCGATGATGATCCCGCCAATCATCGCGTACGCCATCGGCCCCCAGAACACTTCGCGGGCGATGGGGATCATGCCCAGGCTCGCCGCCGCCGCGGTCAGCAGGATCGGTCGGCGGCGGTGCTCGGTGGCTTGCACCACCGCGTCCCACGGTGAATAACCGGCCACTTCGTACTCGTCGATCTGCGTCACCAGGATCACCGAGTTGCGGATGATGATGCCGATCAGCGCGAGGATGCCGAGGATCGCCACAAAGCCCATGGGCGTGCCCGTGGGGATCAGCGCCAACACCACGCCGATCAGCCCCAGCGGCGCGACGCTGGCCACCAGGAACATCTTCTGTACGCTGTGCAGCTGGATCATCAGGAACGTCGCCATGAGGAACAGCATCAGCGGCACCACGCTGGCAATCGGGCCCTGGGCCTTGCCGCTTTCTTCCACGGTGCCGCCGGTGGCGACCTTGTAGCCCACCGGCAAATCGGCGTTGAATTTGTCGATGGTCGGCGCCAGCTGTTTCACCAGATCCGTCGGCTGCATCTCATCGCGCACCGACGCCTTGATGGTGATGGTCGGCTTGCGGTCGCGCCGCCAGACCAGCGGCTGTTCCAGCTCATAACGCACCGTGGCGAACGCCAGCAGCGGAATCGACGTGCCGTTGGGCGTGACGATCTGCAAGTTCTGCAAGGTTTCCGGCGTACCGCGCTCGGCGTCTTCGGCGCGGCCGACCACGTTGATCAGGTAGATATCGTCATGCACCTGGGTCACCGAGGCGCCGCTGACCACGCTGTTCATCAGCTGTGCGACGTCTTCCGACGACAGCCCCAGTTGCCGCGCCTTGTCCTGGGCGATGTCCACCCGCAGCACTTTGCCGGGCTCGTTCCAGTCGTAGATGATCTCGCCCAGGTGGGTATTCTGGTCGAGCAGCGTGGCCAGTTCGATCGCGTGTTTGCGCACCTGGTCGATGTCCTTGCCGGACACGCGGTACTGGATCGGCCGCCCCACCGGCGGGCCCATTTCCAGCGGCTGCACATAGCTGCCGATGCCGACGAAGTCATCACGCAGGCGCTTTTGCAGGCGTTGGATCAACGCGCCGCGTTCTTCCAGGCCTTTGCTGACGATCACCAGCTGCGCGTAGTAGGGGTTTTCCAGTTGCTGGTCCAGCGGCAGGTAGAAACGGATCGCGCCCTGGCCGATATAGGTGCTCCAGCGCGCGATGTCCGGGTCGTCCTTGATGATCGCTTCGAGACGGTCCACGGCCTTGCGCGTCTCGTTGATCGAGGCGTTTTGCGGCAGGTTCAGGTCGACGAGGATTTCCGGGCGGTCCGACGACGGAAAAAACTGGTTCTGCACGAACTGCATCGAGAACACCGACGCCACAAACAACGCCACGGTAATGCCGATGGCCCACCAGCGGTTGCGCATGGCCCAGAGCATGCCGCCGTTGAACGCGCGACCGATGCGCCCCGGCTCCGCATCGTGCGGCTTCACCTTGGCGCTGAGGATATGCACGCCAATCACCGGCGCAAACAGCACGGCCACCACCCACGACACCAGCATCGCCACGGCGATCACGGCAAACAGGGTGAAGGTGTACTCGCCCGCCGAGCTGGCGTTGAGGCCAATCGGCACAAAGCCCGCCACCGTCACCAGCGTGCCGGTGAGCATCGGGAACGCCGTCGACGTATAGGCGTAGGTCGCCGCCTGTTCCTTGGTTTCGCCTTTTTCCAGGCGCGTGATCATCATCTCCACGGTGATCATGGCGTCGTCCACCAACAGGCCGAGGGCGATGATCAACGCGCCCAGCGACACGCGCTGCATGGTGATGCCGCTGTATTCCATGAACACGAACACCAGCGCCAGCACCAGCGGAATCGAGCACGCCACCACCAGCCCGGCACGCATACCGAGGCTGATAAAACTCACCACCAGCACGATGATCACCGCTTCAAACAGCGCGCTGGTGAAGCCGCCGACGGCCTCCTCCACCACTTCCGCCTGGTCGGACACCTTGTGCACGCCAACGCCCACCGGCAGGTCGGCGGTCAGCTCGTCCATGCGCTCATGCAGGGCCTTGCCGAACGCCTGGATATTGCCGCCCTTCTGCATGGCAATGGCCAAGCCAATCGCCGGCGTGCCGTTGAAACGGAACATCGGCCGCGCCGGGTCGACGTAGCCACGGCTGATCTCGGCGATGTCCGCCAGCCGATAGAAACGGTCATTGAGCCGCAGGTTGACGTCGGCCAGGTCTTTTTCCGAGGCGAACTGCCCGGAGGTGCGCACCGAAATCCGCTCCGGCCCTGCCTCGATCACGCCAGCAGGCGTCACCGCGTTCTGCGATTGCAGGCTTTGCACGACCTGGCGCTGATCAATGCCCAGCGCGGCCAGTTTGCGCGTGGAGAAGTTCAGGTAAATCACTTCGTCCTGCTGACCGATCATCTCGACCTTGCCCAGCCCCGGCACCGAGCGGATCTCGGCGCGCACCTGCTCCACGTAGTCGCGCAACTGGCGCATCGACAGGCCGTCGCCGGTGAACGCGTAGACCGAGCCGAACACGTCACCGAACTCGTCGTTGAACGACGGCCCCTGCAAGCCTTGGGGGAAGCTGCCGCGAATGTCGTCGATCTTCTTGTGCACCAGGTACCAGATGTGGGGGATGTCCTTGGCGCTGGTGGTGTCCTTCAGGAACACGAACACCGTGGACTCACCGGGCCGGGTGTAGCTTTTCACGTAGTCGAGGGAGTCCAGCTCTTCGAGTTTTTTCTCGATGCGGTCGGTGACCTGCTTGAGGGTTTCTTCCTGGGTCGCGCCGGGCCAGCGGGTCTGGATCACCATGGTCTTGATGGTGAAGGACGGGTCTTCCTCGCGGCCCAGGTTCATGTAGGAGAACACGCCCATCAGCAGCGCGACGAACATCAGGTACCAGACGAAGGACTGATGCTTGAGGGCCCAGTCGGATAAGTTGAAGCTGCCTTTCATCGCGGGCTGTCCTCGTCGATTTTGACTGTCTGCCCGGGTTTCAGGCTGTTCACGCCGGCGGTGACGATGCGCTCGCCGGGTTTGACGCCGCCATTGAGCACGGCGCTGCCGGCGTCACGGCGGATGACGGTGATGTCACGCGGTTGCACGGTGCGGCTTTGGGTGTCGAGCAGCCAGATGCGGGTCATGCCATCGACCTCCTGCAACGCGCTCAGCGGCACTTCGATGCGTGGCGCGATGGCGGTGCTCAAGGTCACGCTGATCGCCGTGCCCAGGCGGAAGGCGGGCGGCGTCTCGGCCAGGGTCAGGCGCGCGCGACGGGTGCGCGTGGCGCTTTGCGCCTGGGGTTCGATCTCGCGCACGATGGCGGTGGTGTGCACGCTCGGGTCGAGCTGCCCGGCGACCAGGAACACCACGTCAGGCGGCAGCCGTTCGGCGAGGCCGGCCGGCAGGTCGATTACCGCTTCCTTGATGTCCGGGCGAGCCAGGGTCACCACTTGCTGGCCGGCGCTGACCACCTGGCCGGCTTCGGCATTCCAGGCGGTGACGATGCCGGCGTGGTCGGTGCGCAGCTCGGCGTAGTTGAGCTGGTCCTTGGCCTGGTTGACCGCCGCCTGTGCCTGATCCAGGGAGGCCTGGGTGGTTTTCAGGTCGGTCTGGGCCACATCCAACTGAGCCTGGGCACCGACGCCACGGTTGAACAGTTCCTGCTGGCGGCGTGCGTTGGCCTGGGCGTTGATAAATTGCGCCTGCACCTTGGCCAGGTCACCCTGGGCCGCGCGCAGCTGGTTTTGCTGGTCGGTGGGGTCGAGCACCGCGAGCAAGGCGCCCTGCTCCACTTCGGCGCCCACATCCACGGCACGCCGGGCGATGCGCCCGGGCACGCGGAACCCCAGGTTGCTTTCATAGCGCGCCTGGATCGTACCGGCGAAGCGGCCGAGGTTGGCCTGGTCCTCGGCTTTCACTTCCATCGACAACACCGGGCGCACCTGTTCGGGCGGCGCCTCTTCCTTGGAGCACGCCGCGAGCAACAGGCTGGCCGTGAGCAAAGCCGTCAGGTGCTTCATGGCTGGGCTCCTTGTTGGGCAATCTCGACCAGCATGCCGGGGTGGAGCAATTGCCCACCGGCCACCACGACCTTTTCGCCGCCCTTGAGGCCGTCGCTGATGATGACTTTGCCGGTGAGGTAACGCGCCACGCTGACCGTGTGCAACTGCGCCTTGCCGTCGCCGTCGATCAACCACACGGCGGGCTCGTTGAGGTCTTTGGTCAGGGCCGACCAGGGCAGTTCGACGCTCGGCTTGGCCGGGCCATTGGCGGTGGCGCTGACCACCGAGCCCAGTCGCATGCCCTTGGGCAACGCCTCCAGGGCAATCTTCACCTGCACGGTGCCGGTGTTGGCGGCCACGGCCGGGGTGACTTCGCGGACCTTGCCTTGGGCCTTGATGCTGGGGTTATCCAACAGGCTCACGGTAATCGGCGCGTCGGGCGGCGGCTCCACCAGCAGCGACTCGTAGACGTTGAACACCGCATCGCGTTCGCCATCCTGGGCCAGGCTGAAGATCGGCACGGTGGCCTGCACCACCTGGCCGACTTCGGCCTGGCGCGCGGTGATCACACCGGGGGCGTCGGCGATCAGCGCGGTGTAGCCGAGTTGTTCGCGGGCGTTGGCCAACTGCGCCTGGGCAGCGGCCAGGGCGCTTTGGCTGCTGCGCAAGGCCGCCTGGGCGGCGTCGTATTCGCTGCGGCTGGTGTAGCCCTTGGGCAGGAGTTTTTCCTGGCGCACAAAGGCCGCCGCCGTTTGCTTGACCCGTGCCTGTTCGGCCACGACCTGGGCCTGGGCGGAATCGACGTTGGTCTGCAAATCCTTGGGATCGAGCTTGGCCAGCACTTGCTTGGCCGTCACGCGATCACCCACATCGACCATGCGCTGGATGATCTTGCCACCCACGCGGAACGACAGGTCGGTTTGCACGCGGGCCTGGATATCGCCAGTGAGGGTGACCGCCGCGGCGAAATCCGCCGGTTGCACGGTCTGTACAAAGACCCGGGAATGCTGCTTGGGCTCGGCCTTTTCCTGGCCACAACCGCTGAGCAGCGCCAGTAGGCCAAGTCCGAAAATACAGGTGGAAATACGACCGCCCATGCAGGCTCCTTTTGCGCGATGCGATATACCAAGTGTGTATGCGACTGTGAGCTTAGTTCAGGGTTCCTTATCTGCATGCAGGCTCCCATACTCCGAGGGTTCCCACACCGATTGAATGCCCATGCTCAAGACCCTCGCGGTGGCCAATTACCGCTCGATCAACAAATTGGTAGTGCCCCTGGACCGGCTGAACCTGGTGACGGGCCCCAATGGCAGCGGTAAATCCAACCTGTACCGCGCCCTGCGCCTGCTGGCGGAAACCGCCCAGGGTGGAGTGATCAATGCGCTGGCCCGTGAGGGCGGGCTGGATTCGACCTTCTGGGCCGGCCCGGAAACCATCAGCCGCCGCATGCACAAGGGCGAGGTGCCGATTGAGTCCACCGTGCGCCAAGGCGTCAAGCGCCTGCGCCTGGGCTTTGCCGGGGAGGATTTCAGCTACGCCATTTCCCTGGGACTGCCCGAACCCAGCGAGTCGTTTTTCGCCCTCGACCCGGAGGTGAAAAAAGAATGCATCTGGGCCGGCCATATCTACCGCCCGGCCAGCCTGCTGGTGCAGCGCTCCGGGCCGATGGTGCGCGCCCGCGACGGCCGCGCCTGGGATGTGCTGGCGCAGCACACGCCGAATTACCACAGCCTGTTCGACCAGGTCGGCAGCCTGCGCGGCTCGCCGGAGGTGTTGTTGTTGCGCGAAAGCATTCGTGGCTGGCGCTTTTATGATCACTTTCGCAGCGACGTGGACGCCCCCGTGCGCCAGCCGCAACTGGGCACGCGCACGCCGGTGCTGCACCACGACGGGCGCGACCTGGCGGCGGCGTTGCAGACCATCCGCGAAATCGGCGACCCCGAGGCATTGCAGCGCGCGGTCAGCGACGCGTTTCCCGGCGCACGCCTGAATATCCAGCCGTTACAGGGTGGACGCTTTGCAATCGAGTTTTACCAGGAAGGCTTGCTGCGGCCGCTGTCGGCGGCGGAGTTGTCCGACGGCACCTTGCGTTATCTGCTGCTGATCGCGGCGCTGCTGACGCCGCGGCCGCCGACCATGATGGTGCTGAACGAGCCGGAAACCAGTCTGCATCCGGACCTGCTGCCGGCGTTGGCGCGCTTGATTGTCCAGGCGTCGCGGCAGTGCCAGGTGTGGGTGGTGTCCCATGCCAGCCGGTTGATTGCGGCGTTGCAGCAGGATGCAGGGTGCAATTCGATTGTGCTGGAGAAGGTGCTGGGGGAGACGCGGATTGTGGGGCAAGGGATTCTGGATGCGCCGGCGTGGCATTGGCCGGAATAGGCGGTGACTGGGAGGGCCTCATCGCGGGCAAGCCCGCTCCCACATTTTGAACTGTGAATACCTTCAAATGTGGGAGCTGGCTTGCCTGCGATAGCGGTAGATCATTCACCACACAAGCCAGGGATCAGCCCTGCCACTTACCGCCTTCAACAATCACGCTTTCAGGCTTGGTGTCATCGCTCAGCTCTTTACGCACATATTGGTCATACAGCTTGAGCAAAAATTTCTGCTCACCCAACTTCGCCAGCTCGGCGTTCACCCAGTCGCGCAGTTCGATGTTGCCCTTCTTCACCGCTGGCGCAATCGGTGCTTCATCACCGAGTTTCTCTTCCAGCACGCGGTAGCCCGGGTTCTGCTTGGCCCAGCTGAACAGCACCAGGTTGTCTTGCGCATACGCATCACCACGGCCCGCCGACAGCGCTTGCAGCGATTCGGAGTTTTTCTCGAACTTGAGCAGTTTCCAGTCCGGGTGGTTTTTGGTCAGCCAGATATCGGCGGTGGTGCCGGTGGTGACGATGGTGGTGCGGGTCGCCAGGTCATCCAGGCTTTTCACCACGCTGTCGTTGGGCACTAGGGCCTGCACCGCGACTTTCAGGTTGGGGTTGGTGAAGTCCACCGCTTCCTTGCGTTCCGGCGTCACGGTCATGTTGGCGAGGATCAGGTCGACCTTGTCGCTTTGCAGGAACGGAATACGGCTGGCCGGCTCGACCGCGACGAATTCGACTTTGTTTTCATCGCCCAGCAGATCCTTGGCGAATTGGCGGCCGATGTCGGTATCAAAGCCGACGTAGCGCCCGGCTTCGTTCACAAAGCCGAACGGCGGCTTGTCGGTGAATACGCCGACGATCAGCTTGTCGCGGGCCTTGATCTTGTCGATGTAGCTCGCGGCAGCGGCGACAGGTTTGGCAGGCTCTTCGGCCTTTTTATCGCAGCCGGCCAGCAGGGCGACGGCAAACAGTGGCAGCAGTAGTTTTTTCATGTCAGCTCCAGTTCCTTGGTCTTTTTGGGCAGTGTTGAAACAAAGGAGAACTTCTCCAGGAACTGCTGCGCGCGTGCGGTCTGCGGGTTCGTAAAGAATGCCTCGGGGGTGTTGTGTTCGAGGATGCGACCGGCCTCCATAAACACCACGCGGTCGGCGACGGCGCGGGCGAAGGCCATTTCGTGGGTGACGATCAGCAGGGTCATGCCATCGCGGGCCAGGCCCTGGATCACTTCCAGCACTTCCTTGACCATTTCCGGGTCGAGGGCGGCGGTGACTTCGTCAAACAGCATGACCTGCGGGTTCATGCACAGCGAACGGACGATGGCGATGCGTTGCTGCTGGCCGCCCGAAAGCTGGCGCGGGAAGGCGTCGCGCTTGTCGGCCAGGCCCACGCGCTCCAGGAGTTTTTCGGCTTGCTCGCGGGCTTCGCGGGGTTCGCGTTTTTGCACTTTCAGCGGGCCGAGCAGGATGTTGTCGAGCACGCTCATGTGCGGGAACAGGTGATAGCTCTGGAACACCATGCCGATGTCCTGGCGCACTTGGCGCCAGTCGGTTTTTTTGTCCAACAGCTCGTTTCCGGCAAAACGCAGGCTGCCGCTGTGGGCGACTTCCAGCCCATTCAGGCAGCGCAGCAAGGTGCTTTTGCCACAGCCGCTGGGGCCGAGGATCACCACCACTTCGCCGCTTTGCACACTCAGGTCGATGCCCTTGAGCACCTGCGCTTCGCCGAAATATTTGTTGAAACCCTGAAACTCGATCAATGCGCTCATGCTTGGGCCCAGCGCCGTTCCAGCACCTTGGAGGCGGCCGACAACGGGTAGCAGATAAAGAAGAAAAACAGGAACAGCACGCCGTAAATCAACACGGATTCGTAGGTGCGTTCGATGATTTGCTGGCCGACCTTGATCACATCCACCACGCCGATCAGCACCGCCAGGGAGCTGGTCTTGATGATCCGCGTGTAGACGTTGATGGTCGGCGGCGTCATGCGCTTGAGCGCCTGGGGCAGCAGCACGTAGCCGTACAGCTGCGGATCGGACAGGCCAATCGACAAGCCCGCTTCACGCTGGCCCCGGGGCAGCGAATGCAACGCGCCGCGCACCACTTCGCCGACTTCACTGGCGCCCCACAGCGACAGCACCAGCACCGCGCACCAGAAGCTCGGAATGCTCAGGCCGAAGAAAATCGGCAGGCCGAAAAACAGCAGGTACAACCACACCAGCACCGGGATCGCGCGGAACAGCTCCAGGTACACCCGCAACACCGCGTTGATCACCTTGTTATTCAAGGTGCGCAATACGCCGTACAACACGCCACCGACGGTGCTGAAGGCGATGCTCAAGAAGGAAATCGACAGGGTTTGCGCAGCGCCCTTGCCCAGTTGCGGCAACGACACCCACAACAACTCAAGACCCGAACTGGCCATGCTGGAGCCTCCTTTCCAGGCGGCTGAGCAGCAGCGACAGCGGCAGGAACAGCAGCACGCAGATCAGCGTCAGCACGGCGAGCATTTCGTAGGTCTTGTAGTACAGCGCGATGTAGCTCTTGGTGGTGTAGAGAATCTCCGGCACCGCCACGGCGGAGACCACGGTGGTTTCCTTGAGCAGGAAGATGAAATTGGCGAACAACGCCGGCAGGCTGAGGATGCCGGCCTGGGGCAGGATCACATGGCGCAGCAGCTGCCAGTCGGACAGGCCGATGGACTTGCCCGACTCGATCTGCGCCAGCGGCACCGCTTCCACACCGGCGCGCAGCACTTCGGTGAGGTAGGCGCCGCCGAGAAAGGTCATGGTGATGATCGCCGCCCAGAACCCGGAGATATTGAAACCCAGGGCCGGCAGGGCGAAGTAGACGAAGAACAGTTGGATCAGCAGCGGTGTGTTGCGCGCCAGCTCCACGTACAGCGCCACCAGGCGTGACAGGTACGGCGTGCGAAACACCAGCAACGCGGCGTTGATCAGCGCCACCAGCAGCGAGGTGGCAATGGCAATCAGGCCCACTTGCAGCGTCACCCCCACGGCTTTCAGAAACGCCGGCAGGGTGGTGAGGATAAAGGCGAAATCGAAGGTCATCGGCAGTCCAAAACGCCGCAGGGGTAATGCGGCGTGCGCGGTTCGATCCGGCGTGGGTAACGTCGGGTAGCGCAGACTTTAAAGGTATAAAAACAAAAATTTAAATACCTAAATAGCATATTGATATCACGCAAAAACCTAACTGCCGCAAACCCACACAAATCCCCTGTGGGAGCTGGCTTGCCTGCGATAGCGGTGTGTCAGATACAGATGTGCTGGCTGATAGACCGCTATCGCAGGCAAGCCAGCTCCCACAGGTTTGATTGCATTCCAAATTCCAGGCAATAAAAAACGCCGACGCTGTAGAAGCCGTCGGCGTTGAAACCTTGAAGGGGGTTTTGGCTTACATCAGAACGCCGGCAGCACGGCGCCGCTGTATTTTTTCTCGATGAAGGCTTTGACTTCCGGGCTGGTCAGGGCCTTGGACAGTTTCTGGATCGCATCGCTGTCCTTGTTGTCAGGGCGTGCCACCAGGTAGTTCACGTACGGAGAATCAGCGCCTTCGATCAACAGCGCGTCTTTCGCCGGGTTCAGGCCGGCTTCCAGGGCGTAGTTGGTGTTGATCAGGTCCAGGTCAACCTGGTCCAGCACGCGTGGCAGCAGGGCCGATTCCAGCTCTTTGAACTTCAGGTTCTTCGGGTTGCTGGCGATGTCTTTCGGCGTCGCCAAGGCGTTTTTCGGGTCTTTCAAGGTGATCACGCCGGCCTTTTGCAGCAGCAACAGGGCGCGGCCGCTGTTGGAGCCTTCGTTCGGGATGGCCACGGTGGCGCCATCTTTCAGCTCGGAGATGTTCTTGATCTTCTTCGAGTAGGCGCCGAACGGTTCAACGTGCACGCCGACCACGGTGGTCAGGTTGGTGCCTTTACCTTTGTTGAAGTTTTCCAGGTATGGCAGGGTCTGGAAGTAGTTCGCGTCCAGACGCTTCTCCGCCACTTGTACGTTGGGTTGTACGTAGTCGGTGAAGACTTTGATCTGCAGGTCCACGCCTTCTTTGGCCAGGGTCGGCTTGATCAGCTCGAGGATCTCCGCGTGCGGGATCGGCGTGGCGGCAACCACCAGTTTCTCGTTGGCTTGGGCGAAGCTTGCAGTCAGGGCAGCCGCCAGCGCGGTAAACAACAGAACCTTTTTCATGCAGTGTCCTTAATTCCGGGGCGTCGGTGACGGCCGCTTGTCATGTGGTGTGCCAGCGATGTGCTATCGCGGCGTGAAACGGACAATACCTAGATTTTTTATTCCCGAACAATATCTTTTATTCACTTTGATATTCCATTTTGTTCATGTAGGAATTTTCGTAAGGTTTCCCGTTCGGCGGCGCTGGCGTTGTTGAAGATCCGCTGGACCTGCTCTAACGGCGAGCCCGCCACCGGCAAATTCAAATGCTCGGGCAAGATCTCGTCGCCACTGCTCACCAGCAACGCAAAGTGAATAACGTTTTCCAGCTCACGGGTATTGCCCGGCCAGCTGTGCTGTTCCAGCACCTGCTGGGCAGCGTCGCTGATCAGTGGCACCGGCAAGTCCAGGCGCTGGCTGTAGATGCCGAGGAAGTATTCCGCCAGGGACAAGATATCGCCGACCCGCTCGCGCAGCGCCGGCAGCTCCAGCTGGCCTTCGCTCAGGTAATGGAACAGGCGCTCATGGAACTTGCCCGCCGCCACGGCCTGGGCCAGGTCGATGCTGGTGGCGGCGACCAGGCGCACATCCACCGGGCTCGGCTGATGGGCGCCGACGCGGGTGACTTCGTGGTTTTCCAGGGCGGCGAGCAATTTGACCTGGATCGGCAGCGGCAAGTCGCCGATCTCGTCCAGGTACAAGGTGCCGCCATTGGCCGAACCAAACCAGCCGGCTCGGCTGCTGGCCGCGCCGCTGTGGCTGCCGGCGGCGTAACCGAACAGCTCCGCGTCGGCGTAGGTCGGGCTGATGGCGCCGCAGTTGACCGAGACAAACAAGCCGCCGCGATCGCTGCCACGGTGAATGTGGCGCGCCAACAGCTCCTTGCCGCTGCCGGTCTCGCCGCGAATCAACACGGGCAAGGCGCGCGGCGCGAGGCTTTCGAGGTCTTCGCGCAGTTGGCGCGAACGGGGGTCGACAAACACCAGCGCCTTGGCGCGGATGCTCAGCGGGCTTTTATCGGCGTCGGGAAAGGTCAGCAGTGGCTGGCCGTAGGTTTCATGCAGACTCATGGCAGGCTCCCGCCCCGGCTCCACTCAGGGACGGGGCGTTGAAAAATATTCAGGCACTACGGCGGGCGTGGTGCTCAAGGCGGTTTTGCAGGCGATAGAGGTAGGCAAAACCCTGCTCCCAGCGCTGATGGCCGGACTTCACGTTGATATGCCCCGCGCCCGAGAGGATGCCTGCTTCGGCGCCCCACTGACGCGCCAGCTCCAGGGCCCGTGGGGCGCTGACGGCACTGTCGTTGTCGGAGCTGACCACCTGGCTGGGAAACGGCAGCAGGTCGGTAGGAATCGGCGCGAAATTGCGCAGGGCCGGCGAGCAGGCAGGCCGTTCGACATCGGCTGGCGCCACCAGCAAGGCGCCACGCACCTGTCGCAAGTACTGCACGGGCGCCGTCGCCGCCCAATGGGCCACGGTGATGCAACCCAGGCTATGGGCGATCAGGATCACCGGCGTGCTGTCGGCAGCAATGGCCTCGGCCAGCGCGGCCACCCAGTCTTCGCGGCGCGGCGTCAGCCAGTCGGCCTGCTCCACGCGGGCGCTGTTGGGCAGGCTGTTCTGCCAATGAGTTTGCCAATGATCTTCTGGCGATCCTTGCCAGCCCGGCACGATCAGATAACGAATCGACTCGCTGTGCATGGGTGTGCCCTCCTGCAGCGTTTAACGTTGTAGGACAGTATAGGGACGGGTTTTATATTCGTTAAGGAATAAGAAGCTATTTATTAATAACCAAAAACTCAAAACCACAACGAGTCAACCTGTGGGAACTGGCTTGTGTGGGAGCTGGCTTGCCTGCGATGGCATCAACTGGCTTTGCCTGATGTACCGAGTTGTCTGCATCGCAGGCAAGCCAGCTCCCACATTGACCCTGTTCCAAATTGGAAAAGGTGGTTTTCGTTAAATCGCGCGCAAAAAAAAGGCCGCACCCTGCCAAGGAGACGGCCAAAAAATTGTCGAGGCTTGTGTA
Organism: Pseudomonas sp. FP453; assembly: GCF_030687495.1. Taxonomy (NCBI): domain Bacteria; kingdom Pseudomonadati; phylum Pseudomonadota; class Gammaproteobacteria; order Pseudomonadales; family Pseudomonadaceae; genus Pseudomonas; species Pseudomonas sp. FP453. Next base: position 227,984 of record NZ_CP117435.1, on the reverse strand, counting down.
GCTTAACGAGCGGTAATCACCGACAACTTGGTAATCCCCGCGCGTTCGATAGACGCCATGGCTCGCGCCACTTCGCCATAATTCACGCCGTCATCGGCCTGCAGTTGCACCCGCACATCGGGATCCTTGGCCTTGGCCGCCTGCAGGTTGAACTCCAGCAGGTTCGGCTGGATTTCATCCTTGTTGATAAACACTTTGCCGGCACCGTCGATGCTCACCACCAGCGGGTCCTTCTGCTCCACCGGGGCAACGGCCTCGGTCTTGGGCAGGTTGATCGGGATCGCGTTGGTCAGCAGCGGCGCGGTGACGATAAACACCACCAGCAGCACCAGCATCACGTCTACCAGCGGCGTGACGTTGATCTCGCTCAGCACCTCATCGCTGTCTTGCGTGGAGAAGGCCATGTCAGGACGCCTCCTTCACTTTTTGCGGGGTGCCGGCCGCCGTTTTGTTCAGCGCCGGGTGCAGCAGCACGCGGAACGAATTTTTCTGCGCGAGGCTGTAGAAGTCGTGGGCGAAGTCGTCGAGGTCGGCGGCGGTCAGCTTGAGGCGACGCAGGAAGTAGTTGTAGACCAGCACCGCTGGCACGGCGACGGCAATACCAACGCCCGTTGCCACCAGCGCGGCACCAATCGGCCCGGCCACGGTTTCGAGGCTGGCGGAACCGGCGGCGCTGATGCCTTTGAGCGCTTCCATGATGCCCCACACGGTGCCGAACAGACCGATGAACGGCGAGGTGCTGCCGATACTGGCGACCACGGCCAGGCCGGTTTCCAGAGAGCGACGCTCACGCACGATCTGCTGGCGCAGGGCACGTTCGAGGCGGTCCTGGTGGTTGATGGCCTGGCTCAGATCCGCCGCGTGCGGGGTGTCACCGACCTGGATTGCCGCGTAACCCGCCTGGGCCACACGAGCAGCGGCGCCGGGTTGGGTTTCCGCCAGCTCGGCAGCCGAGTCGAGGCTCGACGCCGCCCAGAACTGTTTGTGGAACTTGCGATCCTGCGCCTTGAGCCGCCCGAACTGCACGCCCTTCAACAGCGCCAGGCCCCAGGTCGCGACCGAAAAGACCACCAGCAGCCAGATCACCGCGCTTTCGATGGATTCAAGTGGAGATGCTAATGCCATGATGTGTTCCCTCTGTGCAGGTCGCGGCGTGTGAGACACACCGCAGCCGAATAGTTAGTGAATCTTGAAATCGATCGGGACGCTGACCCAGCCGTTCTGCGCCACGTCGCCCTGCTTGGCCGGCACGAAGCTCCAGCGCTTCACCGCGGCCAGTGCGGCGTCGTCGAGTTGCTGGCGACCGCTGCTTTTCTGGATCTGGATCTCGCCCGGCTTGCCGCTGGCCAGCACCTGTACCCGCAACAACACAGTGCCTTCCCAGCCCCGGCGCTGGGCCAGTGACGGGTACTCGGGCGCCGGGTTCTTCAGGTACGCGGCGTTGGCCGAAGCCGGTGTGACCGGGGCCGGCGCCGGTGGAGCGGGCGGCGCAGGCGGTGCGGGTGTCGGTGGCGCAGGCGGTTGCTCGACCGGTTTCGGGGCGGGCTTGGGCTCAGGCTTCGGCACGGGCTTTGGCTTGGGTTTTGGAATCGGTTTTGGCGGCGCCGGCTTGGCGGCCAATTCATCCACCACCGGTGGCGGTGGCTCGACCACAGGCGGCGGCGGTGGTGGCGGCGGCACGGGCGGTGGCGGTTCCACCACCGGCGGCGCCGGCTGGGAAAATTCGATGGTCATCGGCGGAATTTCCGGCGGCACGATCGGCAGCACCGGCGTGGGCTTCTGCGCCACCCAGTAGATCACCGCAGCGTGCAGGGCCAGCACCAGCAGGCCCAGCAGAATCCCTTCGCGCCGGCTGGAGAAACGCTTGGGGGTTTGCTGCGTGCGCAGTTGCCCCAACGGCGCGCGGTGCGGCCGCCCAAGGTCGACCAACTCACCACTCGGTGCCTGGCGCCATTGCGCCTCTGGTGCACTGGCGGCGGTCTGGACATTGCCCATTGATTCACTCCCTACGGTCTTGAAACCAAAAAACCGACGGGCCTGCGTGGAAGGCCGTCGAGGGCTGAATCATCGGGGCCAGACGCTTATCTCTTAAAGTAATCTTTAAAGTTATACATAGATCCAAACTGAATAAACGAAACATTCAGAAACGCCAAGGCCACGTCTTCCGTGGCCTGGCGCCGAGGCGGTTTTTTTCAATGCTTTGCAGGCATACAAAATATTCCGCAAAGGCATGAATCAATGGGGGTTGTTTGCGCATAAATCGAACAACTCGCTCTGCAAACACTGCCCCGCCGCGCCCAAGCCGCTGCGTGCATACAGCGCCAGGCGCACGCCCTGCACCGCCGGCAAACCGCTGTCGTCGCCAAGGATCCGGTGCCCGGCCTGCACCACACGACGCGGCAACAAGCTGATCCCCAACCCCGCCGCCACCGCCGAGCACACACTGGCCAGGCTCGCGCTGGAATAGCCGATGCGCCAGCGCCAGCCGCCCACTTCCAGGTGTTGCAGCATTTCATTGCGGTACAGCCCACCCACTGGAAACGCCACCAATGGCAGCGGATCACGCCCCAGGGACGGCGTGCTGCGGCTGTCGACCCAGCACAGCGGTTCCGGCCAGGACGCCAGGCAGTCGTCGCTGTCGCCCATCTGCTTGACCAGCAACACATCGAATTCACCGCTGCGGTACTGGCGCTGCAACTCCGGGCCAAGGCCGCTGGTGACTTCCAGGCGCACCCGGGGATACGCCAGCACAAACGCCGACAGCAAGGGCATCAGGCGCTCGGCGGCAAAATCCTCCGGCACACCGAGGCGCAACACGCCGTCGCTTTGCTGGTTGATCAACACGTCGGCAGCCTCTTCATGCAGCGCGAGGATGCGCCGCGCGTAGGCCAGCAGGCGTTCACCCTCGGCGGTGGCGACCACATGGCGCTGGTCGCGGTCGAGCAACTGGCAGCCGGCGACGTCTTCCAGGCGGCGGATCTGCTGGCTCACGGTGGATTGGGTCAAGTGCAGGCGCTCGGCGGCGCGGGTGAAGTTGCCGCACTCCACCACGGCGACAAAGCTGCGTAACAACACGGGATCGAACATCGCACTCACCATTCCATTTGCCACTGGTTTTCATGGTTATATTTAATTTCAGAATACCTGCGGCGCTGGCCATACTCACGCCTCATTTATCTGCCGCAAGGGCGCTGCATGACCCTCAATAAATCCCTCGCCGGCTGGGGCCTGCTGATTGTGCTGGGCCTCAACCTGCGACCGATCCTCAGTTCCATCAGCCCGTTGCTCGGCGAGATTCGCCTGGCCACCGGCCTGAGTTTCCAGAGCAGCGCCCTGCTCACCAGCCTGCCGGTGATTTGCATGGGCCTGGTGGCGTTGGTCGGCGTGCGTGTCGAGGCGCAGCTGGGTGAGCGGCGCGGCATCGCCTTGGGCCTGATGATGATCCTGCTGGCGTGCCTCGCCCGCTGGCTGATGGGCCAGGGCGCGGCGCTGCTGGTCACGGCGTTGCTGGGCGGTGCCGGCGTGGCGCTGATCCAGGCGCTGGTGCCGGCGATGATCAAGCGCGAATTCCAGCACCGCGTGCCGGTGGCGATGGGCGTGTACTCGGCCTCGCTGATGGCCGGCGGCGGGCTCGCGGCGCTGCTCAGCCCGCTGGTGGCTACGCAGTTCGGCGATTGGCAGGCGGGCCTGGGCGTGTGGCTGTTGCCGGCGCTGGGCGCGTTGTTGCTGTGGGCCTGGTTGCCTCTGGGCGCGGCAAAGAGCGTCAAGGAGATCCCGGCGTTCAAGGGCCTGCGCAATCGTCGTGCGTGGTTGCTGGCGCTGTATTTCGGTTTGGTGAACTGCGGCTATATGAGCCTGGTGGCGTGGCTACCGGCGTTCTATCAGCAGCTGGGCTGGGGCGTGTTGCCCAGCGGCTCGTTGCTGGCGTTCATGACCATCTTCCAGGTGCTCGCCGCCCTGCTGATGCCGGTGCTGGCACAACGCGGCATCGACCGGCGGCCGTTGCTTGGCATCAGCCTGTTGGCGCAGACCGTGGGTTATCTGGGCCTGAGCATGGCGCCGCTGCAATTTCCCCACCTGTGGGTCGCGTTGTGTGGCTTTGGCCTCGGCGCGTGTTTTGCCCTGAGCCTGCTGCTGACCCTCGACCACCACCGCGACCCGCGCCAGGCCGGGCAACTGGCGGCCTTTGTGCAAGGCGTGGGCTTTTTGATCAATGCCGTGTCGCCGTGGATGACCGGCTGGCTGCGCGAGCTCAACGGCAACTTCATCAGCGCCTGGGTGGTGCTGGCCGTCACCGCCGTGGCGATGCTGGTGGTCACGCGGGTGTTCAGCCCGGCGACCTACCGCACGGCGCCCGCTCTATAGTTATGCGTTTAAGATCTAGATAAAACAAACATGCTTCATTGACGGAATAAGCGCGGCGCTTAAAATCCCGGTTCTCCTCTTGGACGCCGGGCCCCCCATGGATCTTCGCCAACTGCGCTATTTCATCGCGCTCAACGAGCACCGCAGTTTCGTGCGCGCCGCCGACGCCATGGGCATCACGCAACCGGCGTTCAGCCGCAGCATCCAGGGCCTGGAGCAAGAATTCGGCTGCGTGCTGGTGGACCGCGCCCACAAAGAGCTGCGCCCCACCCCGGAAGGCCAGGTGGTGCTGCAACATGCCCTGAGCCTGGTGCAAGGCGCGGCATTGCTCAGCCACGAAGTCACGCGCATGACCAAACTCGACGCCGGCGAAGTGCGTTTGGGCTGCGACGTGGTGGCGGCGGTCAACCTGCTGCCCGAGGCCCTGGCGCGGTTTGTCAGCGCCTACCCGAAGGTGCGCAGTGCCTTGCAGGTGGATAACTGGGAGCGGCTCGGGCGCAGCCTGAGTCGCGAAGAGATCGAATTTTTTATCGCCGATGTACGTCACTTCGAAGCCGACCCGAACTTCCAGACCCAGGCCCTCACGCCCCGGCGCAGCGTGTTTTTCTGCCGTGCCGGGCACCCGCTATTGGCCAAGGACAGCCTGTCCACCAACGACCTGTTCGGCTACCCGCTGGCCACGCCGCTGATCGCGCCGGGCATTCGCAAGCTGTTGGCCAACCTCAGTGGGCGCATCGACTTTGCCCCCGCCATCGAGCTGGAACAGTTCGCCGCGTTGGCGAGCATCGTGCGCCAGTCCGATGCGATTGGCCTGGGCGCCGAAGAAGCCTTCGTCGATGACTTCGCCAGTGGCGCGTTGCAGGTGCTGCACTGGCGCAACCTGCCCCACGCCCTCGACAGCTTGAGCAACCGCTGCGGGATAATCAGCCGCGCTGGGGCGCGCTTGTCGCCTGCGGCGAAGGCGTTGATCGAGACGTTGCTGGCGGTGGAAAACCAAGCCGATTGGCCCGCGCAAACGTCCCGAAATCATTGAAGCGCACGCCCATCTGCGCCATCACCTTGTGCGCCACCTTGGCGGTCATCTGGCGGATGTAGAACGGCTCCTTCACCACAAAATGGTGGATGCCATGGGTGCTGCCAAAGTTGAAGCAGAACGCCTGCAACGGCCACATCCACCACGGGTTCAACACCTGGGTCTGCTGGATCACGTTGCCCAGTTCCACATCGCCGTAGTAGTGCATGTTGGAGCTGACAAAGTGCAGGCAAAAGGTGCGCAGCACGTTGGGGCCGATGATCACCACGGCGGCGATATCGATCACCTGCATCACCTGCAAGGTCGTGGCTGACCACTCGATGGGCGCGCCCAGCAGGCTGGCGATGCCATTGGCCGCGTGGAAGCCGAGGAACACATACCACGCGCCCCAATGCAGCAGCGCCAGCGGCGCATACACCAGCAGCGAGCGCTTGAGGATGCTGAGCTTGTGCTTCCAGGTCTTGGCCCGCAGCAGGCGGATAAACGCCGACATGACGTTGTCGCCCACCATCAACAGCCGCGCAAACCCCCAGGGCTCGCCGTTGGTGATGGCGCGTTCTTCCATGTCCGTCTCGGTGCCGGAGACCTTGTGATGGTTGAGGTGCAGGTGGCGGCGAATCCACGGGTTGATCGTGCTCGGCCGCGCCAGCCACACCAAGCCCATCATCAGGTGGTGGGGGATGCGCTGCTTGCGAAAGTACATGCTGTGGATCAGGTCGTGTTCCAGCTCGTGGGTCAGTGAAGCCAGGAACGCGTTGATCAACAGGCACGCCCACCAGGCCATATGACCCTCGATGTAGAGCGCTGCCGAGCCAACCATGCCGAGCAACGCAAACGCCAGGATGCCCGCGCCGAGCGCGTCCTGATGCAGCAGCCACGGATGCTGCTGGCGCAAGCGCACGCCTTCGGCCAGCACCACTTCACGGATATGCGCCGAACGCTGTTGCGCGTTCATCTGCTGGGGACTTGCAGAAGTACCGTCCATGCTTCCATCCTCTGGTTATTGATGCGTCCATCCTGCCCCACGCGATCTGGCAGGGCGCTAGCCCCGGACGCCAACCTGTTGACCGCAAGCGCCAATCGCCATGCCCGAACCCACCTCCCTCGCCAGCTGGACCCGCGCCCTGCGCAAGCAGCTCGACGCCCTCGGCCTCGACAGCGCCGCGCTGTGCGCGCAAGCCGGGCTCGACCCGCAGCAGATGGACGACCCGAATGCGCGCTACCCGCTGTCGGCCACCACGCGGCTGTGGGAACTGGCGGTGCAGGCCAGCGGCGACCCGGCGATTGGCTTGCGGGTGTCGCGGTTTGTCAGCCCCACCACCTTTCATGCGCTGGGTTATGCGCTGGTGGCCAGCGGCAGCCTGCGGGAGGTGTTCGAGCGCATCGTGCGTTATCACCAGGTGGTCAGTGATGCACTGACCCTGACCTTGGACGGTGATGGAGAACGCTATCGCTTTCGCATGCTGCAACCTGCCGGCAGCCCGGCGCCGGCGTTCGAAGCCATCGATGCCTTTGCGGCGATTTATGTGCGTACATGCCGCAATCGCCTGGGCCGGGACTACGCCCCCTTAGCCGTGTATTTGCGGCGCCCCGAGCCGGTCGATCCCCAGCCCTGGCACACGGTGTTTCGCGCGCCGGTGTTTTTTGGCGCCGAGGAAGACCGCCTGGAATTCGCCGCCCAGGACTTCGACAGCCACCTCGACGACGCCAACCCCGAGCTGGCCGAGCACAATGAAACCGTGCTCAAACGCACCCTCGCCCAACTGCAACCACTGACCTGGGAGCGCAAGGTGCGCCGGGTGATCGAAGCGCAATTGCCCGATGGCGAGCCGAGCGCGGAACGGGTCGCCCAGGCGTTGCACTTGAGCTTGCGCAGCTTGCAGCGGCATCTGGCGGATGAAGGTTGCCGGTTTGATGCGTTGCTCAATGAGTGCCGGGAGAATTTGGCGTTGCTGCACTTGCGCGATCCGCAGTGTTCATTGGCGGAGATCAGTCATTTGTTGGGGTTTGCTGATACCAGCAGTTTTAGCCGGGCGTTCAAGCGGTGGACGGGGGTGACGCCGGGGCAGTTTCGGGAGGGGTTGCGGTAGTTGGATTTGTGTTGGTTTTGAGGGCCTCATCGCGGGCAAGCCCGCTCCCACATTTGATTGCATTCCAAGGTTGGAACCCGGTCACCTGTGGGAGCGGGCTTGCCCGCGATGGCGCCCGTAAGGTCAACGCCCACGATCACGCCGTAACACCGACCTCACCCGCGCCACCAACGCCTTGGCCTCAAACGGCTTGAGCAGGTAGTCATCCTCATGCAATTCCAACCCCCGCAGTCGGTCTTCAATGCCGCCGGGCGTCGTCAGGAACAACAGCGGCGTGTCGCCCTTCTGGCGAATCGCCTGCTGCAATTTCCAGGCATTCAGCCCGGGCAGCATCACGTCGAGGATCACCAGGTCGTACTCGCCGTCCTCGACCAGACGCTGGGCCGCCATGCCGTTGGCCGCCACGTCCACGCTGTAGCTGGCCTCGTTCAAGCCCTGGGCCATCCGCTGTGCCTCGTCGGATTCATGTTCCACTAACAGCACGCGCATAAGACACCTCGATTGATCAGGCCAGCAGGCTAACACCCTCAGGTGTGCGCCGCCTCCCGCAACCGCCCGGCGTCGAGGATTTCGATCGCGCCGTAGCCCAGGCGCACGATGCCTTGGGCTTGCAGGTCCTTGAGCAGGGCGTTGGTGGTCTGGCGCGACAGGCTGAGCATCGCCGCCAGGTCTTCCTGGGGCAGTTGCACGAGGCGCCGTGAGGGCTCGATGTCGCCATGACCGTCAATGATCATCAGCAAGCGATGGGCCAGGCGCACCGACGCCGGCATCAGGCGCAGCTGTTCGAGGCCGATAAAACTCAGGCGCAGTTTCTGGCTCATCAACAGGGCCAGGTCGCGCCAGTAGCGCGGATTTTCGTCGAGGTCTTTCAACAGCGCCTGCTGCGGCACCTGCAACAGCGTGCACGGGCCGACGGCGCAGGCGTCGTGGGTGCGCGGCAGGCCGTCGAACAGGCAGATCTCGCCAAACCAGAAAGGCGGCTCCACCAGGCTCAATACCGCTTCCTTGCCGTGTTCATTGACCGCGCTGATGCGCAGGCTGCCCTCGAGCACCGCATACAGGCCGCACGGCGGGTCGCCGCGCTTGAACAGGTATTGCCCCGCCGTCAGCTGACGCAACCGGGCGTGGGCCAGCAAGCTAGTCTGAAACGGTGCGGGCAGGTGACTGAACCACTGGCCGGTCGCCAGTTGCGCGTGCCATTGCGCTGCATCCATGGGAACTCCGAAGATTGTCGCCCAGCTGACAGTCAGGCAAAGGCTGACAGGGCATGATCAAACATCCTACAGGAGGAACAACAATGAAAAGCCTCGTCGATCACCTCAGCCAATACGCCGCCTACCACCGCGACCCGCGCAATATCGCCAGCCACTTTATCGGCATCCCGTTGATTGTGGTCGCGGTGGCGGTGTTGCTGTCGCGTCCCGAATGGGCCGTGGGTGGGCTGTGGGTTTCACCGGCGGTGCTGCTCGCGTTGTTTTCGGCGTGGTTTTACCTGCGCCTGGAGCTGGCGCTCGGTGTGTTGATGACGGTGCTGATGGGCTTGTCGGTGTGGGCCGGGCATGTGTTGGCGGCGCAGAGCACGCTGGTGTGGCTGGGCAGCGGGATCGGGATGTTTGTGGTGGGCTGGGTGATTCAGTTTGTCGGGCACTATTACGAGGGTAAAAAGCCGGCGTTTGTGGACGATGTGTCGGGGCTGATCGTCGGGCCGTTGTTTGTGGTGGCGGAGTTGGCGTTTCTGGTGGGGCTGCGGCATGACCTCAAGCAGCAGATCGAAGCACGCTCGGGCCCAGTGGCGCGCCGCGATCTAAAGCCCAGCGGGATTTAAATGTGGGAGCGGGCTTGCCCGCGATAGCGGTGGGTCAGTCAGCACATTGGCAACTGACAGACCGCTATCGCGGGCAAGCCCGCTCCCACAGTGGGTGGTGCAGTGTTCTCAGGCTTTTTGCCAGACCTTGGGCTTGAAGAACAGTGTCTCGCCACGGGCCAAACCGGTGAGGCTGTCGTGGTCTTTGACCACTTCGGCTTCGATCAGCTCGCTCTGGCCTTCCACCTTCAACGTCACGCGCGTGGTCGCACCCAACGGGCGGATATCGCGCACTTCGGCAGCGTGGTGGTCTTCCAGTTCATGGCGCGACAGCGACACTTCGTGGGGGCGGAACAACACATGATTGTCTTCACCCAGGTGCAGGCGGTTCGAATCGCCGAGGAAGTGATAGACGAAATCACTGGCCGGGTTTTCGTAGACTTCGCCCGGTGAGCCGATCTGCTCGATCACGCCCTTGTTCATCACCACGATGCGGTCGGCGACTTCCATGGCCTCTTCCTGGTCGTGGGTCACAAACACCGAGGTCAGGTTGATGTCTTCGTGCAGGCGTGCAAGCCAGCGGCGCAGTTCTTTACGCACCTTGGCGTCAAGGGCGCCGAACGGTTCGTCGAGCAGCAGCACTTTCGGCTCCACCGCCAGGGCGCGGGCCAGGGCGATACGCTGGCGCTGGCCGCCGGAGAGTTGTTCCGGGTAGCGGTCGGACAGCCAGTCCAGTTGCACCATGTTCAGCAGCTCGTGGACTTTGCTGGCGATCTGGCTTTCGCTCGGGCGCTGGTTCTTCGGTTTCATGCGCAGGCCGAAGGCAACGTTGTCGAACACGGTCATGTGGCGGAACAACGCGTAGTGCTGGAACACAAAGCCGACGTTGCGATCACGCACGTCGTGGCCGGAGACGTCTTCACCGTGGAACACGATGCTGCCGTCATCCGGGGTTTCGAGGCCGGCGATGATGCGCAGCAAGGTGGTCTTGCCGCAGCCGGACGGGCCAAGCAACGCCACCAGCTCGCCACTCTGGATGTCCAGATTGATGCTGTTCAGGGCCTTGAAGGCGTTGAAGTTCTTGCTGACATTACGGACTTCGATCGACATGACTTATTCATCACCGGCACTGTTGCGCAGGCGGTTGATACGGTTCTCGCTCCACTGCTTGAGCAGCAGGATGAAGAGCGCCAGGATCAGCAGCAGGCTGGCCACCGCAAACGCGGCGACGTGGTTGTATTCGTTGTAGAGAATCTCGACGTGCAGCGGCAGGGTGTTGGTGACGCCGCGAATGTGGCCGGACACCACCGACACCGCGCCAAACTCCCCCATGGCCCGTGCGGTACACAGCACCACGCCGTAGATCAGGCCCCATTTGATATTCGGCACAGTGACGTGCCAGAACATCTGCCAGCCATTCGCACCGAGCAGGCGCGCGGCTTCTTCTTCCTGGGTGCCCTGCTCTTGCATCAGCGGGATCAGTTCACGGGCCACGAACGGCACGGTGACGAAGATGGTCGCCAGCACAATGCCGGGCAAGGCGAACACGAGCTGGATGTCATGGTCCTGCAACCACGGGCCAAAGAAGCCCTGGGCGCCGAACATCAGCACGTAGACCAGGCCGGCGATCACCGGCGACACCGAGAACGGCAGGTCGATCAACGTGACCAGGATGCTCTTGCCACGGAACGAGTATTTGCTCACGCACCAGGCAGCGCTGACGCCAAACACCACGTTGAGCGGCACCGAAATCGCCACGGCGATCACCGTGAGTTTCAGCGCCGACAGCGCGTCGGGTTCGAGGATCGCGGTGAAGAACGAACCAAGGCCGTTCTTCAGGCCCTGGGTCACCACGATCAACAGCGGCAACAGCAGGAACAAGGCGAACACCAGCCAGCCAAGGCTGATCAGGATACGTCGCGACACCGCACTGCCACGGCGGGCAGCGTTGGCCGAGGACGCGGCGGAAATAGACGATTGGGACATGTTCCGCGCCTCCTTATGGACGTTCGATGCGCCGCTGCAACAAGTTGATCAGCAGCAGCAGGACAAAGGAAACCACCAGCATCAGCACACCAATGGAGGTGGCGCCGCGGTAGTCGTATTGGTCGAGCTTGACCATGATCAGCAGCGGCAGGATCTCGGTTTTCATCGGCATGTTGCCGGCGATGAAGATCACCGAACCGTACTCACCGACGCCACGGGCAAACGCCAGGGCGAAACCGGTGAGCCACGCGGGCAGCAGCGCCGGCACGAGGATGTAGCGGAACACCTGCAACGGCTTGGCGCCCAGGCAGGCGGCGGCTTCTTCGATTTCCCGGGGGATATCGGCCAGTACCGGCTGCACCGTGCGCACCACGAAGGGCAGCGTGACGAAGGTCAGCGCCAGGGTGATGCCCAGCGGGGTGTAGGCGATCTTGAAACCCAGGTCGGCGGCAAACTGGCCGACAAAACCATTCGGCGTGTACAAGGCGGTCAGTGCGATACCCGCCACGGCGGTGGGCAAGGCGAAGGGCAGGTCGATCATCGCATCGATGATCTTGCGGCCGGGGAAGGTGTAGCGCACCAGCACCCAGGCCAGCAGCGTGCCGATCACGCCGTTGATCAGCGCGGCGTACAACGCGGTGCTGAAACTCAACTTCAACGCAGCCAGCACGCGCGGGGCGGAGATGATGTTCCAGAACTGATCCCAGGTAAGTTGAGCGGCGTGTACAAACATCGCCGCGAGGGGGATGAGTACGATCAGGCTGAGGTACACCACGGTGTAGCCCAGCGTCAGCCCGAAGCCGGGTATGACGGGGGAGATACGACGCGACATAAGAGTCCTTGGTAAAAGGGTAGAAACCACTGTAGGAGCGCGCTTTGTGTGGGAGCTGGCTTTTCTGTGGGAGCCGGGCTTGCCCGCGATGCAGGCACCTCGGTGTGTCAGTCACACCTTGGTGATGCTATCGCAGGCAAGCCAGCTCCCACACAAGCCAGATCTCACAGAAAAGCGGGTTCCTACAGGTAGTGTTGCTTACTGCGCCGTGTAGATCTGGTCGAACACGCCACCGTCGTTAAAGAATTTCGGTTGGGCAGTTTTCCAGCCGCCGAAGTCTTTGTCGATAGTCACCAGGTCCAGTTTCGGGAACTGTTGGGCGTATTTGGCGGCAACTTTCGCATCCCGTGGGCGGTAGAAGTTCTTCGCCGCAATCTCCTGGCCAGCCGGGCTGTACAGGTGTTTCAGGTATTCAGTGGCGATTTCGGTGTTGCCCTTTTTCTCGGCGTTCTTGTCGACTACGGCCACTGGCGGCTCGGCGAGGATCGACAGGGACGGCACGACGATGTCGAACTTGTCTGCGCCGCCGTCTTCTTTCAGCGCGAGGAAGGCTTCGTTTTCCCAGGCCAGCAACACGTCACCCTGACCGTTGTTGACGAAGGTGATGGTCGAACCGCGTGCGCCGGTGTCCAGCACAGGTACGTGTTTGAACAGCGCTTGAACGTATTCCTGGGCCTTGGCTTCGCTGCCGCCGGTTTTCAGGCCGTAGGCCCAGGCGGCGAGGAAGTTCCAGCGGGCGCCGCCGGAGGTTTTCGGGTTCGGGGTGATCACGGACACGTCTTTCTTGATCAGGTCGCCCCAATCCTTGATGCCTTTAGGGTTGCCCTTGCGCACCAGGAACACGATGGTCGAGGTGTACGGGGTGCTGGCGTCCGGCAGGCGGGTCTGCCAGTTTTCCGGGAGGGTCTTGCCCAGCTTGGCGATTTCATCGATGTCGCCGGCCAGGGCCAGGGTCACCACGTCGGCGCGCAGGCCGTCGATCACGGCGCGGCCTTGCTTGCCCGAGCCACCGTGGGATTGCTGGATTTTCACGTTGTCGCCGGGGTGGGACTGTTTCCAGAAATTGGTGAACTCAGCGTTGTAGTCCTGGTACAGCTCACGGGTCGGGTCGTACGAGACGTTGAGCAACTCGTAGTCCTTGGCAACGGCGGAACCTGCAAACACGGCGCTGGCCAGGGCGGCCAGGGCGTAACGGCGAATCGACGACATAGAAGCTCCTGAAAATTCTGGGTGTTGGCTTTTTCTTATAAGTGCGGGTCTAGCATGCGAATCGCCGTGACTGCTCAGCTCGGTTTGTTACCCGGGTTTTGCAGGCGGAATTTTTCTTTGCGTTCGATCTGTACCACTTGCGCGTTATGCACGGTGATTTCCACCGCGCCAAAGCGCAGGTCGCGCAATGCGCTCTGGATCTCACGCAAAATGGCTGCTTCGTCCTGGCCGTCGACGCTACGTAGAGATGCGCTCATGGTCTCGCTCCTGAAATAAAAAGTGCCTTGCAGTGGCGGCACTGCGGGTGGCGTGAGAGCGATAGTAGATAAGCGCGGATATTCTTAAAAATACTATTTAAGAATGTTTATATAACCAGAAAGAATTTTCTGGTGGGACGTGGGGTTGCGTGCGGGTTTTGTGGGTTTTGGCTGAAATTAAGCCTTGAGACGATCCAAATGTGGGAGCTGGCTTGCCTGCGATAGCGGTCTATCAGCAAGTGATGTGCTGGCTGACACACCGCTATCGCAGGCAAGCCAGCTCCCACATTTTGAGTGCATTTCAACTTTGGATCGGCGGGGCTCGGTTCCAGTCGATTTCACTCGCCGGCACTGGCCGGCCAAACCAGTAACCCTGGCCCAAGTCGCATTCATGCTCCAACAGGAACCGCGCCTGCTCCACCTGCTCGATCCCTTCGGCGTGCACCTGCATGCCCATGCTTTTCGCCAGGGCGATGACCACGCGCACGATGGCGGCGTCGTCTTCGTCCCACGGCAAGCCGGCGACAAAGCCCTGGTCGATCTTGAGTTTCTGCACCGGCAGGCGCTTGAGGCGCAGCAGTGAGGAATAGCCGGTGCCGAAGTCGTCGATGGCCAGGCGCAAGCCCAGTTCGCGCAGGCGATGCAGTTGCTCCAGGGCGGCTTCGGGGTCGTCCATCACCGCGCTTTCGGTGACTTCCAGCTCAAGAAAAGCCGGGTCCAGGCCGGTGTCGTGCAGCACCTGGGCAACTTGCTCGTACAGCTCGCGACGGGCAAACAGGCGGCTGGAGACGTTGACCGCAATAAAATTCAGCGCCACGCCCTGCGCCAGCCATTGGCCCATCTGGCGGCACGACTGGTCCAGCACCCAGGCGTCGATGTCGGCGATCAACCCGGTGCGTTCGGCGATGGGGATGAAATCCCCCGGCGGCACCAGGCCACGTTCCGGGTGTTCCCAGCGCACCAGCGCCTCGACGCCGATCAGGCGGCTGTCTTGCAGGTCGTGCACGGGCTGGTAGTAGACGCGCAGTTCGTGCTGGTCGAGGGCGCGGCGCAGTTCGCTGGCGATTTCCACGCGGTTTTGCGCGTGGGCGGTGAGTTCTTCGGTGTACAGGGCGTAGCCTTCGCGCCCGGCGCTCTTGGCCTTGAACAGCGCCGAGTCGGCGTTGCGCAGCAGTTGCTCGGCGCTCAGGGCATCGCTGGGGAACAGGCTGATGCCGACGCTGGCGCTGATAAACAGCTGGTGGCCGTCAAAGATGAACGGTTGTTTCATCGTATCCAGCATGCGCTGCGCCAGGCCGGCGGCTTGCACCACCTGTGGACAACTTTCCGCCAGCACGGCGAACTCGTCGCCGCCCAGGCGCGCCAGGGTCACGCCGGGGCCGAACAGGGCCTTGAGCCGCTCGCCCACCAGCTTGAGCAGTTGGTCGCCGACGTTATGGCCAAGGCTGTCGTTGATGATCTTGAAGTGGTCCAGGTCCAGCAGCAGCAAGGCACAGCCGCGCTTGTGCACTTGCGCGGAGGCCAGCGCCTGCTCGGCGCGGTCGGTGAACAGCAGGCGATTGGGCAGGTCGGTGAGCGGGTCGTGGTGCGCCAGGTGCGCCAGTTCGTGCTCGGAATGCTTGATGGCGGTGATGTCGGAGAACACCGCGACGTAGTGGCTGACGTGGCCGAGATCATCCTGCACGGCGCGGATGGTTTGCCACTGTGGATAAATCTCGCCGCTCTTGCGTCGGTTCCAGATCTCTCCGCTCCATTCGCCGGTACGCCCCAGGGCCTGGAACATCTGTTGATAAAAACCCGATGAATGGCGCCCAGACTTGAACAGGCTCGGCTGCTGGCCCATGACGTCTTCGCGGCGGTAGCCGGTGATCTCCACAAAGGCCCGGTTCACATGCACGATCAGGCCCTTGGCGTCGGTGACCAGCACGCCTTCGCGGGTGCAGTCGAACACGGCGGCGGCCTGGCGCAGGCGCTCGCGGTTTTCCTGCAGGGGCTGGGCAAGCCGGCTGGCCCGGTCAAACCGCGCACAGAGCAGGTAAATGGCCAGCGCGCTGAGGGCCACCCACACATAGCCGCGCACCTGCAGCCAGTGACCCAGCTCCCTCGGTTCATCGAGAAAGTTGATCAATACCTGGTTGCTGAGCTGGAGCCAGACAATGGAAACCAGCAGGTATACCAGCCCTACACGTAGGGCACCTCGGTATGAAAGCAGCATATGCTCAGTAATCCTTACTAAAAAAACAGAATCGCCCTACAAAGGCTGCGGATTATAGAATAAGAAACATCCAGTCACTCCTATCTGAAAGGGTGGCTGGTTTTCTCTGTAGGCTTAGTGATAATGCGTGAGCTGTTTTTTTCTTTATCTGAGGGCCATACAGCCTATGTGGTACAACGGTTTTCTTGACCTGTCAGCCTGGCAACTGGTGGCAGTCACTCTGTTGATGACCCACGTGACCATCGTTGGGGTCACCGTCTATCTGCACCGCTATTCAGCCCATCGTTCCCTGGAACTCAATGCCGGCCTGAAACACTTCTTCCGCTTCTGGCTGTGGCTGACCACGGCGCAGAACACCCGCGAGTGGACCGCCATCCACCGTAAACACCACGCCAAATGTGAAACCGTCGATGACCCGCACAGCCCGGTGATCAAAGGCCTGTCCACCGTGTTGCGCAAGGGTGCCGAACTGTACCGCGCCGAAGCGGAAAACCCCGAGACCTTGCGCATCTACGGCAAGAACTGCCCGGACGACTGGATCGAACGCAAAATCTACACCCCTTACCCGCTGCTGGGCGTGGCGATCATGGGCGTGATCGACCTGCTGCTGTTCGGCACCATCGGCATCACCATCTGGGCGATCCAGATGATGTGGATCCCGTTCTGGGCCGCCGGCGTGATCAACGGCCTGGGCCATGCCGTGGGCTATCGCAACTTCGAATGCCGTGACGCGGCGACCAACCTGGTGCCGTGGGGCATCATCGTCGGTGGCGAAGAGCTGCACAACAACCATCACACCTACCCCAACTCCGCCAAGCTGTCGGTGAAGAAGTGGGAGTTCGACCTCGGTTGGGCCTGGATCAAGGTGTTCAGCTGGCTGCGCCTGGCCAAGGTGCAGCGTGTGGCGCCGATTGCCCACCGCGTCGAGGGCAAGGGCCACCTGGACATGGACACTGCGATGGCGATCCTCAACAACCGCTTCCAGATCATGGCCCAGTACCGCAAGCTGGTGATCGGCCCGCTGGTCAAGCAAGAGCTGGAAAAGGTCGATCACTCGGTGCGCCACCAGTTCCACCGCGCCAAGCGTTTGCTGTCGCGGGAGACCAGCCTGCTGGATGAGCGCCATCACCTGCGCATCCAGGGCATGCTGGAACACAGCCAGGCCCTGAAAGTGATCTACGAAAAGCGCCTGGCGCTGCAACAGATCTGGCTCAAGACCAGCACCAATGGCCACGACATGCTCGCCGCCATCAAGGAATGGGTGCATGAGGCCGAGGCCAGCGGCATCCAGTCCCTGCGCGACTTTGCCCACCAATTGAAGACCTATTCCCTGCGTCCTGCAGCGGTCTGACCCTACGGTGGGAGGGCTTGCCCTCCCACCCACCGGCTTTTTGGCGCCATTTCTCGGACACCGTCAATCGCGACCGATGACGGAACTTCACTGCAATTCCCCTCTCTCAATGAACACTTCGCCATCATGGCGGCCCCTTGTAGTGACCGCTGTTCCATCCTGCGGCGCGCCCAGAGAGAGTTGTGCCGATGGTTCACGAAAAGCCCTACCAGCCCGATCCCCCCAGCACCGAGCACCCGCGCCCCGCAGCGGCGGCGACGCTGCTGGCGCTGATGCACGCCCAGGGCGAAGTCGAGCGGCTGAGCGAGCGCGAACAATTGCTCAGTTCCCTGTTGGTCAGCGTGAACGCCGTGCTGTGGGCCATCGACTGGGAAACGCGCCGCGTGCTGTACGTGAGCCCGGCCTACGAGCGGGTATTCGGGCGTTCGGCCGGCCTGCTGCTGGCCGACCACCGTGAATGGCGCAACAGCATTCACCCCGAAGACCTCGACTACGCCGAGCACAGCCTGGCCCGCGTGCTGGAACAGGGCGCCGTGGAAGACCGCGAGTACCGCATCATCACCGCCGACGGGCAGATCCGCTGGCTCAGCGACAAGTGCTACATCAATCAGCAGGTGGAACCCGGCGAGCCGGTGATCGTGGTCGGCATGGCCGAAGACATCACCGAGAAAAAGCAGCTGGAACTGGAGCTGCATCGCCTCGCCACCACCGACGTGCTGACCCAGAGCAGCAACCGCCGGCACTTCTTCGAATGCGCCAACCAGGCCTTCGACAGCGCCTGCGCCCAGGGCGCGCCCTTGGCGTTCCTGTTGCTGGATATCGATGACTTCAAGGACGTCAACGACTCCTACGGCCATCTGGAGGGCGACCAGGTGCTGCGGCGTATCGCCGAGAGCGGTCGCGGGGTATTGCGCCGTGGCGACCTGTTCGGGCGCATTGGCGGCGAAGAATTCGCCGCGGTCCTGCCCGGTTGTGCGCCGGAGATGGCGTTGCAAGTGGCGGAGCGGCTGGGCAAGGAGATCCAGGCGTTGAGTTTCAGCTATGAAGGATCGGCGTTTACGGTGACGGTCAGCCAGGGTTTGGCCAGCCTGAGCGAGGAGGACTCGACGTTGGACAGCCTGTTCGCCCGCGCGGATGCGGCGATGTATGAGGCCAAGCGACTGGGCAAGAATCGCGTCGTCGCGAGCTAAATATCTGCCGCAACAAAGATCCAGTGTGGGAGCGGGCTTGCCCGCGATGGCGGTGGGTCAGCTAGAAATCTGCTGACTGACACACCCTCATCGCGGGCAAGCCCGCTCCCACATTTGGATCTCACTGTTCTCTAGGCCTTGCGCACCCGAGTCAGCTCCGACAAACCCACCTTGAGCAACCGCGCCGTCTTGCCCGCCGCCAGCGCTTCGAGCCCTTCATGCTCGGTCAGCCGCGCCATCTGCGCCGCCAGGTTCACCACCAGCGCATCCCGCGCATACACCCCGCCCTCCAGCGAGTAGATCGCCGCGATCAACTGGCGCAGTTCATGGGGCAAGCGCCAGCGCGCACGCAACGCCGAGCCATAGGCGGCACCAAAAGTGTAGAGCGCCTCGCCAATCGCTTCGTCATCCAGCGCGCCGCCGCCCAGCCGCCAGTCTTCCAGGCAGCGCAACAAGGCCAGGTCGCCGAGCCGATGCAGGATACCGGCGCTGTAGCAACGCTCGTGATCCAACTCCAGCATGCGCGCCAGGCGTCGCGCGTAGTCGGCGGTGTCCTGGGACAGCTGCCAGTGGCGCTCGGCATAGGCCACCAGCGCCGGGTCGGCCAGCACCACGTTGTGCTTGAGGGACAGGCCGAGGATCAGGTTCATGCTTTGCCCGGCAGCCAGCTTGTGCAACGCCGCTGGCAGGGTTTGCACCGGCGTGCCGTGATGGCCGGCGCTGTTGGCGGCGGCGATCAGTACGGCGGTGATTTGCGGGTCCATGCGCACCTGGTCTTCCAGGCGCTTGAGGTCCAGGCCGTTGGGCCCAAGGCTTTTTTGTACCGCAGCTTTCACATCCACGCGCAACGGCGCGCCATCGGAAGCTTCGCGGCGGCGCTCCAGGAACACCGGCAACGTCATGCCCGGCGCCAGCGGCGGAATCTCGCAATACACGCTTTCGCCTTCATTGAGCAGCAGGTCTTGCAGGCGCTGGGTCAGGCTCTCCATGTTCAGGGGTTTGGTCAGGTACGCCGTGGGCGCCAGGGGCAGGGCTTCGCGCACACTGGCGCTGTCATTGCGACTGCTCAGCAGAATGAACGGCAGCGCAGGCGAGCGGCGCTGCTGGCGCACGTTGCGCAGCAGGCTCAGGCCATCGACGCCCGGCAGCTCCCAATCGGCCAGGATCAGGTCGTAGGTTTTTTCCCGCAGCAACGTAGCCGCTTGCTGACCATCGGCACACACATCCAGCCGTGCGTCACAGCGCACGTTCAACAACACTTGCTTGAGCAGGTCCCGCGACCAAGGGTCCGCTTCGGCAATCAACACACGGGGTACAGCGGGTAAATCAACAGCAGTCATCCAGCACGCTCCATCGGCAATGCTTGCACCTTAGTCAATGGAGGCGGGTACGTACAATGAACCTGGGCTGAATGTGCCGGGTCGGGCACAAAAAAACCCGCCGAAGCGGGTTTTTTCTGTCGATCAGGTCAGCTTGCGCTTACAGCTCGGAGAAGCACTCTTCGATGATCGCCAGGCCTTTGTCCAACAGCTCGTCCGGCGCGGTCAGCGGGACCAGCACGCGCAACACGTTGCCGTAGGTGCCGCAGCTCAGCAGGATCAGGCCCTTGTCACGCGCCTTGGCCACCACGGCAGCCACGGCCGCAGCGTTGGGCTTGTGGGTGTCGCCGCCATCGAACAGCTCGACGGCGATCATCGCGCCCAGGGCACGCACATCACCGATCACCGGGTACTTGGCCTGGATGGCTTTCAGGCCAGTGACCAGACGCTCGCCGACGGACTTGCAACGGTCCAGCAGGTGCTCTTCTTCGAACACTTCCATTACCGCCAGCGCAGCCGCGCACGCGATCGGGCTACCGGCGTAGGTGCCGCCCAGGCCGCCTGGAGCGATGGCATCCATGTATTCGGCCTTGCCGCACACACCGGCCAGCGGGAAGCCGCCAGCGATGGATTTGGCGAAGGTGGTCAGGTCGGCAGCAACGCCCATCTGTTCCATGGCGAAGAAGGTACCGGTACGGCCGGCACCGGTTTGCACTTCGTCGGCGATCAGCAGGATGCCGTGCTTGTCGCACAGTTCGCGCAGGCGCTTCATGAAGGATTTCGGCGCGACGTAGAAACCGCCTTCGCCCTGCACCGGCTCGATGATGATGGCAGCGATGTCACGCGGCTCGGCATCGTTCTTGAAAATGCGTTCGATGCTGGCGATGGAATCGTCGTCGCTCACACCGTGCAGTTCGTTCGGGTACAGCGCGCGGAACACGCCGCCGGGCATCAGGCCCATGCCGGCCGAGTACGGCACGACTTTACCGGTGAGGCCCAGGGTCATCATGGTGCGGCCGTGATAGGCGCCGGTGAAGGCGATCACGCCGGCACGGCCAGTGGCGGCACGGGCGATCTTCACGGCGTTTTCGACGGCTTCGGAACCGGTGGTGACCAGCAGGGTTTTCTTGGCGAAGTCGCCAGGCACCTTGGCGTTCACTTTCTCGCACACTTCGACGTACGGCTCGTAGGCCAGGACCTGGAAGCAGGTGTGGGTCAGTTTGTTCAGCTGTTCGGTCACGGCGGCGATGATTTTCGGGTGCACGTGACCGGTGTTCAGCACGGCGATGCCGCCGGCGAAGTCGATGAACTCGCGACCTTCAACGTCGGTCACCGTGGCGTTCTTCGCGGATTCGGCGAAGATCGGGTGGATCTGGCCGACACCGCGCGGTACAGCGGCTTCGCGGCGTTTCATCAGGGATGCGTTGGTCTTGCTCATAAAGTCCTCATTCGCCACTCATCGGGTGGCGGGGTCCAAGGAATACGTGGCGGGGAGGCAACTGCGGCAGCATGCGATGATCGACTGCCACAGCGTTCCCGGCCACTACGAATAACGTCTTGAAACACGCAAAGGGTCAGCGCTCTCGTGCCCTCTGCGTTCACTGCAATCTCTTGCCGGGCTTAGATGCCCAGGCAGAGGTATTTGATTTCCAGGTAATCCTCGATCCCGTACTTGGAGCCTTCACGGCCCAGGCCCGAGGCCTTGATACCGCCGAACGGCGCCACTTCGTTGGAGATCAACCCGGTGTTGACGCCGACCATGCCGTATTCCAGGGCTTCGGCCACACGGAACACACGGCCCAGGTCGCGGGCATAGAAGTAGGAAGCCAGGCCGAACTCGGTGTCGTTGGACATCGCGATCACTTCGGCTTCGTCTTTGAAGCGGAACAGCGGCGCCAGCGGGCCGAAGGTTTCTTCCTTCGCCACAGCGGCGTTTTTCGGCACGTTGGTGAGGATGGTCGGCTCGAAGAAGTTGCCTTCCATGACCTTGCCACCCGCCAGCAGCGTGGCGCCTTTGCTCAGGGCATCGGCGATGTGTTCCTGGACCTTGGCCACGGCCTTTTCGTCGATCAGGGGACCTGTGGTGGTGCCGTCTTCCAGACCGTTGCCGATCTTCAATTTGGCCACGGCCACTTTGAGTTTTTCGGCGAAGGCGTCGTACACCGAATCCTGGATGTACAGGCGGTTGGCGCAGACGCAGGTCTGGCCGTTGTTGCGGTACTTGGAGATGATCGCGCCTTCGACGGCCTTATCCAGGTCGGCGTCGTCAAACACGATGAACGGCGCGTTGCCGCCCAGCTCCAGGGACACTTTCTTGATGTCCTTGGCGCATTCGGCCATCAGCTGGCGACCGATTTCGGTCGAGCCGGTGAAGGACAATTTACGCACGATCGGGTTGCCGGTCAGCTCGCCGCCGATGTCGCCAGCGCTGCCGGTGACCACGCTCAGCACGCCTTTCGGGATGCCGGCACGGTGCGCCAGCTCAACCAGCGCCAGGGCCGAGAACGGGGTTTGCGAAGCGGGCTTGATGACCATGGTGCAACCGGCGGCCAGGGCCGGGCCGGCTTTACGGGTGATCATCGCGGCCGGGAAGTTCCACGGGGTGATGGCAGCGGTCACGCCGATCGGCTGCTTGATCACGATCAGGCGCTTGTCGGGCTGGTGGCCGGGAATCACGTCACCGTAGATGCGCTTGGCTTCTTCGGCGAACCACTCGATAAAGGACGCGGCGTAGACGATTTCGCCCTTGGCTTCGGCCAGCGGCTTGCCTTGTTCGAGGGTCATCAGGCGGGCGAGGTCGTCCTGGTTTTCGATCAGCAGCTCAAACCAACGGCGCAGCTTGTTCGCGCGCTCCTTGGCGGTCAGCGCACGCCAGGCCGGCAAGGCGTTGTCGGCGGCTTCGATGGCGCGGCGGGTTTCCGCGGCGCCCATCTTTGGCACGGTACCGAGAATCTCGCCCGTGGCCGGGTTGTTGACCTTGATGGTCTGACCGTTGTCCGCATCGACCCAAGCACCATCGATAAAGGCTTGCTGGCGGAACAACTGGGCATCTTTAAGCTGCATGTCGGCTTTCCTTAACAGCACCGCGCACGCGCGGAGCGAATTAGAGTTGTTGAAAGGCGCCTTGTGGGCTGCCGTCAGGGAAATCAGCCCCAGCGCGCGGAATATGTGAAGCGCACGCGGGAGACAGAGCGTTTGAAATCTCAAACGAATCCTAGGATCAATGGGGGTACAGGGCAATAGTCTGTTCGAAAAAAAGAACGAAAACGGCGCATTTGCCGAATCTTTCGGATCAGCGTGATTGGCCCGGGTTCCCCCGCCTTGACCGGCGGCGCCCGGTTTAGGGCGCCAGCGCGCCGATTTCCTACGGTTCAGCGGCCAAAAACCAGCATGGACGCCCAAGGGCGACATGGGTATGATGTCGCCCGCACAAGCATCCGTAGCTCAGCTGGATAGAGTACTGCCCTCCGAAGGCAGGGGTCGTGGGTTCGAATCCCGCCGGGTGCACCATATAGCAGTCTCGGGCTGTCTCAGACAGCCTACGAAACACCACAAGAAGCCCGCCCTGTGCGGGTTTTCTTGTTTCTGGCTATCCATCCCTGTCCACCCCTATAACTTCCCGCCGTGTATGCCCACGTGTATGCTTTGAGATTCCTATAACTGGAGGCATACAGGAAGTGAAGCGCTCTGAAATCAAACGCCGCCCCTTAGCAGACACCACGCTCGCAGGCCTGGAGCCCGAGCACACTACTTATCGGGAGCAGGACGGGAATGGTCTGTACTTTCGGGTGAAACCTAACGGGCAAAAATCGTGGGAGCTGCGCTACAAAAAGCCAGACGGGAAATGGTCGTGGCTGGGTCTCGGCGGCTACCCGGAAATCAGTGGCTCATTAGCGAGACAGAAAGCAGCTCAGCTGAGGGATGATGCATCGACTGGCAAAAATCCTTTGGTGAGCAAGCAAGCTCGCAAGGTTGCAGACCAGGTTGCTGCCAACAACACCTTTGAAGCGCTAGGCCGCGAGTGGTTTGAGGCCAGACGCACAAGCTGGGAATCAGGTACGTCTCGACGAGTGCTTGGCGCACTTGAGCTTCATGTGTTCCCCGTCTTCGGCAAACGCGTGTACACAGAAATATTGCCCCTGGAATGGATGGAGTTTCTACGCGGCATGGAGCAGAAAGGGATCATTGAACAAATGGGCCGAGTTCGTGCCTTTTGCAAAGAGATCTATGACCTGGCCCGCGTAACAGGACGAGCCGTCCACAACCCCCTTGAAGGCCTCAGCAAATTCTTGCAATCACGTAGCGCTGAAAACTATGCACACGTTTCGATTGAAGAACTGCCTGCGCTACTTCGAGCGATCAACTCCTACCCTCACGCAAAGGACGTTCGTATAGGGCTTCGCTTGCTTTCCTTATTAGCATCGCGCCCGAGCGAGATCCGAGAAGCACGCTGGTCAGAAATCGACCTCTCCAAAAAGCTATGGACGATCCCAGCCGAGCGAATGAAACGTCGTCGCGAACATGTGGTGCCTCTCTCTCGACAGGCAATTGAAGCGCTCACAGAGTTACGAACACTGACAGGTGCGTACCCTCTCCTATTTCCAGGCAGGAAAGACAGGACAATCCCGCGTAGCAACACCGTCTTTCTAATGGCGCTCCGCAGACTGGGATATGCGGGTCGGCAAACAGGCCACGGCTTTCGTCACATCGCGAGCACCATACTCAATGAGCAGGGTTTCGATGAGAATCACATTGAGGCCCAGCTCTCTCACGCAAAGGAAGGAATTGCAGGGGTGTACAACAAGGCGGTTTACCTACCTCAGCGCAGAGTGATGATGCAGTGGTACGCAGATCATCTGGATGAGCTAGTAGATGGCAACATTATTCAGGGAAGGTTTGGAAAGGCGGGTTGAATACGCCAACCCCATACCCATCAAAAATCGATGTTACTGGTGTTACGCACGTTACGCATCCGATCAACCAATTGATTTTATTTAATATTTCTTGCGTAACACGTATTAAAAGAGATCCGTACATCATGTGTTACGCGTCAAAAGCGTGTTACGCCTAAGGCGCCCAAAACCTCTGGCGGCCATCTCTTATTGGTCGCCCCACGCTAAGGAGGGGCCGCTGTTATCGGACTACCAGAAGGGGCGCAGGGGACTACCGTTCGTCGGGACCTCACCGGGTTTCATTTCTCACTTTCCGATTTTCAACTGTATAGAAAACCAGTATGGCAAGGTAGGACAGCCCCGAAAAAAACTGAAACCTTGCTGCGATCTTGCTCAATTAAATTGTCTTATCCATAAAACCTGCTTCGAAAACTATAAAAATAAAACTTTTAAAAAATAGAAAATCGTTTACATAGCTGGGGCCTGTACGAACTACGACAGGAAACGCGCTATGCAGCCTCACGACACTTCAGACCACTCCACTACCTCTCTCACCCCTGCTTGTTTGCTCACTACCGACCAAGTCGCTAATGCACTAGGTCTGTCCAGCCGAACGCTTGCCGCCTGGCGAAGTTCTCGCAGCAACTCACTTCCCTATATCAAAACCGGGTCTCGGGTTCGTTATCGCTCCCAAGACGTGGTCGCGTGGCTTGAAACCCAACTGCGCTCACCTGCAAAAACCGCTGGAGACAGGACCTGATGAGCACCCCAAAGCAATCTGCAAAAGTTGTGGGGCTTGCCCCCTCCACTCCACGAGAAAGTCACCAAAAGGCCCCTAGCGGATCCGCATGCTTGCCGATCAGCGCGCATCATACGGAACTGGGACAGTTCGATCCGGCCGCCACGCTGATACGCATCAATCAAGTCATAGCCCTGACAGGTATCGCCCGCGCAACGGTTTACAAACTTATGAGCCAGCCAGATAGCGGCTTTCCGCAAGCCGTG
Organism: Pseudomonas sp. FP453; assembly: GCF_030687495.1. Lineage (NCBI taxonomy): Bacteria > Pseudomonadati > Pseudomonadota > Gammaproteobacteria > Pseudomonadales > Pseudomonadaceae > Pseudomonas > Pseudomonas sp. FP453. Next base: position 202,436 of record NZ_CP117435.1, on the reverse strand, counting down.
AAGCTCACCGATAGCAATGCGCGTGGGGCTCCGGTCGCTTGGGTATTAGCCGAAATTTTGAATTGGACACGGGCGCGTATCGCGGCCCGCGACCGGGTGGCGGCATGACTAATCGTGTCGCTAACAAGGCCATTTTGCAGCCCTTTTCTGCACTCAGAAAAGTCGGTTTCTCGTCGCGGTGGATGCAACGTTTTGAGCGTCACAGAACGCAACAAAAACACCTGAATCGAGTAGTTCTAGTCATGCGATGGGCTGACGGCACCTGGTGCGCACTGTCAGTACCCAACGAAGCCCCGCGTGCAGTGATCGTAGATGAAGGGCAACAAATCGACGCTTACGAAGATGCACGATCTTGCCTCGACGGCGACTTCCTCCCACTGCTCTCCCTGCGCTGGGAAGCCAATGCCTGAAACGAAAACGCCTCCGGCGGCAACCGGAGGCGTTGAGGTAAATCTGCATGCCTGAGCAATTTATTCTTCACCGAAAAAATCCGCAAGTGATCCGCACGGTTGCGCTTTCAAAAAACGGACGTTACTCTCCGGTAGTCGCTGCAAATTCAGCGAACGGGCTTGGTAACCCGACGAAATCAAGGCGCAACAGCGCCCCCATTACGATTGCAGGCGCTTTTTTTGTGCCCGCAGTTACGTGTTATGGCGGCTGTGCGTGGGAGGCATTCGTGCCTGCCGGGTTCCTTGATTCCCGGTTTACCAACCTGCGCACAGCTGCCACCCATTCGCTTGGTAACGAACGTGGCAGCTCCTCAAATCAAGGAGCTACACAGATGAAACACGCCCTCAATCCGTCCAAAATTCGCGCCGCTGCTCATCGAGCAATGGCTCTCTCCGCTTTACATGCCAACTCCAGCCTCGCTACACGCCTCTCCCGTTATAACGTCCATATGTCCAAAGCGCGAGCTCTGGAAGCCGCTGGGGGTGCCCAATGAGCATGCTCCCAGGCTTTGCACTACCCGAGGATCTCCTCTGCGTCAGCCAAGACGCCGAAGCCGGTCTGCCTATCGACGCCATCACCTGTGCGCTCGACCGTGCCGATTCAGTTCTCATGCTGTTGGAAGATCACTTAGACGGCGATAAACCCCTGCTTTCCAACCGCGTGCTGTCGTCAGTTATTTGGGACGTACGCGGCACCTTAGGCTTGATCAAAACACTCACCATGTACGGTGATGCCTCCTCTGTGCCAATGAGCCAGAAAGGCGGTGCGCTGTGACCCACTCAAGCACGCTTGGACGGTCCGAGTTTTCCCCTGCCAACGGTAACGGCCAAAACCTGTTTCCGGTGAATGCTGGTATCCCGCTAGAGGACGCACTTGAAGCCGTCTCCCAGACTCTGCACCACGCCAATCAACTGATCCTCGACGCCGCCATCAGCGATGCGGGCGAGCGTTTTAGTTGGCCTGCGTTCTACCTCGGCGAGATGGCTAAGGCGCTGATCGACGACGTGAACGAGGCGTTGCTTGAGTCGAGGATCGCACCATGACTCAGCGCACCGGCAACACCTCAAAACGCCCCAGCTTTGCCGACGTAAAAAGCACTGCCCTGAAGAACATCGACCGCGTCCTTACTCATTGGCTGCCAAATGGCAAACGCGTCGACGGCGGCAAGGAATACACCGCACCAAACCCCACGCGCACGGACAAACGTGCAGGCTCGCTCAAGGTCAATTTGAGCAAAGGCACCTGGGCGGATTTTGCCACCGGCGATAAGGGCGGCGACCTGATCGACCTAGTGCGCTACATCGACGGCGGCACGGACGTTGAGGCCTGCAAAAAGCTTGCGGATCTGCTCAGTGTTTCCGCAGGTTCTGCGACTACCAAAAGCGCACCGGCCAAGAGCGCAACGCCGGAGTGGATCGCAATTCAGCCGATCCCGGCCGAGGCCATGAACAAGTGCCCAGCCAGACACCGGCAACACGGTGTTCCGTCAAAGGTGTGGATCTATCGCGATGCACAGGGCCAACCGGTCATGGCGCAGTATCGCTTCGACCTGGGCCCAGATGAAGACGGCAAACCGCGAAAGGTCTTTGCGCCGTTGACCTGGTGCAAGCGCTCCGATGGACAAACCACGCAATGGCGCTGGCAAGGATTGCCTGAGCCTCGGCCATTGCTGCGCCTGGATGACCTGGCACAGCGTGTCGATGCGACTGTGGTGCTGTGTGAAGGCGAAAAGGCTGCTGACGCCGCCGCTGAACTGATGCCCGACCACGTAGCCACGTGCTGGCCGAACGGCTCCAACTCCTGGCACAAAGCCAACCTGACACCACTCAAAGGGCGCGCTGTGGTGCTGTGGCCGGATAACGATGCTAGCGGCACAGCGTGCATGGACGCCATCGAGCTCAAGCTGATTGAGCTGGGCGCCGCTTCAGTGCAACGAATCTCGCTCGACGTGTTTAAGCTCAAGCCAAGCAGCAAAGGCAGCAAACCGACGCTCATCAAGGGTGGAAAATGGGCGGATGGCGATGATGCAGCGGATGCATTAGCCAAAGGCTGGACCGCAGACCACGTCGCCGAGCTGGTGCGCAGCGGCGAGTTTTTCGGCGGTGCCACTGAGCCCACTGAGCCTCAAGAACAGAAGGCCAAAGCGCCCGCCAAACGCCCTGCCAAATCGAAAACCGACCTGTTGCCAGGCGGCTTTCGCCTGACGCCTGAAGGGGTCTTTTATTCCGGCGATGATGGCGAGGCGCGCCCCGTGTGCTCGCCTCTGGAAATCATCGCCCGCACTCGTGACGACAAGGGCCACAACTGGGGTTTGTTGGTTGAGTTCGATGACCCGGACGGCGCCAAAAAACGTTGGAACATTCCTGCTCGGACGATGACCGGCGACTTCGGCAAGGACGTACTCGGCCCGCTGGTAGACATGGGCCTGCGCCTTGCAGGAAGTCGATCAGGACGCAATGCCCGCAACGACCTGCAGAGTTACCTCGGAGGCTTCGACAGTGCCCAGCGCGCACGCTTGGTAACGCGCCTGGGGTGGCACGACAACGCTTTCCTTTTGCCGGAACAGCAAATCGGTTCGCACGCCGAACACCTGCATTTTTATGAAGCCGGTGCGCAGCTTCCACCAATCAGCGAAGCGGGCTCTCTGGAGCAATGGCAGCAGCAAATCGCGGCACTGTGCGTTGGCAACCACCGCTTGGCATTTGTCGTCTCTGTGGCTTTTGCAGGACCTCTGCTCAACCTACTCGGGCATGAGTCGGGCGGCTTCCATCTCTACGGCGACAGCTCCGGGGGCAAGACCACTCACCTGCAAGTCGCTGCATCGGTTTATGGCGGGCCGCGTCTAGTGCGCTCATGGCGCTCGACAGATAACGCCCTGGAGTCCATCGCAGCCGCCCATTCAGACGGGCTCCTGGTGCTGGATGAAATTGGCATGTGTGACCCACGCATCATTGGCGAGACGGTTTACATGCTCGGTAACGGCACCGGTAAGGCCCGGGCGAATGATCGAGGACAAGCGGGCCGACAGGTGCAGGAGTGGCGCTTGCTATTCCTCTCGACCGGCGAGAAGACGTTGGCGCAGCACATGGCAGATGCCAACAAGGAGCTGAAAGCCGGTATGGAGGTGCGCATGCTCGCCGTGCCTGCGGATGCCAGCAAAGGCCTCGGCATGTTCGATGTGCTGAACGGTTTTGAGGATGCGGCCGCCCTCTCCGATGCGCTCAAGGCCCGTGTCGCCAAATACTACGGAACCCCCCTCACCGCCTTCCTGCACTCTCTGTGCGCGCCTGGCGAAATGCTCAGATGGACGGTGATCATTCGCCGCACGGTGGAACAGTTCATCACTCAAAACCTACCCGCATCGGCCAGTGGGCAAGCCCAACGTGCCGCCCTTCGCTTTGGCCTTGCGGCAGCGGCCGGAGAGTTGGCCACCGCCTTCGGCGTCACAGGTTGGCCTGATGGTACAGCCACGACTGCTGCACGGGTTTGCCTGCATGCGTGGCTGGCCGAACGTGGCGGCGCCGGTAACTTTGAGGGGGATGCGATTGTGGCGCGGCTGCGCCAGGTCATCGAGCGCTTTGGAGAAAGCCGCTTCACCCGTTGGGAATCTGCCGCCGCCAAGATCGATGAACACGGCCCACGCACGATTGATCGGTTGGGCTTTCGCAAGACCCTGGAACACGGCATGGGCGATGCCCTGCACACCACCAACACCTACTACGTGCTGCCTGAAGCCTGGAGGGCCGAGATTTTTAAGGGCATGAACATCAGTGCGGTGAACAAGGAGTTGCTGCAACGGGGCGTGCTTGAGCCGGGAAGTGACGGCAAGGCGTACAGCTTGATCCGCCTGCCCGGATTAGGGCCTCAACGCTGCTATGTGGTGAAGACGGTTCCAGGAACGGACGAAGGCGAGGCCAAGGCCGCCTGACGGCAAGTCTGCTGATCGAGGTAGCGCCGGCTCATTACCGGCCTTGCCAGCCATTCGACAACCATCCCTATTAACCGCAGTACCCAGAGACAATACAGATGAACACTATCCAAGAATTGAAAGACCGCCGCGACCAACTGACCCTCGAAGTGGAGAGCATTCAGGGTGACCTGGCTCCCTTCGAAGAGGCGCTGGAAAGCCCGGAGGTTATCCAGCAGGGCCGTCAACGAGCCGTGCAGGATGAAATCAACGATCACAAAAGACGCATCGACTCGCGAAATCTGGAGATCAGCAACCTGAATCAAAAGATTCTTCGCCTTGAGAGATTGGCAAACCGTGAGAGCTTGGCTGCGGGATACCTCAGCGATATGGCGAACTGGAAAGCCGACGAGATGGAACTCAACGAAAAGCGCAGCAGCATCGAGACCCGGTTGCAGCAGGTCCGCCAGAGCGATCAGGAAGACATGGCAAAAGCTCGACAAGCTGAAACGGAAGCGGCCACCGCTTATGCACAGGCTGTCGCCTGGGGCGATGTAGAGGGCGAAAAAGCGGCTAACGCAGAAGCTCAAAAGGCAGCAAAAAACCTCACGGCGGCAGTTGAGCATCACCGCCGCCAACAACTGCTCATCACTGCACTGGAGCAGGAGCTGGTGACGATTGATCTGCATATCACAGAGGCACAAAAGGAACGCGCCAAGATCGAGAACAAAGCGGCTCACCTGGCGAACACTGTGCTGGAAGAACAATGGAACGAGGCCGCGAAAGCACTGCTGGAGACCGGCGGCAAGCTGTGGGCTGCACGACAACTGATTAGTCGAGACCCGATTGCACTGATGAAGCTGGAGATCCCTGAACAGGGCGAGCACTTCGGAAGCTGGACCTGGCGAGAGCTCGTGGATCGCTCACATCAGCACAGCCTGCTTGACCTACTGCCGGCGTAACCTAAACCTCCCCTAAGCAACCAGCAAAGGCGGTTGCTTTGGGCCAACCATCGGTCTAACCATGAATAAACCACCACAGAACAGTGCTCAGATGCCTGATGACCTAAAGGCCCGAAAGCTGCATTTGAACGGGATAATTGTCGGAATGGCTGGAGTGAAAAAGCTCAACGCAAGAGAAAATAAGAACACCAAAGTTGAGACGCTCACGATTGATGCAATCAAGGCAGAGCTTGATTTTATTGACCTCCAGCTCAAAAGAAAAAGCGGTTAATGAGAGCACCGCTGAAGGCGGGAGAATAACGATGTCGCGAGTAGCTAAATCAGGAAACTAATGGTTAGCGCGAAAACTTGGGCGCTCGAAACTCTAAAAACGAATGAGGCAGTGTCGGCCCTTTACCGGTTCGACCTGCCCCCAGGATGTCGCTCCAACTAGTTATATAGGGCAGCGGATGTGCCGACCGCATCCAGATACTGACCATATGTATATTAACTAGGTCGGGCTGTGGCCAGCACGCCAAGCATAGACTTACCCGCGTGGCGCTTCTCAACGACTTCACCTATTTTTTCCTTACCAAAACCGATTAGTGCACCACTAGCTGCTCCTGCCAGTGCAACTGCGGGAACACCTACTGCAAGGAGTGGTGAGAGCAAGGGAAGCATGACTGCTGATGCTACCAGGCCCGCGCCTATGACGCCGCCTGTAAGGACTGCGGCTTTCTTCGGTGCATATCTTAATTCAATATCATTAAGACTCTTGCGTTGACGCTGTACTAGCGAAGCGAGGCCGTGGCTAACCTCTTTGATCATTTCATTCGTATCAATGGGTCCTGCGGACGCTAGTTGGCTTGTGTATTTGTTGAGTTCCTCTCGAAGCCACCGATGTTCGTTGTTCGAAATTAGCTGGACAAGAGTTGTTACGGGGATATTAGCCAGCCAAGATAGGCTGTTATCCTGGACTGCATGGAGCGTCTGAAATGCTTGATCAGAAATCACATTTTGTGAACGAAGATCTGTTGCATTTGCTTGGGCGATTTTTTCAAAATAGTGCCAGTGAACACGTTGCGAAAGTAGCGCTTGCGCCCCAAGCTCGTTCGAGTTTTCAAATAAATGGTATTGGGGTCGTAATCGCTCCAGAACGCCATTGAGAAGCAGAGGGCCGATGGGCATGTGTTTCATTTGATCCAGAACATGGGGTGAGCGTACTCCCTCGAGCTCTTTGAGGTACTGGCTCGCTGCTTCGCTGGCGCTAAGTGAAATGCCCGGCTCCCCTCCTGGAGGAATAAACAATCCTGATGGCATAAGCGCCTCAAGAAATGCTGTTTCTTGTTTAGTTGAATACTCGAAGAGTTCCTCCAACGAATGAATCTGTCCTCGGCAAATTGGAGAAATCAGTCGAATCGACAACTCTTCAAGACCTAACTTAGTATGTGCATCGTTTTGTTCCAAGGGTTCCTCAAAACTGGGAAAAATAAAAACAGCTGGCACCGGAAATCTTGCATCCACTAACGGGCGTAACTGCAGAATATGAAAGAGCTGAATCGCAAGTTGTAAAGGCGCAGCATTTAGCTTTAAATCTGAGCTTATGAATGGATATACAGGATCTGGTATTAGTTGTGTATCTGCATAAAGACCGGTTATGCGAACGGCGTTGAGTGCGGATGGACCAAATAACCGTTGCCCCCCCGTAACCAATCTCATCCCACCAAAACTTTTTGCTCGCTGGTAAATATTTATGGAGTGGTGATTATAAAACTCACCTAACTCTCCTGTTGCTTGGTTTACGGTTTTAGCGAACAGGTCTGGCTGATGTTCAATGCGCCACATCATCCGCTCCTTGATCTCTCCCAGACCTACGACAAGCTCGATCGCACGACCTGTCAATGCAGCAAATAGTGCGCTGAATAAGGCAAACAGTTCAACTTGAACTTCGTTCATGCTAGTTAGTAGCTGATCATCATTCTCCTTCAACTGTTTTTCTACTTGTATCGACAGCGCTGCGCCAAAACTGGTAGCCATCAATATTGCCTCTCTGGACATACCTTGCGTATCTACCAATCCAATCGCCGTCAGAGAGGTGCAGCTAATAGCTCATCTGCATGGGATTGTAATGATGGTGGGAACCTCAGTTTCCCCTCTCTCATTGCCTTCCAGGCATTAAGAAGTCGCTGCGCAGCTCTGGATTCGTCAAAACCATCAGAGTTTTTTTCAAATGACATTTTCGTCTCTTTAAATCGCAATTAAGATGAGTATTAGTAGTTTGAATAATCGAAAGCAAGCGGATAGCTTCAGGCGTCAGCATCCAGTAAGCCTCAGCATTGGCGACAATTCAAACCAGAGCCTTTACCTTCCCATATAAATCATAAAGGTGAAGCGCTGACATATCCAAAATCGGCTCGTACATGAACGAGTTCAAATGGATATTTTCCGGCGTCATCAGATTGACCTGAGATAGCACCATTATTTGGTCGCTAGCGACGGAAAATTTAGACGCAAACCTACTATACAACTCAAATGTCTGGTTGCTGCTGATGGCATCGACAAAATACCGAGTCGTTAATTTTAGCGATCATAAACTCTTCAGCTTTGAGACGAATACCAATTGATAAAATAACTTTTGACTCTAACTCGACATCGTCATCAGCTCTAGCCGCTAAGGCATCCGCCTCATCATAAATAAGCTGCAACGCAGATCCTGCTGAATTTTTTAGAGATAGATTTGGCTGATCAAGCAATGTGGCTTTAAAGGAAACCTCTAAGTCTTTTATAGTTAATGTTTTGCTATCGGATTTAATATGCAACAGTGATGTCAGCATCAAAAAAATCGGGCTACCAGCACCATGACAGTATTCGGCTAGATTTCGTACAAACGGGATGCTTGCCACTAAATAGGCTGAGTTTTTTTCTAAGCCATTCTTCCATGTTGTGAATGGGTTCTTTTGATACTTTTCTTGTACGAAACTCAAAGCGCCCTGATTTTTCTTAGCAAATAACTTTCGACTCCTAGCAATTTGCAGGCGACTACAAACTGTGCGATGAAAATCGAAATTGTGCGTCAAGAAAACCAGCCTAAAAAATGGCACTTTGGATATTTCGTTGAAGTACTCAATAATTGCGTATTTATTTTTATAGTCAAATGAATCAGCTATATCGTCAACTATCAGCAAAGTTTGCTGATTCGATTCGCGTCGGGCCTGAATTTCAAACAGTACGTTGAGTATGTACAGAGCACGCTTTTCACCCTGACTGAGAACTTGAAGAAGCTTATCCTCCTCAACTCCACATGTGCCCTGCCCATCCTGGAACTCAAATACAATCTTCGGAGTTTCCCCCTTCAGAATAACATCTTGCTGATTTTGCACTACCAGCTTGAAAGGCACATAGAACCTTTCATTGAACTGGGTTACCACCGCAGTCCACTTAGTCTTTTCCTCCATCGCTTGACGCGCCGTCTCGGCTATTACATCCTTTGCTGATGCATAGGCCTCAGCAAATGAACCCAGCGGTATTTGGGCGACATTGAAATAAGAATTCCACAGTTTCTTCCTGAACCCATTGAAATCACCGAGTTCAGCTAAAATTTCCGGGTGCGCAGCAAGGTATTCACGGAATTTTTTAAGCTCTGCGTTTTTTTGAAGCTGTTTGTCAACGGCTTCAAATTTTTCTGACAATTCCTTATTCCCTAGGATGCGCTGTTTTTCTGCAACAATAAGCGCCTCCAGGTCTTTGGCTGAGCTTACCTCTAGTCTTTCACCGCCATTCGAAATATTCAGCGTATGGTTGGCATCAAAGAACCCATTACTCTGTAGGCTTTTAGATACGTCAGCAGCGCCAGTGTGGTTAAATTTCTTGCTCAGCAATGGAGAATTATCCACTAGCTCTTGATATTTTTGAAATGTAATCTTTAAGTTGTTCGTGCAACGTACCAGCTTTGAATGCTGCAATTGTCTTATCGTTAAATATTTCGGTATATGACAACCCAGAAAACCGAGTATCACCATCCAAGCCATGCGCTAGCTCTGCAAAGAAATCATATGGACTCTTGAACTGGAACACCTCTTTAATTTCAGAAGCAGGTGATGTTTTTCCTGGCCAGCCTGAAATCTCCTTTAACGCCTTAATCAGACTTTCCTGAGTTGATTCAATATTCCGAACCGCCTCTTCATATTCGCCCCTCAACTTCGGATTTACTAGAAGCGTTGAGGTACCACCACCCGCATAGCGTTCAACATATGGCCTGATGACAAAGAGGGATTCAGGAGTAATCGGTGTGGCTGGGTCGGAAGTGATTGATCTGCTGGTTTGACGCGCAGGGAATATCAAATCCTGGCTGTCTCGCCCCTCCTGAAAATCCAGAAATGTTCGAGCCAGCGACGTCTTCATGAAAACCGTTTGGTGCGTAAATGGAGAAGGCAGAGCCAAACGGGATTTCCGGGCTGCCTTTTTGTTTCGGACTGCCCCTGAAGGTAAGTACTGCGTCAAGCTGTTGTATGCCGTAGCAATTCTCTAGCTTTATGCCTAAGACGTCCATATCCAGCTCTCCAGTTAAGGTACTGCTAGACGTAGACACTATCGTTTTGCCAGTATCCTGTCTATTCGTCACCGGCTGAGTCTCGCCAGAGGTGCCAGGACGCTACAAGAGGCGCCGCATGATTGGACTTTGGTCGTGCACGGCTAGCCGACAAATGCTACGTCTGCATCGTGAAGCACCATCGCCAAGCTGTGCTTACGTCTCGACTGGACGTTGGTGCACTAATCATCACGACCACCTCCACTGAGCAAGAGCAAGAGTGAGATTACCGAAATGCTGGATCAGCTCACTGAATAGCTTCCGATTTCTAGCACCATCTAAACGACCGCTTCTCGTCGGTAGCTGCCACTAGCATCGCTCACAGCATGCGCCCGATGCATCCTCGATCAGCCAAAAGGATTCCCACCGAATCAGGGACGATGAATGAAACCAATTGAAATTCAAAAAATTACGCATCTACCGGCGGAAGTTCTTACTCTGGAGAGAGAGGCAGTTGCAGAAGGTTTCAGATTTCTCACGCGTCCGGTGAATGTCTCATGGCAGCGTATTCGAACCCGCAAGTGATAGGAATCGGAGGGCTATCAGTTGATCCCTATAATAAGTCCAATACCGTCAGGCTACGGCGAGTGTACGTGGCACGTGCGGCAAGGAATCAACATGTCGGTCAGGCGCTGGTAAAAGCGTTGGTTGCACACGCCGCTCATCACTTTCAGAAGGCGCGTCTTTCCACCGATACTTCTGAAGGCGACGCGTCTACCTGCGCTGCGGCTTCATGGGAACAAAAGATGTCCATGCCACCCACAGCATGGAGTTAGTCAACACCTGACCAGACAGCTTTCGGCCAAAAGCGAAGTTCACCGAAAGTATTTTTTCGGGCCAGCTATGCTCACATAGTGAGACCAAATACGAGGGTACTCGCTAGCGCTTGTGCTCGAATCTACCGAGCCTCAATGTTTTTACTGTATCAAATTTGGAGATCGACAATATCAGTTTTTCTGGCTCCAAGAAAAAAAAGAAATCACCAGCATGGCCAATGAAGCGGGTACTTTTAAGAGGGTTCGCATCAGGCGTTATAGTAATATTATCAACTACATAGTCGAATGCTTTCCCGTTCAGGACGGCAGCCGCTCTTAATTGACCAGTACCGAAAGCAATAAAAGGAAGAGCCGCAAGCAAGAACAAGCATAAAGTACGAGGTCCGTCTGCTGGAATTTGACGTGCTAGAACATTATTGGCGCTCGCATATAAGGCGATAGGAGCTCCGAGCAGAACTGGCAATGCCCCCAGCCACTTCTCAACAGGCCCATAAATCATCAACATCAAAGTCCCGGCAATATAGAGAAAAATCAATAACCGTTTATGCCTGATTATAAACCGTGCAGGAGGACTGTTTCTGCCTTCGCCAGGCGGAAGTTCTGGCCCCACACCTACCAATTGCCCCATCATTACTCCAAGTACTAGAAAAATAAAAGTCGAAGCGATGGGATATATTGTTGACTTCACTATATCTGTGAGATTCACATATTCTAAAATATTAACACCGAATGGGGACCAATATCCCCATAGATAAAGAGCCCCCGCCCCCACAGAATATAGAGACAGGAAATAAATGTAGACACCTGGCGACTCTCTTAACTGCTCTTGAAACAATTTATCACTCATGATATTCCTTATTTGATTGTTTTGGGAGTAGTAAGCTTTGCGCACCATGCAATAGTAGCTAATTCCCCGTCCGGCGGCGCAGATCAACTTAGCGGCCAAACAAGTATTAATTACTCGGAGACCGAAAAGACCTTCATAAGTTTGGCTTTGAGATTTTTGTCGCAGATCTGATACATGTCTACTGCCCTTATCAAAGCATCCACCTGTTGTTCGCTGTGCTTGGGATAAGAAAGCACCGACTCAATTTGAGAGCGTGAGAGAAACTTTGCCAAGTATTGATAAGGATTTGTGTTGTTCTTTGCATGCGAAAGGAGCATGTTCCATTTTTGATACTGCCGAAGGCCCTCATGAATTTTTGTATACTCAAAATATTGTTGCAGAGACAGAGCGTTTTGTTCAATTACAACGCCTTTGTGCCATGAGTAATATGCCTGTGCTTGTTTTTTGTATGTTGTGAGAGTTTCGTATACGTCAACACTGCCATTTAAAGCCTGGATGTAGCATTTCGAGTTAGCAGTCCATTTTCTCCATGCAAATAAATCTTCCTTGGTTATTTGAAAGTGCACCGTACGCGTACCATTTTTCATATTGTAGTTTATTGACCAATTGGCTTCGGCAATGCGCCAATGAGTACTGAAGTTACGCAAGTCCTGTAAGAAATCGTGCAATCCAGGCGTAGTGAAAAATTCAGCTCTTTTTACCCCTACCCCATTTGTATCGTGTCTTTTGTCAAAGTTTCTCGCAACCTCCACTAATGTCATAAGCGAGGAAGTGCAGTAGTAAAGTTTTCGCTTGACCTCTCTTGTATAGTGTTCTGCCGTTTTTTCATTTCTTTCATTCCAGAATTCTGGATCCTTGCTTCGCTCGCCAAAGATACAAATCTCATCAATGAGCTCGGAAATGCTTGTATAGAAAATCCATACCGTATCATCCAGCCCTTTCAAGTCATTCCAGATTTTTCCGCCGGGAGTTCTTTCAATTGATGGCTTAACTTCCGTAAATTTGTGTGTCATTGCCGCCATAATCTGCTTCCGATTCCACGGATGCGGAATAGAGTCTAAATAGCCACTCATATGAACCTCCATAATGAACTTTTGTTTACTCTTTATCCGTCTTTTCAGTTCCAGAAAACGGCGTAACGCGCCTTCATCGTAGCGCCTTCTCGGTCGTAGACAAGATCAGCTGAGAGCACTTTAATTGTCCCTTATATCCTTGACGCATGCGACCGGCTCCTTTTGGCCGAAACTCGCCGATCCCGAACGTCTGCTTTTGGTCGATTAGTGCCGTTCGCGATTGGCAACTTTTGGCCAGTAACAGCCCTTCTGAACGAAAGCCATAGTTCGACGACACCCGCCGTAACCATCACAACCAGATCCTCCTAAGGCTTTCATTTATGTAACACCTGTTTGCCATGTAACACGCACATCGGCGAACCAGTCACAGCTGTGTAACGCTAATAAAATCTAATAAAATCAGATAGTTATATGGCTACGTAACAAGCGTAACACTCGTAACACGGGTTTATTAAGGTAGCCCCCTGCCCCGTTAGTATTGCTCCTTCAGCGAAGCGGATGGTCATGCTCTCGGCTTTGGTTCGATGGTGGGGGCCCTCAAGCATTCTTCTACGTGCGGGGCATAGAACCCGCGTTATCGTGTCAGCGGAAAGGTGCCCAGCTTAGTGAACAGGTGAACTGCTGTTCACCAGTGCATTTGCCCTATGAATCGTAAAGCCGCTGGGGACCCTGGGCATTTCGGATAGACACGGGGCATAGAACCCGCGCGTTCGTGTTAGCGGCTGGATTTTTTAAGTCGGTTGACAGGTTGACGTGGTTGACAGCCATCACCCTGGTTGACGCCATGCAGGTGTTCACTATCAGCAACAGACAAAGCCACCTTTACCGAAGCTGTAAGGATGGTCCTTTTTCTTCAAGATCCTTTCAATTTCAACGATTGAAATTTCAGTAACTTCCACCACCTCCCACTAACTCGATCCCGCGGGTTTCATGCCCCGTACCAGAGCTAAAACCTCAGGGTCCCCAGCGACTTCTAGCATCACAGCACCGCTTTAGTTATCGTCTCGGCCCTCCATAGGTTCAAGGATGAGAGACATGTTCTGGAAACGCGATAGAACGGTTCGGGTAGAACTCACCACCCCGATCAACATAGTGCAGCCGCTAGCGGGACCATCTCCCCTCGACAAGGTCAGCACCATGCCTGTTCAGGCGAAAAGGATCGATGCCGATCTGGTGTTTAAATTCGGGACGCTCCTAATCGTGGTGTCGCAGGCAATTCTGATCGTCTGGGGTTATCTAGAGCTTGCGGCGTACTACGAGCAATTTGGTATAGGAACAAGCGAGCTTGAGCTTGGCACTCCTACGCTGCTGGTGTATGGCTACAGCTACACGTTCTCCGAGCTAATGGATACTGTAGATAAGGTGCCCGTGCTCGGTGCTTACATCCCAGGGGCAGTATTTATTTGCTTGGGGGCGGCTGTCACATTTCTCTTTTTTGCGATGCACGACGCCAGATCGTTTGGGGGCATGGTCCAGAGAAGCGTGCTGGTAGGAGTCGTGCTTATGATGATATTTATCGCTCCGACGGTAGCCGTTCGGAACGGCATCGAACGAGCAGAAAAAACTTACGAAGCGGAAACCGGGGTGCAAGCAAGCTACGGACTATCAAGAGAACACACCATTGTCACAGAGCAGAAAGAGACGCTTACCGGTCGGCTGATCGTGGCCGATACGAAATCGACCTATCTCCAAATCAAAGATACTGTCTACAAAATCGACAATGCCTCAAACCGCGTGGTGAGAAAAACGTTGCTCAAGCCTGAACTTAAAACACCTTCTAAAAAGTCCAATGGGGATGCTGGTCCGAGCGCCCCCAAACCCGCCTAGGAAACGGCCTCCTGTATGCCTACGTGTATGCCTAACCGAATCATACCCAACGAGGCCCAGTAGATACGGTACTTTTCCTACTCAGTTCAAACGACGCCGGGGCACCATACACAGATGAAAAAGCCCCAGGTCGAAAGGCCTGGGGCTTTTTTGTGGTCGCTGGGAACCAGATCTTTGACGGTTTACACAGATAGAGACTGCCAGCTCTCCCTGGCAGGTCTTCTTCCAACTCCCAGCGGATAAATGCCTATGTTGTCACTTAACAATCAGCCCCACTCCGTAGTGCCAGGCACTATGACTTCACCCACAGAGTCCACCAAGACCAGCGCCGCCGCCCAAACCAAAAGCCATGCTGGGTTCGGTCAGGACCCCCTTCACCCGCAGATGCAACAAGAAATTCTCAGTTTTCTGCAAAGCATGAAGCCACCACCCAGTCTCGACGCGATGCGAGACCAGGTGCCGGCTGACGAGTGGAAAAGCCTTGAGGGCGTAGCAACCCGTGAGCTGAACGCGATGCTCAATACGCCGATGGGCAAGGAAATGTCGCACGCTCTCCAGACCAAGTTCGGCGGCTCGACGTTCAACGCTTTGACGTGGGGGATGGCGGGGCTCGCCAGCCAGATGGTCGATTCGATTCCGGACAGTAACAACTATTCCATAAGAGGCTTTGACTGGGGCGCGGGAGACAGCAGTGCAGCCAACACTTTCGAACATCTACAAGCGTTCTTGGTCAAGCAAGGACAAACAACGCCTGAAATGGCGGGCACCGTTGCCTATCTGCAGCTATGGAAGTACTCGCCGGCGTCTCTCCTGAGGAATATCCCGGACTATGTGGATATGTCCAGCCTGGAGTGGGAGAAGGTATCAAACAAAGTGGACACGCTCATGTTGGAACATCCGTTGAAGACCCTGGGCATGACCTATAGCGACATACTCGACCTGATAGACCCCACCCGAGTCGAAAAAAGGGTGGCCGAGTTCTAAGCCAGACTCGCGCCCGCCAGCGTCGAGTGACTGGCGGGCCACAAATTGATGCAGGCGCGATGTTGCGCACTCAAGGTTTTTTCAGCGCGTCCAACCGCGCAGGCAAGTCTTCTGCGCGAAAACGCTCATGCAATAGCAGTAGCTTTTCATCCGCCTCCTTGGTCTGTCCTGCCTCACGCAGTCGCACAATCTCCCGCAACCCCTCCTCCAATGAAGGCAACACCACCGGCGCACGCTTGCTGAGTTTGGCGGTGGACTCATCTGCCATCGAGCCCATGACCTGCACACTCTCGTCCTTGGACGCAGCAGCCATACGAGCCACCGGCGCGGGGGCGGACATCATGGGCGGCGGCGGGCTGGCGGCTTCTTCGTGGAGCGCGGAGAAGGTCGCGCTGGATATTTCCGGCTGTGGCACGGGCGAGCGCGTGACCACGCCAACCATCAGCGCCAAGCCTGCGACGGTGGCGAACGCCATTTGCCAGCGCGGCCGTTGGCAGGCTTGCAGCCAGCGTTGCCACAGGTTCGGTTGCGGCACCGGGGCTTCGCGGCGGGCGGTGGCGAGGATGAACGCGTCGAGGGACGCAGGTGGCTCACCCGTGCTGTGTTGACGGAAGTGCTGGAGCAGCACGTCGTCGGAATCTGGCGTGTGTCGGGAGTCGGTCATGCGGGTATCTCCTCGGCCAGCAGGCGGCGCAGTTTCTGCTGGGCGTAGCGCAGGCGGCTTTTTACGGTTTCCAGCGGGGCGCCCGTGAGGGTGGCGATTTGCGGCACTTCAAGGTCGCCGTGCAGGCGTAGCAGGAAGACTTCGCGCTGGTCTTCTGGCAGGTCTAGCAGGGCAGCGTCGAGCCGTGCCTGGTCGCGGCTCAGGCTCAACTGCTGCTCGGGGCCGGCGCGGTCGTCGGCCTGGGCGTGCAATTGCTCGTCGTAGCTGTCGTGCAGCGGGTTGTGGATGCCGTGCTTGCGCCAGTGGTCGATCAGGCGGTTGCGGGCAATCTGGAACAACCACGTACGAAAACTCGCCCGGCCCTGTGGCTGGGTGGTGCTACGGATCAGGCTGAGCCAGGTGTCCTGGAATATTTCCTCGGCCAGTTCGGTTTTGTTGCTCAGGGACACCAGGAATCGGTACAAGCCTTGGCGGTGCCGCGCGTACAGGGCCTCGAACGCGGCACCGTCCCCGGTTCGATAGCGGGCCAGCAGCGATTCGTCGCTGGGTGCGTCTTCTGGAACGGCCATGTCGATGGCGAACTCCTTTCGATGGATCAATGCAGGTTACCTGTGGGAGCCGGGCTTGAGGCTCTGCGCCAACTCCACCAGTTGCACAAACTCATGGCGCAGCCCAAAGGGGTCATCGCCGAGGGCCGAGCGGGCCAGTGCAGCAGTGTCCCGCAAGCTCATGCTGCCAGTGTAGCGGCCATCGTCCTGGAGCTGTTGGGCGAAGGCGGCCACGGCAGCCGAGAAACGCAGGTCGGCGCTGGCCTGGGTGGGCGGGTTATTGATGGGCCGCTCGATCAGCTTGCTGTCACCGCCGGCTGCAGGCTTGTAGCGCACACGCAACATGGCCAGTTCATCGGCGTTGTTTTGCACCTTGGACCCGGCAGCGTAGCGCAACGGTTCCAACCAGCCCTTCTCGCCCGCCGGGACGATTTCATACAACGCAGTGAGCGTATGCCCCGCACCAATCTCACCCGCATCAACCTTGTCGTTGCTGAAATCCTCACGCTTCAAGGCGCGGTTTTCATAGCCGAGCAAACGATATTCGCTGACGCGCGCCGGGTTGAATTCCACCTGCAGTTTCACATCCCGTGCCACCACCGCCAGGGTCGAGCTGAGCTGGTCCACCAGTACTTTGCGCGCTTCACGCAGGTTGTCGATGTAGGCGTAGTTGCCATCACCCGCGTCGGCCAGTTGTTCCATCAAGTGCTCGTTGTAGTTATCCACACCGAAGCCCAAGGTGGTGAGGGACACGCCGCTTTTGCGCTGCCGGGTGGCCATCTGCTTGAGGCTGTCAAAATCGCTGACGCCCACATTGAAATCACCGTCGGTGGCCAGCAGGATGCGATTGATGCCGTTGTCGATAAACCCTTCGCGGGCCATCTGGTAGGCCAGTTCGATACCCGAGGCGCCCGCCGTTGAGCCTCCGGCGGCCAGCTGACTGATGGCGTTGCGGATCTTGGCCTTGTCGCGACCGGAGGTGGGCTGCAGCACCACGCGCGACTCGCCGGCGTAGACCACCAGTGACACGCGGTCCTGATCGCGCAACTGATCCACCAGCAAGTTCAGGGTGCTTTTCACCAGGGGCAAGCCTTCGCGGCGGTCCATGGAGCCGGACACGTCCACTAGAAACACCAGGTTGGCCGGCGCCAGGTCCGCCACCGCACGATCAGACGCCTGGATGCCAATACGCAGCAGTTGGGTGTGTGGATTCCAAGGCGTAGCGGCGACTTCAGTGCTCACGCCGAAGGGCGAGCCATCGGTGGGCAATACGTAGTTGTAGGGGAAGTAGTTGACCATTTCCTCCAGTCTTACGGCTCCTTCGGGCGGCAGACTACCTTGGTTGAGGAAGCGTCGTACGTTGGCGTAGCTGCCGGTATCGACATCCACGCTAAAGGTCGAGACGGGCGTTTCGGCAACCCGCTGCACCGGGTTGTCCGGCAGGCGCTCATATTGCTCACCAGGCTCGCTGCGATATGGGCTGACCCGCTCGTCACTCATCATCAGCGGTGCCGCCATGGGCGCGGAGGCCGCGCGCTTGACCAGAGCACCTTCGACGCGCACCTGCTCGCTGGGCGGTGCGAGACCGGGCATGACCTCTGCGGCCTCGGTGGGCTTGGCAGCGTTTGGGGACGTGGACACGCCACAACCCGCCAGCGCCATCCACGAAGCGATGGCGAGGCCTTGTGCGACGGGACGCAGGAGCGGTTGGAAATGACGAGACATGGCGGCTGAACCTCGAGGGGTGAATGATGCGTTCACTCCTTCAGACGCGACAGGATCGGTGCTCGGGTTAAACGCCGAGTTTTTTCTTAAACCCCTTCGGCAGATAACGCGGTCTTGAAAGGCGGTGTGTGGTTCTTTTGTTGTCCATCGGCCGGATTTTCGAAAAAAGACCAGACAAATAAAGTGGGAACTCGCCCTGCGCCAACCCACGAACAGAAAAACCACACTCCAGATAGCTGCAACCACGTGCGACAGCGACTCTTAAACCACCATCAGGTAATAGTTGAACGATTGGAGTCCGGTTTGCGCAATGGCAACTTATCGCACCGCAAAAAGACTTTGCCTACAGACTCGACCAAGGATAAAAACAAGCCGCGTTCAACGGTATAACAATGAAAATACATTCTGGTGTACCTGCGTTCTTCACGCCCTACAGCGCCCCGCCGCGCCCACAACGGTGGGTTCAACATCGCCTGTATCTGGGACGGTGACGGCAATGACGCGGGCAACCGCCTCACCGGTGGCCCCGGGGCGGAGCAGAAGCGCGGCGGTGGCGGCGCGGATACATTCGTCTACAACGACGCCCGTGACTCCACCCCCAAGCACCCCGATACGATCCTGGACTTCACCAGCGGCACCGACAAGATCGATGTGTCCGGCGCCCTGCAAAAAGCCAAGGCCCCTGCGCTGAGTTTTGTCCAGGCCTTCAGCGGCAAGGCAGGCGAGACACTATTGGCGTATGACGAAACCACCGGCACGGGCAGTGTCGCCATCGACCTGGATGGCAACGGCCACGCCGACCTGCTGATCAAGACGCATGGGCAGGTCAAACCCGACGACATCGTTCAAAGCGTTGCAAGCAGCCGTTATCGCCTGAACGACCGACGCGACTGAAAGCGTGGCCCACAACGACAAAGGCCCTCCCCGATCGATGCCGGGAAGGGCCTTTGCCTGCGGAACCGAGGACTTAGTCGGTACCGTATTTCGGATTACGCGGACCGTACAGGATCCCCGTGCGTTGCCCCGGCGACAGCAGGCGCGCACTGGTGATACCGGCAATCGGATGCGCCGCGTCGGTAGAACTGTTGATCACCTGCTTGACCGCCGCCGTGATCAGCATGCCCACCAGGCCGCCGCCGTTGTTGTTGCCCTCCTCGCTGGAGGCCCGCGCCGAGCCGGTCCACAGGGTGGTGCCGGTGCGCAGGTCGACCAGTTTGGCCGAGGCCGTCACCGCTGTGTCGCTGGCGATCAGCATGTACTTGGTGCCGTACTCGGTAACGGTGATGTACAGCGCCGCGTCCGCACCAAAGATGTCATGCAGCTTGGTTGGCGGCAGAGCCTGGATATCGTTGGCGGTGGTCAGGCCGTTCTGGCGGAAGGTTTCGTCCACCAGGGCAATCGGCAACACGTAGTAACCGGCTTCGGCCAACGGGTAGGTGACTTGCGACACCAGGCTGTAGGACGCCTGCACTTCCGGCGACTCATTGAGCGGCGGCAGCACCAGGATCGACTTGGGCCGCGCCTGTTTGTACGCGGTGTAGTCGATGGTCTTGGGGGCCGCGCAACCGCCGAGCAAGGCCAGGGCCAGCAAGGCGCCAGTGAGTTTCAATAGGCTCATTTGGTGGCGACTCCGGTCTTGGCGTTTTTCAGCAGAAAGTCCATGTAGGAGGCGGACTCGGGGAACAGTGCCTTCTCGGTGCGGAATTCCTGCACCATCTGGTCGTCCTTGCCCATGCTCAGGTACAGCATGCCCAGGTGCGCGTGGTAACCCGGCGGGGCTTTACGGCCACTGGCGTTGATCTTCTGCAGATCCCGTTCCAGCGCCTCGACCTGCGCTTCCTTGGGCTCGCCCTTGAAGTACTCGTAAACCTGCGGCTGGTAGCTTTCCCATTGATACAGGGGCTGGGGCGCCGTGTGGCACCCGGCGACTACTGCACTTGCTGTCAGCATCAGCGCCAACTTCACTGCCTTGCTCATCCGTGTACTGCTCCTTGAGGTGTTGCTGATCAGTTGCGCGGGTTCCAGGCGCCGGCGTTGATGCCGTCTACCAAGCGGTTGATGGCTTCGCGCATGGCCAGGTCCAGGACCTTGCCATTGAGGGTGGAGTCGTAGCTGGCGGTGCCGCCGAAGCCGACCACTTCACGGTTGGACAGCGCATATTCACCGGCGCCCTGGGTGGAATACACCACTTCGGAAGTGCTGATGTTGACGATGTTCAACGCGACTTTGGCGTAGGCCACCTGGGTCTTGCCACGGCCGAGGATGCCGAACAGCTGGCGGTCGCCGGTTTCTTTGCGGCCGAACTCGGTGACGTCGCCGGTGACCACGTAGTCAGCGCCCTTGAGCTTCTGCACGGTGCCTTTGATCGCCGCTTCCTGGGAGATTTCGCCCATGTTGTCGCGGTCCAGCACGCTGAAGCGGTTGGTCTGCTGCAGGTGGGTGATCAGGATGGTCTTGGCCTGGCCGCCGAGGCGGTCAACGCCATCGGAGAAGATGCCGCGCATGTAGCTGGAGCGGTTGTCGAATTTGCCCACGGCGATCGGTACACGCACGCCGTTGTAGACGACACCGGCGCTGGCGACTTTTTCCACCGGCAAGGCGCGGTTGCTCTCGGTGGCGCAACCGGCCACGCCGAGCAGCGCTGCGGCGGTGAGGCCCGACAGCAGGATTTTGGACAGTGCTTTCACAGAGTGCTCCTAGAGTGAGAAATCAGCAGGTGCGGCAGGTAAAACTAACGAGTGGGAATGTTGCGGATGTCGTTGACGATGTCGCGGCTATAAACACTGAAGTAGAAGCCTTCGACACTGGCGTTGCTTTTATTGGTCACCAGGGCGCCCATGGTCTTGTACTGCTCGAAGTTGCCGATCACGCCGCCGGGCACCTGGTCATACAGGGCCTTGGAAAAGTGCAGCACCTCGGTGCCGTTCTTCCTGACCGCGACCTTGTAGCTGAAATCGACACTGAGCAGCAGCTTGTTGTCGTCGACGATCAGGGTGGCGAGCCCGCCTTTCGAGTCCTGGATATGGCGCGTGTATACAATGTTCATATCCAGCAGATAGTCGGCCTTGTCCTTGCTGGTGGCATAGCGATCTGCTTCGAGCAAGCGTTTCACCATATCGACACCCAGCGCTTGGCGAACCTTGTCGTCGGGCAGGAAGCGCTCATTTTTACCCACCACCTCAACATCAAACGTGTCGAGCCAGAAGGTTGCAGTCTTGGGAATGGTGACCGGCGCCGGAGAGATGTAGTAATCCGGCTTGGAGGCGCAGCCCGCCATGAGGCAGACGGCGAAAAAGAGGACGAGCAAGCGCATGTATGAATTCATCCCTGAACAGTATCGAGCTTTAAACAATCGCGGCATTTTACGGAGTTAAGAGGGGTTCTCAAGTGTATTTGGTCGGTTGCGTGCGCTGTCACTCGGCATTGTCGTTGCCTGGGCGACCGCCATCGCGGGCAAGCCCGCTCCCACAGTTGACTGCATTCCAATGTGGGAGCGGGCTTGCCCGCGATGGCGATAGCCCAAACACCGCAATTATTGCGGCCGGCACACGTTGTAAGCCTGGTTCTCGGCGACTTCCTCCATGTGATGCCCAATCACCGTATTGAGCACCAACTGCCGCTCCGACTTCCCGGTCGCACGGTACGCCGAGCCCTGGGCATCGGTCTGAATCCGGAAACCGCCATTCGCCAGTTGCTTGACCAGTTGCACGCGCCTGGCCCTATCGCCATTGCCGCGATGATCGCTCGGCGACAGGAACACGTAGCGCTCCTGCTGCAACAGCCACACCGGCCGATCACTGCTCTCGCTGGCAAACACATAGGCACAATCCACCGTCGCCACCGGGAAACTGGCCTTGCGCACATAGTGCCCGCCCTCATACCCCACCAGCGTGACAAGCCCGGGTTGCACCACGGCCACCGCGTCCTCGGTCTGCACGCCGTCTTGAACGCCGTAGTTCGAATAGGCCCAGCGCAACGGAATGAACTGCGCCGGGGTTGCCGCCAGGGCGAGGTCGTGGTTGATCCGCGCCTGATCCTCGGCACCGCGATAGGGCACGCCCTGGCAGCCGGCAAGCGCGACGAACCCGAGCACCATCAAGCTTCTGCTGAAAGTCCTGCTCATGGGAACGTCGTCCCGATGCGCGACCGGTCTTCGGAGAACCAGATCCCGGTGATCTTGCCGACCACATCCTCAACGGCGACCTGGCCCATGAAGCGGCTGTCGTTGCTGTTGTTGCGGTTGTCACCCAGCAGGTAGACGTGACCCGGCTCGACTTTAACCGGCGCCAGCTCCATCGACGCCGCGCCGTTCACGCGGTCAGCCGGGGCGTGGAACAGGCCGAGGTTTTCGCCGTTGTGGATCAGCTCGCCGTTGACGATGGCCAAGGTATCCCCGCCCACGCCGGCCACACGCTTGACCGCCTCGGTGCCGTTCCAGCGGTACACCACGATGTCGCCGACCTTCGGCGCACCGGCCTTGAGATCGGAAACGATGTAGTCGCCGATCGACAGCGTCGGCGCCATCGAGCCCGACGGAATGTAGTAGTTCTTGAAGCCCAGCAACGGCCCCCGCAGCACTTCCAGCAGCACGAAGGTGATCACCATCAGCACGCCCACATACAGCGCGTGGAAGCGTTTGCGCGGCACATCCGGCGGGCCGTCGTAGCGACGCGCCAACACCGCCGCCACAATCGCCGAACTGAGCTTGACCGCAATCGCGAAGGCGGCAAACACGTACAGCCCGATGGGCGACGCGATCAGGCCGCACACGCCGAGCAACACGACGCCGCCGTACAAAATCGCGGCGACCCAGATCGCCCATTTGATCCGGCCCACGTAGACCAGTCCCCAGCCCGCCACGAGGCAGGACATCAGGAAGGCTTGCAGGGAGAGTTTTGCGGGTTTCATTGAGGGTCCTTAAGGAAAATTGGTATCCACAAAGTGTTGCGCGAAGTCTTCAGCGTTGATCGGGGTACCGGCGCTGGCAAACTTCTCGGCGTTGGTGCGCCATATCTCTCTGATCTTGTCGGCGACCGTCGCGGGGAAATCCATTTGTGCCTCGATCACCGCCTGCCAACTGCCCGACACGCCGTACACCTCGTGCAGCTTGGGTTCCATGGCACGCAAGGTCGCCTGTTGCTCATCGCTCAGCTCACCGATGGCGGCCAGGACATAGCACTCCAACAGCCGCAGGAACGGCTTGCCCTCATATCGATTCATAATCCCTCTCCAAAATCACACCGCCCCTGTGGCGAGGGAGCTTGCTCCCTCGCCACAGGGGCGGTGGTTACCCGTTAGAACGCGTACCGCGCCTTGAGCATCACGCCATCGGCGTCAAAACCACTGCGCGCCTGACGCGTGTAGCTGGCGCCGACGGTAAAGTCCGCCACCTGGTAGTTCACGCCCACGCTGGCTTCATAGCTGTCACGCGCCACCGACGCACCGGTGACGGTAAACGCCGAACCACCCAGCACATAGTTGGACGTCTGCGCGACACGATCACCCATCAGGTCGTGATACGCCATCAGTGTCGCTTCCGGCTGCAAGCTGCCCGCGCCCATCGGCAGGTTCCCGGCCAGGCGCACACCGGCGCCCAACTCACCCACTTCATACCGCTGCGAACGGGTGCTCAGCGCGGCCGACGAACCCTTCTCGTCGTAGCCGTCCATGCGCACATTGGCATAACGCGCGGCCACACGAGGCTCGATCACCACTGCCTGCGACGGCTTGAAGCTGTAGCCGCCGATCACGCTGGCGGACAACACGTTGCTGTCGTAGCTGCCCTTGGCCGTGGTGCCGGCGATGTGGCGCTTGCTCTGGTTGTCGTTGTGGCCGTAGCTGAGGCTGCCATCGACAAACCAGTCTTGCAGCGACCAGTTACCGTACAGCGACAGCGCGTGGCCTTCGACGTCGGTCTTGTTGCCCAGATCGGAATGGATGTTGGAGTTGAGGTAGCTGTAGGCCACGCCCAAGGTGGTGGTGTCGTTGACCCGACCGTCCACACCCACCGCCATGCCGCTGCTGTTGGCCGAGTAGCCGTTGGCGCCGCCGCGACCGTCCTGGTCCATGTTGCTGCTCAGGCCTTGCACCCACACGCCGCCGCGCTGCTGGCTTTCACGCTGCTCGGTGAGGCGGTTGAAGATCGCGCCGTTGACCACGGTTTGCCCGGACAAGGCCACGTCCAGCGCACCGCGGTTGACGTCCGGCTGGAGCTGGTCGCTGATCTGCGCCAATTGCGCGGCCGTGCCGGCGTTGGCCAGGGCCTGGAACACCTGGTCGTCATTGCTGAGGCGACTGAGCACGTCGTTCTTGAAGGTATTGACCGCCGTGGCCGAAGCAGCGCTGGCGCCCACACCGGCGAGTTCTTCCTGGACTTGCGCGTCGGCCTTGACCGCCACCACGGCCTTGACCGTTTGCGCATCGGCCGAATAGCTGAGCACATCGAGCAGCGCCGAAGCACTGTTCACGGACAGGCCGTTGTCTTGCACGCTGGAGGCTTGCAGCAGGGTGTACTGCGTGCCGTCGTTGGTGCTGGCGAAGTCGCCGGGGTTGGCGCTGACGGTCAGCTTCGAGGCGTTGGCGAAGGTGGCGTTGCCGTTGACCGTCAGGTACGCCGTGGTCGGCACCACGCTGTCGGACAGGTGCATGTCGATGCCGGCGCCGTTGGCGACGTTGAGGTCGCCGGTGAGGGTGGTGCCTTGTGCGGAGAGGTTCAGCGAGCCCGAATTGACCGCGACCGGCGCGATGATGCGCGTCCCGGTGAAGTTTGCCTGGCCGGCGACATTGACTGCGTTGAGGTTGAGCAGGTCGCCGACGATGGCGCCGCCGGTCCAGTTCAGCGTCGCCAGGTTGGCGGCGTCCACGGCAACCCCTGAGTGGCTGCGGATTTCGCCAGCTTGCTGGTTGATTTCAAACGGCGAGGTTTGCTCAGCGGCGTTCACCAGGATCGCGGTGCCGTCAGCGGTGATGGTGCCACGGTTGACGATGCCACGGGCGCCGCTCGCACTGTTGGTGGCGAACGTAGCGCCCTGGAACTCGAAGGCGCTGGCATCGGTGCCCTTGGCTTCAAGCGTGCCGGTGTTGAGGATGTAATCGATGGTGCCGTTGTAAAACAATACGCCGCGCGCCTCGCTGCCATTGGCAGAAACCAGCCCACTGTTTTCGATACGCAGCGCGCTGGTCACGGTTTCCACCTCAATGCCCAAGGCATACTCACCGGTGGCGATGATCGAGCCGGAGTTGAGGATCTTGCCGCCGATGGTGGTCGGGGTGGCGCCGTCGATATCAAGGATCAGACCCGTGGCGCCACGGCCGTCCATGTTGATCACGCCAGTGTTGGAAACGTCGCCGCCAATGGTGGTGCCGTGCAGGTAAATACCTTCGCCACCGCCCACGAAACCCAGGGTCGGTGCATTCGGCTGCGGCGCCGTCGAGCGGATCGTGCCCGAGTTGATCACACTGCCGCCAATGGTCGCGTCGCCGATCTCCAATCCTTCATAACCGCCGTGGCTCATGAGGATATTGCCGGCCTGAATCACGTCCCCCGTGATGGTGCTGGTGGGCAGGTTGTTCGGGCCGGCCCAGTACATCGGGTCGATGGTCATCGCACGGAGCGTTTTACCTTGCGAGTCCAGCGTAATGTCGGCGCGGTTGATCAGCGAACCCTGGATGTGGGTATCGGTAAAGCCCAGGCCCGCTGGCAGGGTGGTGCTGGGGTCGACCACTTGGGACAGCTGCCCGGTGATGGTGACGGGCTCGTTGAAGGTCTCACTGGCCCAAATGTTTTTTCCTTGGCCCAGGTCGAACTCAACGGCCAGCACCTGTGTGCTGATTGCGCCAACCATGATGGCCAACAGGGTTTTCTGGAACGGCTTGCGCTTCATTTCTAACTCCATGAACGACGGCTCACTGCCGCCAAAAGGCCCGGCGGCAGTCGGTGTACCGAGTGAAAGGATCAAGTGATCCGCGTGCATTCCCCCAGGGCGCCCGCATAAAACTCAGGCGCACGAAGGCGCACCGCAAGGGGCGGTGGCAGGCAGGGGAATAAGGGGGGAAGGTTCACATCAATCCTTAATGTCATTTGAAAACGCTGCAGTCCATGCAGCCCGACCGGTTATGGGGTGGGCGGGGTAATGACATTGGAATAAACGGAATGTTCAAACGAAGTGCAGGAGGGGCGGAGCTTTGTGAACTGGGTCGCAGTTAGGGAGCGATCATCGACACTTCCACACGATTGCGAAAGGCAGCTCGTCGCTGAGGATTTCAGGCGAGCGAAAATAATAAGAGGCAGACGCGTTTTCCAGACTCTTGTGGATAAATGCGCCGTCAGTCATCACGCGGTAGGAGGCACATTCCATAAACGAGCCCTCAGCTAGCGCGTTTTTTATCTGGCCATAGGTCCCATCGGCCCCCACCGGCAGCAATTCGGTCGGTGGCGGGCGTACAGCCAGGTCATCGTTTTCAATGTCCATGGAGTAGGCTCTGCGAAAGCCGGGTTCACTGCTGGCCCAGTAGACGGATAACAAACCGTGCTTTTCCTTTCCTTCATCTAGAAAAGCATCCGCCAAGAAATAGTGTTCGTCTGAAACCTTGTAGACACCCTCTTCCAGGGTGACAACGCACTGCGCTCCTACATCGACAATGTCACCAGTCCGGGCGCTGAGCAGCGATGACCATTCCTGCATGTTGAAAGCCTCAAGCGTGGGTGGCAGTACTGAGACAGATGTTGGCCGTGCGGCCGCCATCGCGGGCAAGCCCGCTCCCACATTTAACCGCATTACACCTTCAGGCGGTATTCAGCTGACGCCTTTGTCGCGATCCTGACCCGGCACCAAGGTCAATGTCGGCTTTTCCACATCACGGGAGACATGGGATTTCACTTCCTCCACACCGCCCTCTTCGTCGTTGTGGATCACCAGCACACCCGGCTTGCGCAGTTGCTCCAGGTCACCCTCGCCAAGCTTGAAGCTTTCGCTGAGGTTCTTGTCGCTGAGGGCGTTGGCCTCGGCACGGCGCTGGGCGAATTTGCGGCCCTTGCGTTGCTGGTAGCGCGCCCAGGTGACCAGGATCAGCGCGTTGAACAACGCGATCCACAGGTAGATCTGCAGGGTGTTGAGCGCGGCGAAGATCGGCGCCTCGATACGCGGCCCGCCGTGGGTTTCCAGCATGGCGTTGATGCCGCGCGCCAGCAGCCAGATCAACCCGGCCCAGGCCAACAGGGTCAGCACCACGTCGACGATCCACATCACGGTGTTTTGGCGAGTTCTGATCAGCTTCATGATCACACGTCCTCATTGGCTGGTTTGATCCCGCGGTCCGGGCTGACCCAGCGCGCGCGCTTCTGATGCTGGTTGAACAGCACCTTGGGAAAACTGACCAGGGTGGTGAACAAGCTGACCAGCCAGAACACCATCGGGTACCACACCGTCCAGAACAGGGTTTTCCACAGGTCTTTTTCGTAGCGCCGGTCAATCAGGATGCTCACGGCAAACTGCACCAGGCACACCATCGCCAGTACCAGGCCGGTAAACGCCGGTGGCACCAGGGAGTCCACCGCGATCGCTTGCGGCAACACCATGAATTTACCCAGGCCCCAGAAGATCACCGAGAGCAGGAAGGTGAAGGCCCAACCGGTGGACAGGCAGTACTCGAACAGCAGCGGCCACAGGTAGCGATGGCGCCATTGCCAGATGCCACGGATATTCTTGAACAGCACTTCGGCGCCGCCCTGGGCCCAGCGCAGGCGCTGTTTCCACAGGCCGCCGACGGTTTCCGGCATGAGGATCCAGCACAGGGCACGGGGCTCGTAGAAGATCGCCCAGTGATCGAGTTGCAGCTTCCAGCTGACGTCGATGTCCTCGGTGATCATGTCGGTGCTCCAGTAGTCGATGCGGTCCAGCGCCTTTTTACGGAACGCCACCACCACACCGGACACTGTAAAGATCCGCCCGAATACCCGCTGCGTACGCTTGATCAAACCGATGATCGAGGAGAACTCGCCCACCTGCACCCGGCCGATCAAGGTCGAGCGTGTGCGGATGCGCGGGTTGCCGGTCACCGCGCCGAGGCGTGGGTTGTCGAGCATCGGCGCGACCATGTACGCCGCCGCATTGCGGTCGAGCAACGCATCGCCGTCGATGCACACCAGGTACTCGCTGCGCGCGGCCACGGCGCCCATGCGCAAGGCCACGGCCTTGCCCTGGTTCTGCGCCAGGTGCAACACGCGCAGGCGCGGGTGTTCCAGGGCGAGGGCATCGAGGACCGCAGCGGTGTTGTCCTTGGAGCCGTCGTTGACGGCGATCACTTCGATGTTCGGGTACACCTGGTCCAGCGCCGCATGAATGGTCTCGGCCGCGTTATCGCCCTCGTTGTAGCAAGGGATGATGATCGAGATCAGCGGGTTGCCGGCCAGGGTCGGCGCCGGAGTGTCCTCTTCCCACGGCCAGTGGCGTTCCCAGTGCAGCCAGAAGTACAGGCCGCCGGCAATCCACAGCGCCGACATGAACAGCGGGTAGAAAAACACGAAGTCCATCAGGAACTGCCCGGTGACCAGGAAGATCAGGCCAAGAGGCACACCCAACACCAATGCCAGCACGAATAAAGCCAGGATTCTGTCGAACATGGTCAAGGGTTCCATTGGTTGGAAATGGCCGGACGTATGGTCTTCAGGTCCGGGGAGTTTTCCAGGAAGTTGTCCGGGTAGTAGCCAAAACTGGTGACACCCTGGCGCTTGAGCACGCCCATCCATTCAGCCAACTGCTCGGCGCTGATGTCCGGCGCTTCCTTGGTTCGCCAGTCTTTGGCTTGCAGTTCGAACACGGTGCGGTCGAGCGCGCCGGGACGAGCCTTGACGGTAGCCACCAGTTTTTCCAGCCAGGCGTTGGAGTTTTTCAGCGTCTGGCCTTCCATCAGCGGCATCGCCATCGGCGCGGTCCAGTCGTAGGTCTGGAGGAAGTCGTCGAGGTTCTGTGCGAACCAGGTTTCGCTCTGCGGGTTAAGCATCGGCTCGGCGAAGATATTGCGCGCGGTCATGATCTGCGGGCCACGGATCGCGCGAACTTTGGCGGTCAGCTCGTTGGTAAAGTCGATCAGGTAACGGCTCTTGAAACGGGTCCAGCGCTGCATCACCGCCGGGTCGGCGCGCAAGGCTTCGATGGTGTTCGGCAGACCGTTGGCGGCATAGGCCTTGAGCGCCGCAGGGCTGGCGTCTTCAAAGTCGTTGAACACCGCATCATCGTGATACAGCACGCCATCGAGACCACTGTTGCTGATACTCGCCAAGTCTTCGTAAATCTCGCCGATGATCTTGCGCACCTCTGGATCGAACGGCGACAGGCGCTGGTATTGATCGGGGTCGAGGCCGATATGGCCGGTTTTCGGGTCCCAGCGGGTGACGCGTGGCAGCTTGGGGTCCAGGGCAAAACTCAGCACCGGCATCCAGGCATAGACGCTGGCATGGGCACGGGTGTGCAGTTGCCAGGCGACACGGTTGAACAGGTCGGCACGCATCGGCAAGTGGCGGTTGGGGAAGTACAGCGAGTGCACCAGGCCGTCGCCCTTTGGATCGGCATAGGCTTGCAGGAACACCGTCACCGCGCCCATGTCCACCACGCGTTGAATCAGTTGATCGAGGTTGCGCGCCTGTTGGGCCGGGTCCGGGTCGTAGACATGGTCGAGGTCCACGTGCAGCACGCGCATCGGCGCCTTGGTCTGCACGGCCACGATGCTGTTGGCGTAATGTTCGCCGTCCGGGTCGGAGGCCACCAGGAACCGCGGGCTGTTCATCAGCTTGGTGGAGTCGTCGAGACCATCGTCCAGGGTCAGCGCCATCTTGTAGCCGTGTTCATCGACCACTGCCAGCGACGTGCCGTCGGCCGCACCGTATGGCCATACCCACACCCGTGGGGCCTTGCCGGTCACTGCACGGATCTTGTCGGAAATCGCCTTCACGTCAGCGCGCATGCGCGCCTGGAACTGCGCTTCGGTTTCATAACGCTTGGTCGCCGGGTCATAACGCCGCGTGGTGGCTGCCGGCTCGAGGTTGCCCTGGGGGTTGCCCAGGATGCCTTTGTGGTTGTTGTCGGTGTGCGCGGCGATTTCCACCAGGCCCGACTGGGACACTTCGCGGATCTGCTGCCAGGTCAGGAACTCGCCGCGCGGCCGTGGCTGGCCGGCAAAGTCCACCGGTTGGTTCATCGGCGTGTCGATCCAGTAGCCCACCGGCGCCAGCAGGGCCGGCCAGCGGTAGGCCCGCAGGATCGGCATCACCCGCGTGTAGAAGCTCGAATAACCATCGTCAAAGCTGAGCATGACGGCCTTGGGTGGCAGTTCAGGCCCACCGTTGCGGGCCGCGAGGATCTGATCGACGCTGACCGCCTGGTAGCCGTTCTCGCGCAGCCAGGCCAGCTGCTCGATCAAACGTTCAGTGCGCACCGCCACCACCGCCTGATCGGGGTCGCGATCCTCGACGTCATGGTAGGCAATGCCGAGGAAATGGTTTTTCGGCCACGCCACTTCGTTGGGCGCAACAGGCCGCTCGGCGGGAGGGGTAAAAGGTGCGGGTTGCTGGGCGCAGGCGCTGGCCAGCATTACGCCCAGAATCAACAGGCAACGGCTGAGGACGGTCATGGTCAGGCTCTTCTAGAAACGGTAAGTGAGGTCGACGAGCAGGCGCAGATCGCGTTCGCGATCGCCGTCGTAAGGTCGGCTGATCAGGCTCAGGTTCGCGCCGGCTTCCAGTACGTCATTCCAGCGGTAGCGTTGGCCGTAACCCACCAGACCGATGCCACCGGTGGAATAATCCTGCTGGCTATAGGTGCCCGCACCGACCTGGAACTGCTGACTCCACTGAGTCTCGTAGCGGTGATAGAGCACATGGTTGATGTTGATGACCGGCAGCACGGTGAAGTCCGACTTCGGGTTGAAGTAGATCGTGTCTTCCTTGCTGTTGCGGCTGGCGCCGACTTCCAGGCCCAGGTCCACTTGCACTTTCGGCGAACTGTAGAGGCCTTCGCGGCCACTGAGCAGGGCTTCGAAGCGGTCGTTGCCGTCGCTGAAGTGGGACGGGCTGAGGGTCAGTTTCCACTCGCGGCTTTCGTTGGCGCGCCAGCGGATGAAACCGCTGCCGCCGTTGGCCGTGATCCCTTCATTCAACGCCCGCAGGGGGGTGGTGGACAGCAGGTAGCCGAGGCTGCCGCCGTATTGCCAGTTGTCGTTGATATCCCGCGCAATCGACACCGCTGCGCCTTGTTTGGAACCATCGCCGTAGGAGTGGTTGGACACCTCGGCCTCGATGGTCATGTCGCGGGTGCGCCGCTCGACGCCGACCACCTGCCAACGGTGGTGGCCGGTGCCTTCTTCAAAGTCGGCGGTGGCATAACCGGCGCCGGCGAACAGGCGCCAGTCTTCGTCGATGGGCGGCGTGTAGATCCGGCTTTCAATGCCCCAGTCACGGCTGCCCGAGACGGCACCGGCGTCGCCGTTGTTGCCGCCGCCGAAGCTTTTGCCGGTGTAGGCTTCGACCCGCAGCTCGGCCATGTCATGCACGTCGCGCAGGCGTTGCAGGCGCTGGACCTGGCGGTTGTCCGGGTTACGGGCGACCACATCGTCGGTGAGGATGTCGAGTTGCCGCCATTCCTGCAGGTCCAGGGCCGTGAAGCCTTGGGACATCTCCAGGCCGATGTCACGCGGGCCTTGCGCCTCTGTCTCCTTGAGCACACGCTCGGCGCGCCGTGGCCAATCGCGGGCGCGGTACATTTCCGCTTGCGCCAGGCGCAGCCCGATGCTGCCAGGCGCCTTGCCCACCAGCTCTTCCAGGGATTTCTCGCTGGACGGCAAATCAGCACCATAGGTGCCGGCCTGCGCGGCCAATTGTTGGGCGTCCATCCACTCATCGTTGGGGTTGCCGATGGGCAATCCCTTGAGTTCAACCCGGGGTTTCTGGCTGTCGGCCAGGTTCTTCGCGACAGTGCGCGCCTCGTCCACCTGGTCGTTTTCGAGCAAGGCGTAGAACAAGGCGGTGCTGTCTTCCACACGGTCGCCGACGTCGGCATCGGGCGCCGTAATCGCCTGGCGATACAGCGGCGCGGCCTTTTCCGGCAGGCGCTGGTCGAGGTAGGACGCCGCCACCCAACGCACGGCATAAGTGGGCAATTTCACCCCTTCGGCCTGCAGCGTTTCGTACTCGCGGATCACCTCGGCGGTGCGCGCGCGGGCCTTGAGTGCGCCGAGGCGGTCGATGCGCCACACCACCACGTCGTCCTTGGCGGTGGGGTCCGGGGTCCAGCGGGCGAGGAGCTTGTCGTAATCCTGCAGGGCGCGGTCGGCAATGACGTAGCGTTCCTTTTCGCTGCGCGTGGCGAACTCGGCCATGCGCACGCGCTCGGCGGCCAAGTCACCCTCCAGGCGGCGCTGGGTCACTGGGTCGATAAGGCCCGGGCGCTTGGCCGCCAGGCGCAACGCCGGCTCCGGCAAGCGCGCCTTTTGCAGGGCGACGATGTATTCGCGGGCAACTTCCGGTTTGTCACCGGCGCGGATGAAGGCCTGGTCGAACTCAAACAACGCGTCGTAGTTGAAACCGGCGCGGGTCAGCGCGTAGCCCAGGGCCATGCGCCGGTTGGGGTCATTCGGGTTGGCCGCTACCAGCGCGCGGGCACGTTGCACGGCTTCGGTGGTTTTGCCGCCGTCGGCCTGGGTCAGGGCCAGGCCCAGTTGCAGGTCGACATTGTTCGGCTCACGCACAAGTGCCTGGCGATACACCGCCTCGGCTTGCGCCCACTGCTTCTGGTTGCGATAGGTCCGCGCGACGGTGGCGAGCGCCTGGGGCGTCAAGGTGCGGTTTTTGCCCTGGGCCTCGTACACCTTGAGCACTTCGGCGTCCTGCCCGGCCCAGCCGGCAATCACCAGGTGATCGCTGACCTGGCCCGGCGTCTGGCGCTCGGCAGGCAGTTGGCGCAATTGGGTCAGGGCCGGCGTGAAATTGCCGTTGCGCGCCTGAATGATCAGGGCATCGTAGGCAGGGTCGGCCACGGCGAAAGCGGGCATCAGCAACTGGCTGCACAAGGCTGCCCCGATCAGCAGTCGTAACCGGCCTGTGGCACTGAGTGGGAGGTTTCGCAGCATATCGTGAGCTTCCTTACACACGGAAAGCTGTAACGATAGGTGGTCCTGAGCAATTTGCATCAGGGTGTCGGCGTCTCGTGACCCGACCTAGCTTTCCTGTAGGAACTATCCCTTAAGAAAGTAGGGGAAAGCCCAATTCAGAACAATTGTTCAGAATTGGCAGCGAATCTGAAATACGAATGGGGGAGCGGACTTGCCCGTGATAACGGGGCCTCAATCGACCTGAGCGTCGATTGTTTGACCCTGATCACTGGCACTTCCACTCCCCCATTATTTATTTCGGGGTGAAGGCAGAATCGTTACTGCGCGCCGCTCATCGCACCGGCTTTGGCCAAGACGAAGCCAATGAATTGCTCCACGGTCATCTTCTGGCCGTTGAAGGTCACTTCATTGTTGGCGTAGTGCAGCTTGGACACCACGTCGTTGCCCACCAGGGTCGCCAGTTGGGTGCCGACCGCCATGCCACTGACCATCTCGGCCGCCATCTGCGATTGCTGCTCGATGGCTTTCGGGTCGGTCACGCCACCGGCCTGGGCTTGCAGGGCAGCAATGTCGCTGATCATCGGCTTGGACAAGGTCAGGTTGGCATCCAGCAAGGCAATGATCTGCTTGCCCAGCTCAACCGGTGGCAGCTCCATGGAGGATGGTTTGGTCAGGTCAAGGATCAGGTTGAACTTGCTTTCGCCGTGGGTGGTTTTCAGCGACAGGTTTTCCAGGGCCACTTGCGGCTTGGCTGCCAGCAACTGGTTGACGTTGGCTTCGGCCAGGGTTTGCTCGGCTTCGGTCAATTGCAGCTCCGGTACCGGTTGGCCCGCAGCGGCAGCGGCTTGCACCGGCTGCATCTTGTCCTGGTACAGCTTGGTCAGCAGCAGGCCCGACGGCACGTCGATGTTCTTCACGCTCACGGCCATGGCCGCGGAGCCGACCGGTTTGCCCTGGTAGCCGATCTCGTCGATCTTGTAGTCGACGCGGCCGTCCATGGTGTTGTCTTTGACGGCGCTGGTGTCTTTCTGCTCGAAGCCCTTGAGGGTCAGCACGGTTTGTTGCGGGCCGACGGTCAGCTTGGTGTCGGTCAGCTCAACGGTGTTCTGCCCGGTGTAGAAGCCGAAGGTGGATTTTTCCAGGTTGCTGGCCACGGTCAGGCCGGCCAGGTCGGCCGCAAAGGGCGTGCCGTCGCCATCGACGGCGGTCAGCTTGAGGCTGTTCATGTAGCCGTTGACCTTGACCTTCTTGCCTTCGGCGCTGCTGTCAAAGTCCAGGTTGAGGCCGGAGAAGCTGGCCGAAGACTTGTCGTCCTTGAACTCCAGCGGCAGCAGCTCGAAATTGCCGCTGACCGAACGGTTGTAGCCAATATTGGCCACGCCTTTGAGCGGCGACACATCTTTGGCGGCGGCGAACCATTTTTCAGTGGTCGGGTTCTTTTCCAGCGAGTAGTGACTGGTGGCCATGACCGGCAGCCACTTCAGCGACACCAGGCGCGAGAACGGCAGCGGGCCGTGTTCGATGTGGTCGACGAAAAGCAATTCCGGGTTCGGATTCTGTTCACCGAAGAACGAACCCTGGGCCTTGAGGCGATAGTGCGCGGTGCTGCTGAACAGGCCACGGTCCAGGGACACCAGCTCCAGGTCCAGGCGCCCATCGACGCCGGCCATGGAACGTTGCAGTTCCTTGTTGGCGTCCTGCACCGCCGTTTGCAGCACCGGCTCCAGCTGCTTGCCGGTGTACCAGGCGCCGCCTGCACTGACAGCGCCTACAGCGACGACAAAACCCAAAAGAACTACGGCTGGCTTATTCATGAAGTGACCTGATCAAATCCTGTGAGAAGTGGGCTGTCTTCCTTGAACCCCGAAAGGGTTGGCTCAAGCCCGCCAAAAGCGGGGGAAGATTAGCACTGGCGGCCGCGAACGGCCCAGCTTTTCAGAGGGGTCAGGTCAGCAGATGGTTCACGAATATTCCGATTCAATCTCATCGAGCTGGTGATCGAAACTCTTCAACCGCGCCGTCCAGGTGTACACCAGCACCTCAAACTCGCGGTGGATCACCGCATTGCCCGGGGTGTCGGCCTTGGGGTCGCAGAAGTCCAGTTGGTAGCGCTCGCGGGCCATTTGCGTGGCGACGTCGGACAATTCACGCGCGTTATTCAGCCAATGCCTACCGTCGGCGACTTGCTGATCCAACGCCACGCACTGTTTTTTCAAGGCTTCGAGGCTTTTTTCCAGAGGCGTGCCGGTGAGTTCGCCCATGACTTCCTGGAAGGTGCGCCCCGGCTGCCAATAGCTGCCCCAGAAATAGCGGTCGAACACGGTTTCGACGCGGCGCAGCGCAACCTTGGTGTCCCAGATCGCCACGCGGGTCTTGCCTTGTTCGAGCAGTTTTCGCTTCACCCGTTGGTTCTGGTAGGACGCCCAGGCCACCACGCCGATGGACAAGGTGCCGATCACCAGGCAGGCGCTGTCGAGAAACACCATGGCCTTGTCGATTTGGTGAGCGAGCATGACGCCGTAGAAGTAGGCAGCCGATAACAACACCAGTGCGAAGAACACGCACCAGAAAGCGGGAGCATAAGGGTTTTTCATTATTGGAATCCCCATGAGCAAACGCGAGCAGTGTCAGGTGAATCGTCACGGCGACTCACCTGACAAAGCATAGCTATAAGCTCAGGGTTTGCTGGCCGACGCCGCTTGCGTTCGTCCGCTTTCCCAACCGCCGCCCAAGGCCAGGAACAAGTCGATCTGGCTCATGGCAACCTGGGTGTTCGCCGCCGCCAGCTGTGCGCGCACATCGGTGTAGGTGCGCGTGGCTTGCAGGTCGGCGAGGAACGACGCGCGGCCGGCCTGGAAGAAGCGGTGGGTCTGGTCCGCCGCTTCCTTGGCCGACTCGCCGGCATCGTTCAACGCATCACGCCGTTGCAGTTGCGCGGTGTATTGCGCCAGGCCGGTCTGGGTTTCGCGGATGGCGTTGAGCACCACGCCGTCAAAATGCGCCAGGGCGCCCTGGGTCGCGGCTTCGGCTTCGTGGATGCGCGCGCGGGCGCCGTTGGTCGGCACGGTCCAACTGATCAGCGGGCCAAAACCCCAGCGGTTGGTGGGCGCGGTGCCGAGGTTATCGAGGATACCCACAGTGCCCACCGTGGCGCCGATGCTGATGTCCGGGTACAGCGCACCGGTCGCTACGCCGATGCGTGCAGTGGCGGCGGCCAGTTGGCGCTCGGCCTGGCGCACATCGGGGCGGCGCTTGAGCAGCGCGGCGCCGTCGCCGACCGGCAGCAATTGGGCGATATGCGGCAGCTCGGCGCAGGTGCCGGTGCCCGCAGGCAGTTGGTCCAGCGGCTTGGCCAGCAGCATCGACAAACGGAACAAACCGGCCTGTCGCGCGGCTTCGTAGCGCGGCATGTCGGCGCGCAAGGATTTGTATTGGGTTTGCGAGCGGGTCACCTGGGTTTCATCGCCCCGCCCGGCGTCGCGCAGGCGCTGGGTGAGTTTGGTGCTCTGGCCTTGCAGGTCGAGGGATTCGTTGGCAATCGCCAGCTCTTCGTTGGCCGCGCACACCTGGGTGTAGGAGCGCACTACGTCGGCCACCAGGGTGATGCGCGCAATATCGGCGGCAGCCTGGGCGGCGTCGGCGCTGGCCTGGGCGCTTTCGATGCCGCGTTGCAAGGTGCCCCACAAGTCGAACTGATACGAGGTGCTGATGCCCACGCTGCCGATATTCGCCACCGGGACTTTATCCGCGAGCAAAAACGCCTCGCCGGATTCCTGCAAACGCTGGGCCTCGGCCTTCACGCCGGCATTCCAACCGCCAGCGGATTCGGCTTGCTGCACCTGATAACGCGAGCGTTGCAGGTTGGCGGCGGCCACGCGCAAATCGGTGTTGGAGGCCATGGCCTGGCGCACCAGCTCATCCAGGCGCGGGTCGTTATAGAGCTTCCACCAATCCGCCGGCACGGGCGCCGACACCACGTTGTTGCCCTCGCCCGCGATTGGCCCTTGCAGGTCGCCGCGCTTGACCGCTGCCTCATTCGGCAGCGTGTAATCCGGGCCCACCGCCTGGCAGGCCGACAGCATCAGCCCCAGCGCGGCAATGGCCAGCCGTTGCTTCATGGCTGCTCTCCGTTCTTGACCGTGTCGGGAATGATCGACACGGTGGCCGTCCGCCCGGCGATCATGCGGAAGTCCGCCGGGACCTCTTCAAACGCGATCCGCACCGGAATGCGCTGGGCCAGGCGCACCCAGCTGAACGCCGGGTTGACGTTGGGCAACAGGTTGGCGCCGCTGCTGCGGTCGCGGTCTTCGATACCGGCGACGATACTTTGCACACGTCCACGCAGGCGGGCGTTGTCGCCGACCACGCGGATATCCACCGCCATGCCGACGTGGATGCCGTCGAGCTTGGTCTCTTCGAAGTAGCCGTCGATATGGAAGGAATTGCTGTCCACCACCGACAACACCGGGCGCCCGGCGGTGACGAACTCCTGGTTGCGCGGCGCACGGTCGTTGACGTAGCCGTCCACCGGGCTGCGGATCACCGAGCGGTCGAGGTTGAGCTGGGCCGAATCCACCGTCACCTGGGCTTCGGCCAGGGCCGATTGGGCACGGGCCACGCGGGACTGGCTTTCTTCCAGTTGCTCGCTCGGCACCAGGTTGCCCAGGCCACGGTTGCGTTTGTATTCGCGGCTGGCCTGGGCCAGGGTTTCCTGGCGGTCGGCCACGGCGGCCTGGGCTTGGCGCAGGGCCAGCTTGAAGCGGTCCTGGTCGACGGCAAACAGCACCTGGCCTTTGCTCACCAATTGGTTGTCGCGCACGTCGACTTGCTGGATCAGCCCGGACACGTCGGGGGCGATCTGCACGATGTCGGCACGGATGTGCCCGTCGCGGGTCCAGGGCGCAAACATGTAGTACATGACCATGCGCCACACCACCACGACCGCAAAGGTCACGATCAACAACGTGAGGACTACACGGCCGATGGTCAAAAAGGGTTTTTTCATGTCATCAGGTATCGACTGAGTGAGTCCACCGCGCCCAGCAACAGCGCGTAGAGCCCCACGTTGAACAATGCCCGGTGCCAGACCAGGCGGTAGAAGTGGAGCCGGGTCAACAACCCGTGCACCACCAGAAACAACACGTACGTAATGCCCATCAGCACCAGCAGCGTGGGCAGGAACACCCCGCTGATATCCAGATCACCGATCATAAAGGCGCTCCATCGGGTAGCGGCGCTTCCTGCTCGGTGCCGCCAATGAATTCCACGCCAGGCAACAGCGCCAGGCGCAGGCCGGCCAGCGCGTGCAGCAGGTGCACGCGGGTGTCGTCTTCGTCTTGCAGGCCCTGGCCGTTGAGGGCGCGGCGCGTGCGGTCGAGGGTCATCAGCAGACCGCTCGGCGCGGGCAAGCGTTCACCGGCCTTGAGGCAGGCCTTGAAGTAACCGCCGACGCCTTCGACCACCTGGTTGAGCAGCACCCGTGGCACACCGAGGATGCGCGGCGAGTAGGCCAGCAGGTCGAGCAGGTTCAGCGCCACCCGCAGGTCGCGCAAGGCGACGCCGGTGTCGTGGCCGATGATCGCCAGGCGCGGCAGGTGCTGCATCAGGCGGTCGAGCATTTGCGCGGCAAGGTGGCGGTGTTCGTTGAGCGTTGCCGGTTCAGTCATGCCGACGATGTCGTGCCAGCTGAAACGGGTCAGGCGCTTGGCCGCCAGTTCGGCGCCGAAAGGCCGCGCGATCAGCGTCCACACGAAGGCAAACAACAGGCCCACCGGCCCGGCCAGGTTGACGTTGGCGAAGTTGAGGAAGTCCGCGTCATAGGCGCCCTGGATGCTGATGAACGACGAGGTGTTCACCAGCGTCAGCAACATGCCCAGGTAGAAGCGCGGCTGCACGGTAAGGGTGCCGATGCAGATAAACGGCACGGCAAACGCCAGCACCAGCATCGGGAAATCGTGCAGGTTGGGCAGCACCAGAAACAGATAGAGGCTGGCAAACAGCACCGACATTGCGGTCCAGAAAAAGAAGCGGTAGATCTGCGGCGCGGGGTCGTCCATCGAGGCGAAAAAGCTGCAGGCCACGGCGGCCAGGATCACGGCGCTGCCGCCGTCGGTCCAGCCCAATAGAATCCACAGCACCGAGGCGACGATGATCGCGGTGACGGTGGAAAACGCCGAATAGAACATCAGGCCACGGTCGAGGAACGGCGTGAGGCGGCCCAGGCGCCAGTGGCGGTAGACGGCGCGCCAGGTGACCTGGCTTTCGCAGGCGATGGCGGCTTGCAGGCTGCGGCAGTCTTGCCACAGGTCGATCCATT
The DNA here is from genome assembly GCF_030687495.1 of Pseudomonas sp. FP453. Classification (NCBI taxonomy): domain Bacteria; kingdom Pseudomonadati; phylum Pseudomonadota; class Gammaproteobacteria; order Pseudomonadales; family Pseudomonadaceae; genus Pseudomonas; species Pseudomonas sp. FP453. Next base: position 162,688 of record NZ_CP117435.1, on the reverse strand, counting down.
CGCCGAGGCGGTACAGGGCGTTGGAGAACAGTAGGGTGGGGCGTTCGTCCAGCGCTTCGCCAACCGGTTGCAGGGCTTCGACCTGATCACGCAGGACGCGCCAGCTGTCCAGCGAAGCGTCTTTTGCACTGCTTTGCAGCCACTGGCTGGCCGCCTCCAGCAGCGGCGTGAGTTGCTCCAGATACTGCGGCGCACGCTGCTCGACGGCATACAGCGCATCGTCGAGTTCCTCCACCACCGGCAACAGGTGGATCATGCGCCCGCGCAGTTCCTTGGTGTTGCGCACCGTCTGCGGCCGCGCGCCTTCGTGGGGCAACTGGCCGATCATCAGTTCCAGGGTATTGAAGGTGGCGACCATGCCGCCGCGCAGGCTGCTGACTTCTTCCGGCGTGACGTTGCGGGTCAAAAAGCGCTGGCTGTAGACCTGGGCGTCGGCAAACCACTTGCTCACCGAGCCGTCGAACACCGGCATCAGGCGCCGTGGCCAGAACATCGCGCCGACCACCGCCGCCACGGCGATGCCGAGGAAGATCTCTTCGGTACGTGCTTCGGCCACGTCCCACACGGCCAGCGGGTTATCCACCACCGGCAAGGCGATCAGCGGCAAGGTGTAGCCGGCCAGCATCAGCGCGTAGTTGTTCGCGGTGCGCAGGTGCATGGAGAGGAACAGCAAAATGCCCGTCCACAAGGCAATCACCACCACCAGCACATAGGGCGACTGCACAAACATCGGCACAAAAAACACCGCCGCCGCCGCGCCCATCAAGGTACCGATGGCGCGGTACAGCGCCTTGGAACTGGTGGGGCCGACAAACGGGCTGGAGACGATATACACGGTGGCCATCGCCCAATACGGACGCGGCATTTGCATCAGCATGGCGATGTACAGCGCGATCATCGAGGCGGCGAAGGTGCGCACGCCGTAGAACCAGTCGCGGGCCGGCGGGAAGCCGCTGAAAAATCCGTTCAAAGGCTTGCCGCCTCAAAGGCGCGCAGCACGCGCAAGGCGGCGGCCATGTCGTCGGGCGCGATGTCGGCGAGGACTTCCTTGCGCAGGCGCACCAGTTGCACCTCCACCGCCTGCACCAGCTCACGGCCACGCTCGGTGAGGCTCAAGGCCTTGGCGCGGCGGTCGTGGATATCTTCGGTGCGGCACACGTAGCCGCCGTTGCACAGTTGGTCGAGCAGGCGCACCAGCGACGGGCTTTCCATCCCCGACGCCTGGGCGACTTTTACCTGATGCACACCGTCGCCCAGGCGGCCGATCATCAACAGCGGCACGGCGCAGGCTTCGGAAATACCGTAGCTCACCAGCGTGGACTGGCAGATTTTGCGCCAGTTACGGGCGCCCACCACCATGCTGCTGCTGAGGTTCATCTGGAGTTGTTCGAGGGATTGAGGCACTGGATAGTTCGCATACAGTTAGTTTGCTAACTATCAATATGGTGGATGAATGGGAGGCCGTCAAGTTTTGAAACAATTTCGCGGATGAATGGAAAAAATGAGGATGGGCTTTTCCTAACGCGGGTCAGTCAAGCACTGGAAAGAACAAAAACTAACCTGTCGCGAGGGAGCTTGCTCCCGCTGGGCCGCGAAGCGGCCCCAAGAATGGGACTGCTGCGCAGTCCAGCGGGAGCAAGCTCCCTCGCCACAGGTACTGAGTTCGCCCTTGGCTGGTTGGCATTAGGGCCTGCCCCTACTTTGGAGCCACGCTGGCTGTCAGGGTTGTGGCTCGGGCTGACCGGCAGAAAAATTGCATCGCACTCAGATTTTTTTACCGCTCACCATTTTTTTTTACATAAGCGCATTTTGTCGGATATTTTTTTACACCCCACGCCCCTTACGCAACAACACATCCAACTCATCCACCACCTCCGCCCAATCCGCATCTTCCAGAATGCCCTCACGCAAAAACTGTCGCTGACTGTCGCTCCAGAAGAACGCATCCGCCAGTTTCAAATCGGCTTTGAGCGGCGAGTGGACCGCCACAAACTGGTCAATGCTGACCGGGTCATCCGGCAGGCCAAGTTGCTTGAACAATGCAGGCAGGTCGTGCACAGGCGGTTCCATGGTGAGTTCCTGATCAATGAAAGTCAGACCGAGTCTAGCGGCAACCCTCGGGTTGCGCTGACGCGACGTTGCACAACACAAACAAACGCGCCCGCGCGCCGCCGCCGTCCTGGCGACTGAGTTCGCGCCAGCCCTCTGGCAAGGGCGCAAAGTCGTCCGGCGCTTCGTTGCTGCTGATCAGCCACACGCGGCGAGTCTCGGCGGGCAAGGCCGACAGGCGATCAAGGTAGATGCGCCCGCCATCCTGGTCCACCAGCGTGCCGAAGCCATAGGCGTTGGGCCGGGTGGGTGTGCCGTCGGGTTTAGGCGGGGTGTAGAGCTGCAATTGGGCGTCGGTCTGGTCGTAATACACGTAGCTCAGGTACCACATCATGTCGCTGAGGACGATGCGGTCGTCTTCCTGGTAATTGCGATTGACGAATTCCACGGGCACGTTGAACTGGTCGTGTTCGTCGACGGTGAAGTTGTTCTTCAGCCCCATCAGTTCCACCCCGACAAACAGCACGAACAGCGCCGCCCCCAGCCAGGCCAGGCGCGACGGCAGGCGGTCGATGGCCAGGGCCACGAGGATCGGCAAGCCCAAGGCATACACCGTGAGGTAGCGCTCGATAAACACCGGGGAAACAAACGACACGCCGTACACCAGCAGCAGCGGCAGCAGCAAAAACAGCGCCAGCAGACTGGCCGGCCGATAGCGCTCGCGGTCGCGCCAGACGGTCACGCCGACGATGCCCGCCAACAGCAACGGGAAGACCCAGAACAGCGGCGCCCAGAAGCCAATACCCTCATCCTGCAGCACAAACTGCCAGATCATCGACGGCAGGGACAGCAGGCTGACCGGTTCTTCCCAACCAATGTCGCCGCCCACCTTGAGTTGCTCGACGTGTTGCACCAGGTCCAGCAGGTTGGGCAGCCAGGGCAGGTACAACAACACGATCACGCCGTTGGTCAGCCACCAGGCCGGACGCGCCAGCAGGCGTTCGCCGCTCGGCTGGGTACGCCACAGCACGCCCAGATAGGCCCAATGCACCAACACACACAGCGCGGTGAAGTAATGGGTATAGAAACCGGCGCTCATCAACAGCCCATACACCGCCAGGTAACGCGTGCGCTCGGGCTGTCGCACCCAGTACACCAGCGCCAGCGTGGCGCCCAGCAGCCACACGCCAAGCAGCGAGTACATGCGCACTTCCTGGCTGTAGCGCACCGCCGTCGGCAGCAGCGCCAGCAACAGCCCGGCCAGCACCGCAGCACGCCGGGTGGACAGTTGCCGCGTCAGCCAGATGCCCAGGCCCACGGCGAGCACGCCGGGGATCGCACTCATGCTGCGAATGGAGCCGATGCTGTCGCCGAACAGCTCGATCCAGCCGCGCAGGATCAAGAAATACAGGGGCGGATGCACATCGTGGGCCGCGTGAAACCACAGGTCGCCCACCGCGTATTCGCTGAGCAGCAGGCTGGAACCTTCGTCACCCCAGATCGCTGCCGCCGTCAGTTGATAAAACCGCACGGCCATGGCCAACGCCAGGATCGGCACCCACCACAGGCGGCTGATCCAGCCGGCGCCCTCCCACGTGAGGCGGTTGCAGGCGGGCAACGCCGCGACCTTTTCGTTTTGCTCTACCACAGACCGACGCACCTCGATTCCCCTGCCACTGCGCAAACACCGCCACTCTAGGACAAAAGCCCGCAGCTCGCTGCTGGTATCGGACAAATCGGTGATTTGCGTAGGCCTTCACCGAAGCTTTTGTGAGATCAGGCTATGATTGCCTCCCTCCAAGGACTCAGGATCAAGGACACGTCATGCGCATCGGTTTTCTGTCACCTCTGGCACTGGCTCTGTTGGCCAGCGCTTCCCTGCCGGCACTGGCCAGCTCCGACGACTCGTGCTACCCCGACTGGCGGGTCGCGCGTGACAGCCTCGACACGTGCAACAACCTGCCCTTCCTGAGCCCGGGCAACGACAGCCGCGTCAACCTGCGCCTGCTGCTCGCCGACAAGAACACCGTGGCGCTGACGCCCAACGCCTTGAACGAAGACGACCTGGCCCAGGGTTTCGGCCCGGTGCCCTTTGCGGTGTACCGCCTGACCCCGACCGGCAGCGGCGAGACCCAACCCGACTCCGACGACTCGCCCACGTCCGAACTCGACACCCTGCTGCAACCCCTGGGCATCAAGCGCGAGGACGACAAAACCGCCGGCTCCGCCTTCCTCAACGGCGAAGGCAGCCGCTGCCGCAGCAACGACGATGACAGCGCCACCGCATTTGTCCGCCAAGTGACCAAGGCCGACATGCCGGCGGCCGAGCGCCAGCTCCTGGTTCAATCACGCCTGCAACTGCTGACCACCTGCACCTGGGACGGCCCGGTCATCGCCGACCCGCAGCAGATCCAGTCCAGCGACGGCCAACTGTTTCGCACCTACCTGCAAGCCGCCGCCGACTTCTACAGCGGCCGTTTTGCCGAGGCCGAGCGTGGTTTCTCGGCGCTCGCCAGTGCCAACTCGCCCTGGCTGAAGGAGACCGCGCTGTACATGACCGCCCGCACCGCGCTGAACCAGGCCCAAGCCAACACCTACGATGAATACGGTGTGCCCAACCTTGAGCGTGTGGATAAGTCTGCGCTGGCCGCTGCCGAGCAGGGTTTTGGCAACTACGTGAAGACTTATCCACAAGGCGCCTACACCGCTTCTGCCCGTGGCCTGCTGCGTCGTGTGTATTGGCTGGCGGACGACAACGTCAAGCTCGCCGACGCCTACGCCTGGGGCCTGACCCAAGCCACCGAGGCGCAGCGCAATGTGTCGCTGGATGAACTGGTGGAAGAAGCCGACGTGAAGCTGCTGTCGGTGACCGGCGGGCCGATCGACACGCCGATGATTCAACTGGTCAGCGACCTGATGCGGATGCGCGCCCACAACCCACCGACGCTGAGCCGGGAAGACCTCGCCCAACGCAAAGCCGTATTCGCCCAGGACCCGGCGTTGTACGACTACCTGCTCGCGGCGTATGCGCTGTATGTCGAGCATCAACCCGACAGCGCCTTGCAGCACTTGCCCAAGGACGTGCCGTCGCGCCTGGATTATTTCGCCTTCAGCCAACAGACCCTGCGGGCACTAGCGCTGGAAGACAAAAAGGACTGGAAAGCCGCCGAGGCCCTCTGGCTGCAACTGCTGCCATTGGCCAAACAGCCGCTGCAACGCGACCAGTTGGAGCTGGCCCTGGCCCTGCACTACGAGCGCAGCGGCCAGTTGGCCAAGGTGTTTGCCGCCGACTCGCCGATCAGCGCCAAGCAGGTGCGCTACATCTTGCTGCGCAACGTCGCCGGACCTGACTTGCTGCGTCAACAACTCGCCCAGGCCAGCGACCCGCTGGAGCGCGAGACCGCGCAATTCGTGCTGCTCTACAAAAACCTGCTGCGCGGCCAGTTCGCCAGCTTCGCCGAAGACCTCAAGCAACTGCCGACGCCAGCCCCCGAGGACAAGCTCGGCACCAGCCTGGGCTACGTCTATAGCGCCAGCCAGACCTTGCGCTTGTTCCAGTGGAACGGCGAAAAAGCCGAATCCGGCTACGCCTGCCCAAGCATCGCGCAAACCGCCGCGACCCTGCAGGCCGACGCCAAAAACCCACAAGGCTTGAACTGCCTCGGTGAGTTCATCCTGCGCAACAACCTCGACGGCATGCCGCTGGAACAGGCCCGCGCCGCCGGCAGCCTGGGCAGCAGCGCGTCGGACTTCAAGGGCGAAACCTTCTCGCGCCTGGACGGCTACAAACAGGTGATCGGCGACGCCAAGGCGCCGAAGAACGACAAGGCCTACGCGCTGTTCCGGGCGATCAACTGCTACGCCCCGGCCGGCTACAACAGCTGCGGCGGCCAGGACGTGACGCCGGCGGTGCGCAAGGCCTGGTTCCGCCAGCTCAAGAGCGGTTTCGCCGACACCCAGTGGGGCAAATCGGCGCAGTACTACTGGTGAAGCACCTGTGGCTCGGCTTGCTGCTCCTGGCAAGCCCGGTGTTCGGCGCGGTGGATGCCCGCGACTACGACGCCTTCTGGCTGTGGAGCGGCGTCGCGCCCCAGCCAGTCCTCCAGCAGGCCAACACCCTGTACATCCTCCAGGGCCAGATCAACTCCACCCGCCGCGCGCCCCAACGCGGCGTGCAACTCATCGCCCAGGGCATCGGCGTGCCGCGCCTGAGCCACGGCGAGATCTGGGTGGTCTACCGCGCCCACACCCTGCACTGGCCCGAGCCGGTCTACGCCCAAGTGCTCGGCCAAGTGCAACGCTGGCGTGATGCCGGCAACCCCCGTGGTCGGCATCCAGATCGACTTCGATGCGCGCACCCAATACCTGCACGAATATGCCGACTTCCTGCGCGACCTGCGCCAACGCCTGCCGGCCGACCTGCGCCTGAGCATCACCGGCCTGATGGACTGGAGCAGCAACGCCGACCCGGCCACCATCGCCCAACTCAAGGGCGTGGTGGATGAGGTGGTGGTGCAGACCTATCAAGGGCGGCACAGCATTGCGGATTACGCGGCGTATTTGCCACGGCTGAACCGGATGGGGCTGCCGTTCAAGGTGGGATTGATTCAGGGTGGGGTGTGGGAGGAGCCGGGGTATTTGCAGGGGAGTGAGTGGTTTCGAGGGTATGTGGTGTTTTTGCAGAATCGTTGACAAGGGTGTCAACTCTGTGCAAGAAAGTGTCCACGGTCCATGGACAGTGGACACCAGGATTCTTTACAGCATGAAAAGTCAAGACATCGTAGTGCTCTTCAAATTGATCAGCCTGGACCTGTTGGCCAAAGGCGAGCGCGTGCAAAAACGCGACTTCACCGTAATACGCGACCTCGATGACGCCAGCCCTCTAATGCTAAGTGGCCGCTCGATTTCATTGGAGTCCGTTATCGAATATCGCGACATCTTCGAGAAGGTCCAGCTCTCCACTGCTCAGGAATGGGAAGGGTGGGACGATATCGAGGACGCAGAGACCACGCCGAACTTCGAAAGCTACTCTGTCCGCGCCCTTTCGGCGTCCCTCGCGTTGAGCAAAAGCGAAGTATCCAATTCGATGAATCGGTGCCGCGAAATCGGCCTCATCTACACCGACTTACTGAGCGGCAAACCCAACGTAAGAAGCGAGGCTCTGCTGGACTTCATAAAATACGCAATTCGATACGTATTCCCAGCCAAACCCGGCCCGATTGTGCGCGGCATCCCAACCGCTTTTGCCGCGCCGATAATGGCGGGCAAGGTCATGAGCGGCGGCGATTTCATCCCCGTCTGGCCCGACGCTTACGGAAAAAGCAAAGGCCAGGCAGTCACACCTCTATACAAAACCGTCCCTGGCGCAGTGAAAAAGGATGAGCTTCTCTATCATTTCCTGGCCCTCGTTGACGCCATCCGCATCGGCGGGCCGCGCGAAGCCAAAGTCGCCGACGCCATGCTGAGGGAGTGGATCTTGTGACATCCAACAGAAGCATGATGCTGCAAATGCTTGAGGCGGTTGCCGAGGCGCTGGGTGACGAGTTGCGCGAACAAGTGGCCTTTGTCGGCGGATGTACCACGGTTTTACTCATCACTGACGAATACACCCTGGAGTCGATTCGCGGCACCGATGATGTGGACCTGGTGATTCACCTGACAGGCACCCTTGATTGGTATCGGTTGGAAGAAAAGCTGAAACCCCGGGGTTTCAAAAATACCGGCCAGGACGCTGTCACCTGTCGCCTCCGACTGGGCGCTCTGAAGGTCGACTTCATGCCCACCGATGAACAGGTCCTGGGGTTTTCCAACACGTGGTTTGTCGGTGGACTGGAAAATGCCATCGACTACACGCTCCCCAATGGCACCGTGATCAAGGTATTTGCTGCACCGTGGTTTCTCGCCGCAAAACTTCAGGCCTATCTGGGCCGTGGGCATGGCGATGTGCTGATGTCCAACGACATCGAGGACATCATCGCGTTGCTGGACGGCCGCGAAGAACTGATTGAAGAAGTGAAACAGGCGCCTGTCGAACTAAGGCGCTACGTCAGCGCACAATTTACAGCCTTGCTGAGGCTGTCGGCATTCCAGGACGTCATCCAAAGCACCGCCCAGGACTCTGATCGTGAGGCGTTGATTCACCAGCGACTGCAAGCATTGATCGGATTCGGAGCATCCGCTTGATCTTGCACTTGAGCCTCAGCCAGCAGGGGACAGACCGCGCAGAAAATCGCGATGTCAGCGGTTCGGCACACAATGCGGGCGCTCATCTTTACGTGATCGCCGACGGCACCGCCAAACCGGGCAGCGCAGAATTGGCGCAAGCCCTGAGTGATCATCTGCTGGGTTGTTTTTCCAACGCGGCGCCTTTTATTGCAACGAGCCCTGACAGCGCCCTGGAACTGGTACTTGCTTCGCTCAAACAGGTGCAGTCAAACCTTTGCCCAGATTTCCCCTTTGCCTCGACGAGCTACCTGGTGCTACTGGTGCTCGGTCAGACAGCCATCACGATTCACGCAGGTGACTGTTGCCTGGGTTATCTGGACAACGATCAGCGCATGACCTGGCTGAACGCCCCCCACTGTGGACCCAACTGGCAAGGCGACTTGAGCCACACATTTATCGCCAGCAGCCCGGCCCGTAAACGACTGTTCAACTGCATGAGCTACCGACGGCCTCATGAACCAGCCGTCCAATTCATTCAGGTCACTCCAGACACGACGTGGATTTTGGCAACCGACGGGTTCTGGGCCGAACTCACAGTCGAGCACCAACTCCAGGCCATCGCTGTGCGATCACTTGAGGGCTGCTCAACCGAAGACGACGCCACCTTCATGCTATTGCAGACGTAGAAACCTCCCTCACCACCCACGCCAACATCACTCCCCATCCCAACAACCCGAAACCTATGCCAACCCAATCGCCCCCCGTCAAACCCGCATTCCCCCGCCCCTGCGGATCACGCTCCAAACAATTGATCGCACCTTGCAGCTGCAACGCCAACGCCAGTTGCAGCGCCACGATCACCGCACCCACCGCCAGCGCCACCAGCGGCGACAACAGCCACAGCAGCGTGAACGGCAGACACCCGCACAGAAAGATCACCACCGCCAAGCCGCGCGGCCACCAGCGAAAGGGTGACTCGCCTTGCTCCAATTCCCGGGCGACGCTGAGGATCAGCGTGCAGAAGTAGCACACCGAAAACAGCGTGCGCACCCACGGCCAGACGCGGGCACCGGTGGCTTGCCGATAGTGCGACCACTGGCGGTACAACCAATAAAAGAAATACCCGCCAAGGGTCAGCAACATCAGGCTGAGGAATTTACGCGGTGCGACGACGAAAAAAACGGGTTGGCGAACCGGCATCCAACTCAGCGCTGAACGCGGGGTGGCGTAGGGGTTTTCGGCGATGGACATGGGCAAGGTCTCGGGAGGTTAGCCGGCAAAAAGGCTAACGCTCACGAGACTTGCCTAGTTCACGTCCAGGTAAATCAGGACCACTCCTACGAGCAATTACCTACCAGTCGTAGGTCAGGCTCGACACCGCCGTACGCCCTTCGCCGTAGTAGCAATCCAGGTCACTGGTGCACTGCGACACGTAGGTTTTGTTGGTGAGGTTCTGCACGTTCAGCGCCAGTTTCACGCCCTTGAGTTTCAGCGGCGAGCGGCTCAGGTCGTAGCTCAGGCTGGCGTCGTAGACGCTGTACGACGGCACACTGAAGGCGCCTGCGTAGTAGTCGCCCAGGCTTTGCCGCGCGTAGCGCACGCCCAGGCCTGCGCCGAGGCCGGCCAGCGGGGTGTCGCCGACCACGGTGTAGTTGACCCACATCGACGCGGTGAGCGGCGAGATGCCGGCCGGGTGGCGACCTTGGCGGCCCTCTTCGTCCTTGGTGTACTTGATGTCGTTGCGCGCAGCCGAGGCGATGATGTCCCAGGCATCGCTGAGGACAGCCTTGGCTTCCAGCTCCACGCCGCGTGAGCGCATGGCGCCGCTCTGGGTGCTGTAGGTGTCGCCGGGTTTGGTGTTGATCACGTTTTCCTGGTCAAGCTGGTAGACCGACGCCTGCACGAAGCTCTTCTGGCCCGGCGGCTGGTACTTCACGCCGACTTCATATTGTTTGCCGGTAGAGGGGTCGAACGGCTTGTGATCGGCATTGGTCCCGGTCAGCGGCAGGAAGGATTCGGAGTAGCTGACAAACGGCGCCAGGCCGTTATCGAACAGGTACACCAGGCCCGCACGGCCGGTGAAGGCTTCGTCCTTGCTGGCGAAGCGGGTGCCCTGCATCGGCTCCTTGTTGACCACGCTGGCCCAGTCATAACGGCCGCCGAGCACCAGCGCCCATTTGTCCCATTTGATCTGGTCCTGCACGTACAGGCCGGTCTGGCTCAGGGTGCGGTCCCAGCGGTACGGCTGGCGATAGTCGATACGCTGGCCATAGACCGGTTTGAACAGGTCGATCACCGGCGCGGTGCGGTCGTACAGGCCGTGGAACAACGAGCCCGAGTGGTAGTAATCCAGGCCGAAAATCATCGTATGGGACAGCGCGCCGGTGTCGAATTCGGCCTGGGCGATGCTGTCCACGCCAAACACTTTGTTGTTCTGCGCCCAGTCCACCGCGTAGCGTTGCAGGTAGCGTTGGTCCTGCACGCCGGTGGCCGGGTTGGCGACGAAGGCGTAGCCGTGCAACGGCGCGGTGTAGCGGTCGTCGACCTCGGCGTAGCGCGCGTTTTGCTTGAGGGTCCAGGTGTCGTTGAGACGATGGGAAACCTCGTAGCCCAGCACGTACTGCTCGCGGTTGTACTGGTTGGAGTCTGGCTCGCCGATAAACAGGTCGCGCTTGATCTTGCCGTTGGGGTTGGCCCACAACGTGCCGGACGCCGGCAAGCCTTGGGCTTCGGGCACGCCTTTGTCTTTCTGGTACTGGGCGAACAAGGTCACGCTGGTGTCGTCGTTGGGCCGCCAGGTGAAGCTGGGGGCGATGAACTGGCGCTTGTTTTCGACGTAGTTGATCTCGTCCTGGCCGTCGTTGGCCAGGGCGGTCAGGCGATAGAGAAACTGCCCTTGCTCATCCAGCGGCCCACTGAGGTCGATGGCCGCGCTTTTGTGCTCGTAGGTGCCGGCTTCCAGCACCACCTGATGCAACGGGGTTTCGCTGGGGCGCTTGCTGACCATGTTGACGATGCCGCCCGGCTGGTTCTGCCCGTACAGCACCGAGGCCGGGCCTTTGAGCACTTCGATGCGCTCCAGCGAGTAGGGCTCGATCTGCAGCGCGCCGCCCGTGCTGCCGCCGCCGTAGGGCAGGTGCAAACCATCGAGGTACAGCGGCGTCGGCGAGAAGCCGCGCGAGGTCGGTTCATCGAACAATTTGACCCGATCCGCAAAGCCGCCCGCCGCCATGCCCGGCGTGTAGAGCAACGCCTGGGTCACGCTCTGCGCACCGCGCGCCTTGATCTCGGCGGCGGTGATCACGTTGATGGTCTGGGGGATTTCCACCAGCGCCGAGTCGGTCTTGCTCCCCGAGGCGCTGCGGGTGGCGACGATGCCATCCACCGGGCCCCAAGCGTTTTCCTGCGCTTGCTCGCCGCTGATCTGCGTCGCGCCCAATTGCAACGGGCCGCCACCGGCAATCGCCTGCAACGACCAACCGCCCTGGGACTGCATCGCCACCAAGCCACTGCCGGCCAGCAACCGCTCCAAGCCGGCAGCCACCGCGTAACGCCCTTGCAGACCGGCGCTGCGCTTGCCTTCGGTGAGCGAGGCGTCCACCGAGAGCAATATCCCCGAGGCGCTGGCGAAGCGGTTCAACGCCTGGTCAAGGTTGCCCGCCGGGATGTTGTAGGCGCGCTGTGTTTCGGCGCTTTCGGCGGCTTGCACCAGGCTCGGCGCCAGGGGCACCGCAGCGAGCAGGCCGACAAACACGCCACGGCGCAGGGCGCGGGCCAAGGGTTGGATCTGGTGGTGCGGCATTGCAGGACTCCCCGTGAGATCGCTTCTTGATTGGCTTTCAAGAGGTATCCCGAGCGGGCCGCAGAAACCGACAAGTGCTTTGCAAAAATTTTTTTTCAGACCCGTGCCTTGATCGTCACCCAGTAACGCGTGACCGCCTGCACCTGCACCTGCACCGGCAACGAGCGCTCCAGCGCGGCGAGGATGGCGTCCGTGTCGTCCAGCGGAAACACGCCGGTCAGCAACAGCCCGGCCACCGCCTGATCGCAGCGCAGCAACCCGGGACGATAGCGGCTCAGTTGCGCGACAAACTCACCCAGCGGCTGGCGCTCGGCGATCAGGCGGTGCTCGGTCCAACTGCTGCCGTTGGCATCCACCGCCGTCAGCGCCGAACTTTGCCGGGGGTTGAACCACAGGCTGTCACCGGCGTTCATCTGCACCGCCGCGCCGTGCAGCGGGGTCACGCGCAGGCGGCCTTCGTACAGGTCGACGCGGCTGCCGTCGGCCAGTTCGCGCACGGCAAAACGGGTGCCCAGCGCCTGCACATCACCGGCCGGGGTTTCGACGATCAACGGGCGTGATGGGTCGTGGCCGCTGGTCAGCAGGATTTCGCCGCGAATCAGGCGGATGCGCCGCTCGCTGGCGCTGAAGCGCAGGTCCACCGCGCTGTCGCTGTTGAGGTCCAGGCGCGTGCCGTCGCTGAGGGTGAGGTGGCGGATTTCGCCGGTGGCGGTGCGATGCTCGGCAAACGCCACTTGCCAGGGTTCGCTGCGCTGCACCAGGTAGCTGCTGCCACCGGCCAGCAACAGCAGGCCGAGCAGTTTGAGGGCGGCACGGCGCTGAGTGTCGGGGGTGTCGCGCAACACCGCGCGGGCACTGTCGGCGGGCACGCCGCCGAGGGTTTGTTGCAGGTGCTGCAAGCGTTGCCAGGCGCGGCGGTGTTCCGGGTCGGCGGCCTGCCACTGGGCAAACGCCTGGCGTTGCTCAACCTGCAGGTCGCCGCCCCATTGCAGCATCAGCCATTCGCTGGCTTGCTCGACCACGGCCGGGGCGATGGGTGCGTCGTGTCTCATTCGGCGTAGGCCACTTGGTAGCAGGCGACGATGGCGCGGGTCATGTACTTCTGCACCGAGCTGAGGCTGACGCCCAGGCGTTCGGCGATCTGCGCATAGCTCAGGCCTTCGAACTGCGACAGCAGGAAGGCACGGCGCACGTTGTCGGGCATGCGGTCGAGCATGGCGTCGATCTGCATCAGGGTTTCGAGGATCAGCGCGCGGGTTTCCAGGGACGGCGACTCGGGCTCGGGCAGGTGCGCGATGCTTTCCAGGTAGGCGCGCTCGATGCGCAGGCGCCGCCACTGGTCGATCACCAGGTTGCGGGCGATCTGCACCAGGTAGCTGCGGCTTTCCTTGTCTCCGGGAAAACGCCCCGATACCAGCAGGCGCAGGAACGTGTCCTGGGCCACGTCGGCGGCGTGCTCACGGTCGCCCAGGCGTTTGCGCAACCAGCCTTGCAGCCAACCGTGATGGTCGCGGTACAGGAGGTGAAGCTGTTGCTGGCCGTCAGTCGCGCTGTCCATGAAAAAGCTCAGATACACTATTGAGAGCAATTATCATTACAGTTTATTTCGCGACTGACAAAAACTCTTTGTACTTACCGCGCGGCGGTGTGCAGCGGATACACCGATTCCCAGCCGCCGCCCAACGCTTTGTACAAGCCAACCATGGCCAGGGACACGCCGGTGGAGCTTTCCACCCACTGCTCTTGCGTGGCCAGCAGCGCGCCTTGCACAGTGAGGACGTTGACGAAGTCCACCACGCCTTCGACGTACTGATGTTGCGCCGTGACCAGGGCGATCTGGTTCTGCCGCACCGCTTCGGCGAGGCTGTCGCGGCGCAGTTGGCTGGCGTTGTAGCGGGTCAGTTGGTCGTCGATCTCATGCCAGGCGCGCAGCACGGTTTGCTGGTACGCCAGCGCCGCTTCCTGTTGCTGGGCTTCGCGCAGGTTGAGCATGCCTTCGAGGCGCCCGCCATTGAACAGCGGCAGGCTGAACTGCGGGCCGAAGGCAAACGCGCGGGAACCCCACGAGCCGAAATCCGCCAATTGCATGGCCTGGGAACCCAGGCTGCCGGACAAGGTGATGCGCGGGTAGAAATCGCCCTTGGCCACGCCGATATTCGCGGTGGCCGCGTGCAAGCGCGCTTCGGCCTGACGGATATCCGGCCGCCGTTCCGCCAGCTCCGACGGCAGGCCAATCGCAACCTGACGCTGGGTTTGCGGCACGGCGGCGTCCTGGGACAGCTGCGCGTGCAGCGCTTGCGGCGGCTCGCCCATCAGCAGGCTCAGGGCGTTGATCAACTGGTCCTGGCGCTGCTGCAAATCCGGCAGGCGCGCTTCGATGGTGGCGACTTGGGCGGCGGCTTCGGCCACGTCCAGGTCGGTCGCCACGCCATCGGCCAAACGCAGTTGCGAGAGCTTGAGGCTGTGGCGCGCCACGTCGAGGTTTTGCTCGGTGACGGCGCGGGTGTTTTGTACGCCGCGCAGTTGGATGTAGTCCTTGGCGGTTTCAGCGAGCACCGCGAGCAGCACCGCGCGACGGTCGTTTTCGGCGACTTGCAAGGTGGCGTCGGCGGCTTCGGTTTCCCGTTGGACGCGGCCCCAGAAATCCAGCTCCCAGGACGCCGAGAAGCCCGCATCCCACTGACTGAACGCGGCGCGGCCGTTCTCGCCGGACGGGTCGCTCAAGCCTTTGCCGCTGTTGCGTTTGCGCTGGTAGGCGCCGCTGGCGTCGACGTTAGGATAACGCTCGGCGGTGGTCACCTGGCGCACCGCGCGGCTTTGTTGCAGGCGGCTGCTGGCGAGTTTCAGGTCAAGGTTGTCGGTGAGCGCGCGGCGGGTCAGGGCCGAGAGTTGCGCGTCGTGGAACACGTCCCACCAACGCTCTTGCAACGGATCGCTGACGGCGCGACTGGCGGCTTGGCGGCCTTGGGGTGCGCTCCATTGCGTCACTGCCGCACTTTGCGGTGTATGGAAATCCGGGCCGACGGTGCAGGCGCTCAGGCTGATAAGGCTCAAGGTGAGCCAGGCAACTCGTTTCATTGCTGGGCCACCTCACGCTGCTGCGCCACCGGTTGCGTATCGACGCTGGCTTCCACCGACATGCCGACGCGCAGGCGTTCGGTCAGCGCCTGGCCCGGCTCTAGCACGATCTTCACCGGAATGCGCTGCACCACCTTGGTGAAGTTGCCGGTGGCGTTGTCCGGCTTGACCGCCGCGAACGTCACCCCGGTCGCCGGCGCGAGGCTTTCCAGATGGCCGTTGAGCAGCTCGCCATCGAGGCTATCGACACGCACCTGCACGGCTTGGCCGGCGTGCATATGGGAGAGCTGGGTTTCCTGGAAATTGGCCACCACGTAGGCCTCGGCCAACGGCACTACGGCGAGGATCTTGCTGCCCGGCGTCACATAGGCGCCGACGCGCACCGCACGCTCGCCGACCATGCCATCCACCGGCGCGACGATGCGCGTGTACGACAGTTGATAGCTGGCCATTTCCAGCGCGGCCTGGGCCCTTTTGAGCCCGCCTTCGGCGGCGTCGCGCTGGGCGCTGAGGATTTCCACTTGCTTGCGTTCGGCCGCGAGCACCGCCGTGGCGTTGGCCAGGCGCGCCGTGGCCTGGTCGATACGGGTCTTGGCCTGCTGGGCGTTCTGCACGGTGCCCGCGCCGACACCGGCGAGGTGGTTGTAGCGGTTCAGTTCGTGTTCGGCAAAGGCCATTTCGGCGCGGTCGGCGGCGACGGTGGCCTGGGCCTGGGCGATCACCGAGCTTTGGCGCTCCAGGGTGGCGCTGGCGTTTTTCAGTTGGGCGCGGGCGACCAGGGTATCGGCGTCGGCGGCCTGGGCGGCGGCGCGAAAGTCGCGGTCGTCGATCAGCGCCAGCAGTTGCCCGGCCTTGACGCGCTGGTTGTCTTCCACCAGCACTTCCTTGATAAAGCCGGCCACACGCGGCGCCACCAGGGTGAAGTCGGCGGCGACGAAGGCGTCGTTGGTGGTCTGGCGCTTGCTGCCGAGCACGCCCGGTGCGACCAGGTACACCAGCACGCCGACGGCAAATATGGCGATAACGGTGACGGCAATTTTGTCTTTGCGTTTCATGAACAGTCCTTTAATCAAGTCGGTGCGCGGGGCGGAAAGATCCGCGTGGGCATCCAGAAAATCAGCAGGATCAACGCCACCGCGACCGCGGCCATGACGTAATACAGATCCGAAGAAGTCAGCACCACGGCCTGCTCGTGCAGGCGGTGCGCCAGGCCCGGCGCGTCGCCGTCGGCCAGGGGCGAGTTGCCCAGGCGGTCCACCAACATGGTCGAGTGGAAGTGCAGGGGCTGGGTGGTCAGCGTGTCGATCACGCCGGTGGCGATCACGGCGGCGAGGCCTTTGACGGTGTTGAACCAGGCCGAGGCGAACGGCCCGTCCATCGGTTGGATGCTGCCGGTAGAGAGCATCAGCAACGGCAACACCGCCATCGGTTGCCCGAAAATTTGCAGCAGGTACAGGCCGTAGAAGTCGTCGCGAATCCACGCCGACGTGAGATGGGCACTGCCGACGCAGCACAGCACCAACATGCCCAGGCCGATGCCCAGCACCCAGCGGCAATCGACCCAGCGCAGGTTGCACAGCGCCGCCACCAGCGGCAGCGCGATCAATTGCGGCAGCGCCATCAGCAACATCACCGGCGCGGTTTGCAGCGGGCGATAACCTTGCACCTGGGCGAGAAAACTCGACGGGATGATGATCACCGAGGTCAGTACCATCAACACCCCGGCCAGCACGATCAGGGCGAACGCCAGGTTGCGCAGGCCGAGCATTTGCAGCTTGAAGAACGGCATCGGGTGCGACCATTCATTGATCATGAACAGCACCAGCAACAGCGTGCCACCGCTGAGCAGGAAGGTGATCAGGCCCGACTCGAACCAGTCCAGGCGATTGCCTTGGAGGATGCCGATCACCAGCATGCAGATCGCCGGGAACCCCAGCAGCAGGCCGCGCCAGTTGAACTGCTTGAAGCGCTCCAGGCGCAGCGGGTCTTGCGGCAGACCGTAGGCCACGGCGGCCATCGCCAACAGGCACGGCGCGACGATCTGCCAGAACGCCCATTGCCAGCCGACGTATTCGGTCCACAGCGCCGCCAACGGCGTGCCGAGGCTCGGCCCGAAGGTGGCGGTGAGCGCGTAGCCGGCCAGGCCGTATAGCTTGACGTTGGCCGGCAGGAAACGCAGTGCCACGGTCATCAGCATCGGCGGCAGCGCGCCACCCGCCAGGCCTTGCACGGTGCGCAGCAGCAACAGGCTTTCGTAGTTCGGCGCGAACGGGCACAGGATACCCAGCACGGTGAACAGGCCGATGGCGCACAGGGTGAAGCGGCGCAGGGAAAACGTCACCGAACACCAGGGCGCAAACGCCATGGCCGCGACGGAGGTGGCGGTGTAGGCCGCGACCAGCCAGGTGCCTTCGTCGAAGCCGATGTACAACGCGCCACGGATGTCAGCAAGGGCGACCTTGGTGACCATCTCGTTGAGGCCGGACACCAGCACCGCCAGCAACACGCCGACCAGGCCGATGATGATGCGCGGGCCGAACACGGGCGGGGTGATGGCAACGGGTTTGGCTGCGGCCTGGAGTGCGGGGGCAGCGAGGGAAGTCATGAACGGGTAGCTCGGAATGGTAAATACCCGAGCAGTTTAATCAGGCTAATCCATGACAAAAAGTTACATGTCGGCAGCTTATAAGTGCACCAAACGCAACTATCAAATCCAACGCGAGTTCCTGTGGGAGCTGGCTTGCCTGCGATAGCGGTGGGTCAGGCACAGTTGTGTCAGCTGGCAGACCGCTATCGCAGGCAAGCCAGCTTGTGTCTTTCGCCGGGATTAGACTGTGGATGAGAGCGGTGGATGGCAAGCTGACTGACAGCGGTGCTTGAAGCACGTGTGGGAGCCTAAGCTGCCATCCACCTCTCCACTCTGGTTATTGAGCCCGAACAGTTGAACGAGCCGACCTCGAACAGTTACAAGCGTGGGCCCCGCCAGAGCGCTCTCACTTTTGAGTGTAAGAGGGTTTGGCCATGTTTGCAGGCATCGATGTTTCAAAAGACGATCTTGAAGCGCAGCTCGATTCCCAAGCTGAGGAGATGAGCTGCTCCAACACAGCGGCCGGTTTTTCACGGCTGATTCGTTGGCTGAAGAGTCACCACGTTAGTCGTGTGGTGCTGGAGGCGACGGGCGGTTACGAGCGCCAGGTCATGAAAGCACTTCAGGCGGCAGATTTGGAAGTTGTGAGGATTAACCCCAGCCGGGCCAGGAGCTTTGCCCGAGCGTTGGGGTTGCAAGCTAAAACCGACCCAATAGACGCAAAGCTTCTTGCCCATTTCGCGGCCACTATCAAGCCCCCAAAAAGCCAGCCTACTAGCCCTGAACAAGACGACTTACGAGCCTTGGTGCACCAGCGCGAGAACTTTGTTCAGCAGCGAAGCGACGATGAGCGTCGTGTCAAAACGGCCTCTTCTGATGCTGTTAAAAACCTGCTGAAAAGCCATATCGATTACCTGGCCAAAGTCATAGCGTCAGTTGATATACAGATTCGCCAAAGCGTTGAAAACCTTAATAAAAAAAGGGTTTCACAATTGTGCTCGGTCAAAGGAATAGGGCTTATTACCGCTGCTAGCTTGATGGCCTACCTGCCTGAGTTGGGCAGCGTTGGGCGTCGTGAGATCGCCGCACTCTCGGGCCTTGCTCCGTATAACAACGACAGTGGCAAGCACAAAGGTAAGCGCTATATCTGCGGTGGGAGGTTCTCGGTCCGACGCTCGCTCTACATGGCGTGCTGGTCCGTCATTCGCTTTCAGCCTGAATTCAACGCGCGATATAAAGCTCTGCGTGATAAAGGAAAATGCGCAAAAGTAGCGCTTATCGCCTGCATGCGAGTGTTGTTGATACGCCTGAATGCAATGATCCGAGACGGCTCGGAGTGGAGCGATTGCGTAGCGTAATCAACTACGCGATCACTAGTGGAGTAGTACACGGCATAGGCTGTGGGCGGCTGTGTGGCTGCCGTAATGATGTTTTTTAATAAACTGCCAAGACAGTTGCTCCCACATTTTGAACCGCGTTCACTTTAGGTGGGTTGGGCTTCGAGCCAGGTGGCGTGGCAGCTTTCGCGCATGGTCTCGCGCAGCCACTTGTGGGCCGGGTCCTTGTCGAAGCGCGGGTGCCAGGATTGCGCCAGCACCAGCGTCGGCAGGGAGATCGGCAAGGCAAATGCGCGCAGTGGCAACTTGAGGCGATTGGCGCTGTAGAGCGCTTCCTTGGGCACCGGCAGGATCAGGTCGGAGTCGGGCAGCATGAACATCGCCCCGTGGAACCCCGGCGCGATCATCGCCACGCGGCGCTCCAGGCCCTGGGCGTTCAGCGCGGTATCAATCGGCCCACGGGCAATGCCGCGCCGCGAGATGCTGATGTGGGAATAGCTGGCAAAGCGCGCGGCGGTGATGTCTTCGTCGAACAGCGGGTGGTCTTCCCGCGCCAGGCCGACAAAGGTCGTGGAGAACAGGTTCTGCACCTTCACTTCGGGGCTGGCGGGCTGGGTGTTGCTCACCCGCAGGTCCAGGCGCCCTTCGCGCAGCGCTTCGTCGTCGGTGTCGCCTTCGGGCACGAAGCACAGCTCACACAGCGGCGCCATGCGTTCCATGGTGTCGAACAGGCGGCCGCCGTACACGCCGATAAAGAAGTCATTGGCGCGCACGCTGAAACGACGGCGCAAGGTGCTCAGGTCCACCTGGTCCGCCGAACGAAACACCAGCGCAGCCTGCTCCACCACGTTGCGCACCTGGGCTTGCAGCTGCAACGCCTTGGGCGTCGGCACCAGGCCGCGACCGGCGCGCACCAGGATCGGGTCGCCCACCGCCTCGCGAATGCGCGTGAGGGTGCGGCTCATGGCCGCCGGGCTGAGGTTCATGCGGCGCGCGGCGCCGACGACGCTGCCCTCGTCGAGCAAGGCGTCGAGAGCGACCAGCAGGTTCATGTCCGGTAGTTGCATGCCAAGCACTCGTGATCTGTAGGGAGTGAACTCGGCGCAATCGTAACAGGTGATTAGCGCTGCATGCCCCAACGCTTCACGGTGAGGCGCTCGAAGGTGTCAAACACCAGGTTCTCCACCAGCAGGCCGATCAGGATCACCACCGCCAGCCCGGCAAACACCTTGTCGGTGTACAGCTCATTGCGGTTCTGGAAGATGTACCAACCCAGGCCGCCCTTGCCGCTGGTGGCGCCAAACACCAACTCGGCGGCGATCAGGGTGCGCCAGGCAAAGGCCCAGCCAATCTTGAGGCCGGCAAGGATCGACGGCAGCGCGGCCGGGATCAGGATGAACAGTACGAAGCGCATGCCCTTGAGGCCGTAGTTGCGCCCGGCCATGCGCAGGGTTTCGGACACGCCGAGAAACCCCGAATAGGTGTTCAGCGCCAGCGCCCACAGCACCGAATGCACCAGCACGAAGATCAGGCTGTTCTGCCCCAGGCCAAACCACAACAGCGCCAGCGGCAGCAGGGCAATCGCCGGCAGCGGGTTGAACATCGAGGTCAGGGTGCTGAGCAGGTCGCGGCCCACCTGGGTCGAGACCGCCAGGGTGGTCAGGGCAAATGCCAGCACGACGCCGATCAGGTAGCCCTTGAGCAGCACCACCAGCGAGATGCTCACCTTGCTCAGCAACTCGCCGCTGAGCAGGCCGTCGTAGAGCGCAGCGCTGGTCTGCAGGAAGCTCGGTAGCAGCAGGTCGTTGTTCTGGTAGCGCGCGACGGCTTCCCAGAGGATCGCCAGCACGATCAGGATCAAGCCCTTGCGCAGCCAGCCTTGTTGCCACAGGCGTTGGCGCAGGGGCAGCTCACGTTCCACGGGGACGCTGAGCAGGGGTTCTAGGGTGATTTCGTATTCCTGGCGCATGGAGTGTCCCCTTAATACGCGATGCGGATATCGGCAAAACCCAGCTCAGGTTCCACGTCGTTGGCTTCATCGAACAGCAAGCGATGAATTCGCCGCGCCGAGTGCTGGAACTCCACACCGCCGAGGCTGTGCAGGTCGTATTGATGGCTGTGGATTTCCGCGCGCACACGCCCCGGATGGGGCGACAGCAACAGGATGCGGTTGCCCACCACCAGCGCTTCTTCGATGGAGTGCGTGACGAACAGCAGGGTGAAGCGCACTTCTTCCCAGAGCAGCAGCAACTCTTCCTGCATCTTGCGTCGGGTCAGGGCATCGAGGGCGGCGAAGGGCTCGTCCATCAGCAGGATTTTCGGCTGCATGGCCAGCGCGCGGGCAATCGCCACGCGGGCTTTCATGCCACCGGAAAGGGTGTGCGGGTAAGCATCGGCAAAGGCGCTGAGACCAACCTTGTCGAGATAGTGCAGCGCGCGTTCTTCGGCTTCGCGACGCTTCAAGGTTTTGGACGCCAGCAGCGGGAACATGACGTTCTGCTTGACGGTTTTCCACGGCGGCAATTGGTCGAATTCCTGGAACACGACGATGCGGTCCGGGCCCGGTTGCTCGACCTTTTGCCCGAGCAGGCGGATCTCGCCTTCGCAGGGTTTGATAAACCCGGCGATGGCCTTGAGCAAGGTGGATTTACCGCAACCCGAAGGGCCGAGCAGCACGTAGCGGTCGGCCGGGTCGATCTCGAAACTGACCTGGTGGGTGGCCCGCACCACGCGTTCGGGGGTGCGGTATTCCAGGCTGACGTTATCCACCGCCAGCAAGGGGGCGGTGGCGTGCAGGTTGCTGGCCGCGTGGCCTTGCAAGGGCGCGTTCATCTCAACTTCCTTGCAGCGGCTTGGCGTCCTGGAAGAAGTAGTCCTTCCACGATTCAGGCTTGTTTTTGATGGCGCCGACGCGGTAGAGGAATTCGGCCAGTGGGTAGGTGTTTTTCGGCGTGATGCTGAACTCGAACTGCGGGTTGTCGATGATTTTCAGCAACTCGGCGCGGTCGATCTTGGCCTTGGTCACGCGGATGTAAGTGTCGGCGGCGGCGCCTTTGTCGTTCTGGGCGAACTGCGCGGCTTCGGTGAGGGCGTCGATGAAGGCCTTGTAGGTTTTCGGGTTGTCGTTGCGGAATTTCTCGGTGGCAAACAGCACGGTCGGCGAGTTCGGGCCGAACAGGTCGTAGGTGTTCAACACCACGTGCACGTTGGGGTTGGCCAGCGCCTGGTCCTGGAACGGCGGGTTGGAGAAGTGCCCGGTCAACTCGGTGCCGCCGGCGATCAGTGCCGCCGTGGCATCGGGGTGCGGGACGGCGACGGTGTACTTGTCGAGGCGGTTGAATTCCTTGTCGCCCCACTGCTTGGCGGCGGCGTATTGCAGGAAGCGCGACTGTACCGACACGCCCACTGCGGGTACGGCGATGCGGTCTTGCTCGGTGAAATCGGCGATGGTCTTGACCTTCGGATTGTTGCTCACCAGGTAGTAAGGGAAGTTACCGAGGGAGGCGACCGCCTTGACGTTCTGCTTGCCGTGGGTGCGGTCCCAGATGGTCAGCAGCGGGCCGGTGCCGGCGCCGGCAATGTCGATGGAACCGGACAGCAACGCGTCGTTGACCGCTGCGCCACCGGACAGCTGGGTCCAGTCCACCTTGATGTCGATGCCTTCCTGCTTGCCGTATTTCTCGATGAGGTTCTGGTCGCGCACCACGTTCAGCAACAGGTAGACGATGCCGAACTGCTCGGCGATGCGGATCTCGCCTTCGGCCTGCGCGGCCGCCGGCGCCACAAGGCTGCCGGCCAACAGGCTGACACCCAGGCCGACGGTTGCGGCCAGTCGTGCGAATGGAATGCTCTTGGACATGGTCATGCTCCGAATCAGAAAGGCGCGTCGCCCTGGATGGTGGTGCGAAAGAGTTTGCGGCGCAGGTGGCTGGGGCAACCGGCGGCCAGGTGGATCAGTGAACGGTTGTCCCAGAACACCAGGTCGTGGGGCTGCCATTGGTGGCGGTAGATGTTGTGCGGCAACACGCTGTGGGCGTAGAGCTGGGCCAGCAGGTCGCGGCTTTCGTCCTCCGGCAGGCCGACGATGCGGGTGGTGAAACCTTCGCTGACGAACAGCGCCTGGCGGCCGTTTTCCGGGTGGGTGCGCACGATGGGTGTGCACCACTTCGGCGACCTGGGCCAGTTGCTCGGGGGTCAACGTCGGGCGCCAGTTGCCTTCGAATTTGGTCTCGCTGTAACGCGCCGTGTAGGAATGCGCGGCGCTGCGGCCTTCGACGGCCTTGCGCAGGTGCTCGGGGAGCTGGTCCCAGGCTTTGTGCATGTCGGCGAACAAGGTGTCGCCGCCTTCGGCAGGCAACTCCTGGGCGTGCAGCATCGAGCCCAGGCTCGGCAGTTCTTTATAGGACAGGTCCGAATGCCAGAACTTGCCCGCGTCCCCCAGGCCGATGGATTGGCCGTTTTCGACGATGTTGGAGACGATCAGGATTTCCGGGTGGTTGGCCAGCAGGAACTGCTTGAGGACATGGATCTGCAACACGCCGAAACGGCGACTGAAGGCGATCTGTTGTTCGGGGGTGATGCGTTGGTCGCGGAACACCACCACATGGTGGTCCAGGTGCGCGCGGTGGATGCGCGCGAAATCCTCGTCGTTGACCGGTCGGGCCAGGTCCAGGCCAATGATCTCGGCGCCGACACTGCCGGGCAGCGGGCGAATCTCAAAGCGTTGGGCGGTAGAAGTCGCTGTTGGAACAGTAGAGGTGGCGGACATGAGGTCACTCCCGGTCAGACAGGGAACTGACTTTATAGATATAAGAACATCATTTTAAATACCATTAGTGAATATACATATACGGGAATGCACCGAAGCAACCCATGCCGTACGGCGGTTAAGGAATAAACAGGGGCGACGGAGCGTTCAGTTCATAGCAATATGACGCAGGCGTGTAAGACGCTGCAAAAGCGTGCTGTGGGCGCCTGAAGCCCAATGTTTAGCCGCTTACAAGCCGCAAATCTTGCGCGTTTGACAAGCCGTTTGGCAGTCTCTAGTGTTCTTTGGATCCAATTGACGCCACCCATTCTAATAAGGAGGACTGTGTAGTCGTGACGCAGAAGCCGAACCCCTTGAGCAGCATCAGAATCAGCGGGCCTATTCCCGCCCACCTTGCACGCTCCGTGATCGAAGAGACCTTGCGCAATGCGATCCTCGATGGTCGATTGCCGTGTGGCACGGCCATGCGCCAGCAAGAGCTGGCCAGCCTGTTCGGGGTCAGCCGCATGCCGGTGCGCGAGGCCTTGCGTCAGCTCGAGGCTCAATCGTTGCTGCACGTGGTGACCCATAAAGGCGCCGTCGTTGCCCCCTTGATCGAAGACAATTCGGCGGAGACCTACGCCCTGCGCATGCTGCTGGAATCCGAGGCGCTGCGCCTGTCGATTCCGTTGCTCACCGAAGCCGACATCGCCGAGGCAGATGCCTGCATCAGTGCCCTGGAGCGGGAAAAGGATTACTCCGAGATGGGCCGCCTCAATCGCCTGTTCCACATGGCGCTGTATGGCAAGGCTCCCAACCAGCGGCTGCTGACCCTGGTTGAACACGGTTTGAACGAGGAAGAACGCTTCCTGCGCTTCAACCTTGAAGCGATGGGTCTGGGCGAGACGTCACAGGAGGACCACCGTGAACTGCTGAGCCTGGTGACGCAGAAGAAAGTCGATGAAAGCGTGCTGACGCTGCGCAATCACCTGACGCGCGGCATGGAGGTGATCACCACCTACCTGAACAGTCTGGATGCTGCCGACAGGAAAGATGCACGCTAGTGCACTTCGGGCATTGCGGGGTAACCGGCCAATCCAGGAAACCCCGCGCGATTATAAAACCACTCGATTAAATAAACCTGCACACGCCAGGGAAACTTCTCACTTACAACTTTACAAGTTACGCACACAGTAACTTTTCGAAAAAACATCTAATACATTCATAAGCTCATCCAAACGTTTAATCAGCTTATTATCTTTTCAATAAACCCAATACTTCAATCGACTGCGCAAGCCCGTGCATTTGCAGGCGCTGCGCGCATTCTGTTTAAGCATTATCGATCCCACTTCAACTGCAAAAGCCATTACGACTGTCAGAGCAGTCGCTGCAACCCATAGGCATCAACCATGTACCCACTTCTGTTAGAACAAAAAAAGTCACGGATGTGCACTCATCCGTTATTTACCGAAATCAATTCACTGGGCAAGTTACAAGTGTTTATGCAAAGCCATGTGTTTGCCGTCTGGGACTTCATGACCCTCACCAAGCGCCTGCAACAAGACCTGACATGCACACAGCTGCCCTGGCTCCCACCAACCAATCCCGAGGCCGCTCGGCTGATCAATGAAATCGTGCTCAGCGAAGAGTCGGACGAGCACCTGGAGCGCGGTCATTGCAGTCATTTCGAGCTGTACCGGGACGCCATGGCAGAAGTCGGCGCCAGCACCGTCGCCATCGACACCTTCATTGCACTGCAACGCCAAGGTGTGAAGGCCACTGCTGCGCTGCAACAGATTGACGTCTTGCCGGGGGTGGTGCGCTTTGTCGCCAAGACCCTGGATATCGCGCTGCACGCGCCAACGCACTGCGTGGCAGCGGCCTTCCTGCATGGTCGGGAGAGTGTTGTCCCCGCCATGTTCGAACGCCTGCTCAAGGGCTGTGAAATCATCCATCGCCAAGCCCCCACCCTGAGCCATTACCTCAATCGCCACATCCAACTGGACAGCCAGGACCACGGGCCAGGCGCCCAGCGCTTGTTGCAATGCCTCACCGGCACAGACCCCGAGCGCCAGCAGCAAACCGCCGACACCGCCCTCGCGGCCGTGGACAGTCGCATCGCGCTCTGGGACGACGTGCGCGCCGCTTTGCAGAAGGTGCGCCCATGAATATCAGTGACTACCACGGCGTGGCCGAAGACTGGGAGCGCCGCGCCACCGTCCGCACACGCCCGCGCCGCTTGCTGGAAGACGACGACAAGTTGATCTATCCCCTGTCGCGCCAACCGCTGGCGCTCAGCGCGACGTTTCTCGAACAGTGCCCGCAATGGCGCGACTTCGTGTTGTTGCAGAGCTTCTACAAATTCATCAACGACGTGGTGATCTTCGAGACCGAGATCGTCGACAAGACCGCACGCAGCATTGCCAAGAACCGCTTCTCGCTGCCCTTCCCTGCCACCGTCAGATACGCCGCGATGACCGTGGTGGTGGACGAGGACTATCACGCGCTGGTCGCGCTGGACTTCCTGCAACAGACCGTGGCCATGACCGGTATCCCACCGCTCGACCTGCCGCACCAGATCGAACTGAGCCGCGCCCTGCCGCTGGCGCTGGCACAGGCTCCAAAGCACTTGCGCGACGCCGTGGAGCTGATCGGCGTGGCCATTGCTGAAAATACCGTCACCCACGATGTGGCGGCGTTCGCCAAGGACCACAGCGTCAAGGCATCCGTGCGCGGCTTGATGGCGGATCACCTGTGTGACGAAGGGCGCCACGCGCAGTTCTGGACGCACCTGGTGCGGCACTATTGGCAAGCGGCAAGCGCGGATGACCGCGACGCCATCGCCCATGTCCTGCCCACATTCCTGGCGCACTACCTGACCAATGACCTGCAAAAAAGCTTTGACCTGCAATTGATCGAACACCTGGACGCCAGCCCGGCTGTGCGCCACACACTGAGGAATGAAATCGAGGCGCTGGTGTTCCCCATCACCCGCCAACACCCCCTGCTCGGCAACATCATGGGCTTCCTGAACCGCAGCGGGTTGCTACAGACGCCCAGCGTGGCACAGGCGCTGGGGGATTTTCTGCCCGTCACCGGGAGTAGGTCATGAGGCGCCTGCGCATTGGCTGGGTTGGTACCAGCAAAGCCCTGCAGGCCGTGCGGCAGTGGGTCGAGCAATACGGTCACGGGGCTGTGCATGAGTTGGCCGATCTGCTTGTCGAAGATGCCAGCCTGCCGCTACCGGCCCACCTGGCCCAAGTGCCCAGGATCAGCCTGCGCCTGGGGGTTGGCCCGCTGACCGAACACGGCCTGCCCGCCTTGCAACTGCGCGCTTATGACCATCGCCAACGGCTGCTGGCCACTCTTGAAGCGCCCGAGGAAGCGAGCGGCAACGGCCAGCGCTTGCGTCAGCGGGCGACCGACACACTGGCGCAATGGGTGGCCGTGCACGTCAGCGGCTTCGCCCGTGACCCAGGCTATTCGCCCAAGGAGGCCTGCGCCAACACGTGGCCTGAACAGGGCTTGCTGGGCCTGGATGCCGTGGCATTCCTGCATCGGTTCAATCGCACCGCTGACCCGGACCTGCTGCTAGCCGCCCAAGTGCCCGTGATCGAACGCTTGCAGGCCAGCCTTCAGACCTTCGCCGAGCGGCCGGCGTTGAACATCGCGGGCGAGGTGCTGACCTATCGGCAATTGCACACCCAGGCGCTGGCGATCCAGCAACAACTGCGACCGCTGCTGGGCAACCTTGCGACGCCCGCAGTGGTGGGCGTGTGCCTGGAGAAGTCCGCCGCGCTGTACGCCAGCCTGCTTGCCCTGCTGGGCTGCGGCGCGGTGTACCTGCCGCTGGCGCCAGAGCATCCACCGCAACGTCAGCTCGCGCTGCTGGAAAGCGCCGGGGCCCGCGTGTTGCTCGACAATGGCCGGCACCCGTTGCGCGAGCATTTTGTTGCGCTGGATGTCAGCACCCTCGATAAACCGGCCGCCGCGCCAGCGTTGCTGCAACACCGACCCAGCCTGGAGGCACCGTGCATGGTGCTGTTCACCTCAGGCACCACTGGCCGGCCCAAGGGCATCAAGCTCAGCCAAGGCAACCTCGCGCATTTCACTGCGTGGTTCGCCCGCCGCATGGCTCTGAGTGAAGACAGTCGCGTGCTGCAATTCGCCTCGCTGGGGTTCGATGCTTCGCTGATGGATATTTTCCCCAGCCTGGTCACCGGCGCGCAGTTGATCGTGCCCAGCGAGGCGCAACGGCGCGACCCACAGCAATTGGTCGCACTGATCCGCCAACAGCGCATCACTCACGGATTTCTGCCGCCGGCGCTGCTCAGTATCCTGCCGCCGGGCCCGCCCTTGGGCCTGCAGCACTTGCTGACTGGCGGCGAAGTCTGCGAGCCCCATGTCATCGAGCGGCTGGCGGGCCAGTGCCACCTGCACAACCTCTACGGCCCCACCGAAGCCACCGTGCTGGTCACCCATCGCCGTCTGCAACCGGGCGACAGCAATTGCAGCCTGGGCCATCCCATCGCCAACAGCCAGGTGCTGATCCTTGACGACGACCTGCAACCGGTGGACGAACAGGTGATGGGGGAGCTGTTCATCATCGGCCCGGGGGTGAGCCTGGGGTATGTGGACGCAGTGCAATCGCTGGACAACCCGTTCGTGACCTTGTCACTGCCCGACGGCCAGACCTTGCAGGCGTATCGCAGCGGGGACATGGCGCAGTGGACAAGCGACGGTATCGTGCTGGGTGGCCGCCGCGACGGGCAGGTGAAGATTCGCGGGTTTCGGGTTGAGCCGCAGGAAGTGGAGCAGTGCCTGCGCGACAGTCGGTTGTTCTGCCAGGTGGCCGTGGTGGTGGGGCCCGCGTACAGAATCCATGCCGTGGTCGCCCAGCCAGAACCCGGCGCCACGCTGACGGCGCTCAGGTTGTATGCACGGCAGCAGCTGCCGGACTACATGCAGCCTGGCGTGTGGGCCGAGTTGCCGAGCCTGCCCTACACAAGCAGCGGCAAGGTCGATCGCCAGGCGCTGCTGGATTTGTCGGCTCGACCGATACCGAGTGCCAGCGACCAGCCGGTGCAAACACCGCTTGAAGCGCAGCTGGCAGGCCTGTGGAGCGAGTTGTTGCAAGTGCCCGTGGCCGAGTTGTCTATCGACGACAGCTTCTTCAACCTCGGCGGCCACTCCATCCTGCTCTCGACGCTGCTGCTGCGAATCCGCGAGCGGTTTGGCCGCAGCCTTGCGTTGAACCGGTTCTTCGAAGCCCCGACGATTCGTACGCTCGCGTCACTGATGGCGGATGGCGTGCTCTCTACCGCGCCGTGCTCCCAAGCGATTCGCGATGCCGAGCGAGCCCTGTCGGTGCAGATACTGGCCGCGGACCGCGCGGGCGACCCGCGCAAGGTCATCGTGACGGGCGCCAATAGTTTTATCGGCGTGCATATCGTCGAGGCGTTGCTGGCCGGTGGGGCCACGCAGGTCGCGTGCCTGGTGCGCGAGTCACCCGGTCATTCGTCGCAGGAGCGCTTTGCCCAGGCATTGTGCGAGTTCCATCTGGAACACCTGGACCTGAGCCGGGTGCAGGTGTACGCCGCCGATATCAGCCAGCCCCGCTTGGGCCTGGGCGACGAGGTGTATGAGCGCCTCGCGGAGGACTTCGGCGTGCTGGTGCACAACGCGGCACGGGTCAACCATGTGCTGGACTATGCCACGCTGGCCAGGGACAACGTCGATCCGGTGCTGGAATGCCTGCGCCTGTGTGAAACCCGCTGCAAGAAGGTCTTCAACTTTATCTCGACGCTGTCGGCATGCAGCAGCATCGACGCCGAAGGGCACGTCCTTGAAGCACCTGCCGCAAGTAGCCTGCCGCTCTACATCAAGAACGGTTACAACCTGTCCAAATGGGTCGCTGAGCGGCTGGTCGGGCGCGCGGTGGAACAAGGCGCCTGGGTGAACATCCTGCGTCCGGGCAATATCAGCTTCAACAGCCGCAGCGGGGTCTGCCAGCCGCAGAAGAACCGTCTGATGCTGATGCTCAAGGGCTCGTTGCAATTGGGTCTGGTGCCAAACCTGGAGCTGAACCACGACCTGATGCCAGTGGACTTTTTCGCAGGGTTTATCGCATTCCATGCCGGCCAGTTTGAAACCGGGCGAAACGTATTCAACCTGCACAACCCGCAGCCTTTGAGTTGGAGCGACTACCTCGATGCGTTCAGCCGGGCCGGCTACCGCTTCGAGCGAGTCAGCGTGGCCCGCTGGCAGCGCGCGCTGCAAACGGTAGGCCGCGACAACGCGCTGTTTGGCGTGCTGGGCTTTTACCTGGAAGGGCTGGGTGAAGACATCGGCGATACCGCCATGATCCATCACGACAACGCACGCCGGGGCGTGGGGAAAATGCACATGCACTACCCCGAAAAAAGTCCGGCGTTGTTACGCCAAGGCTGCGACTACCTACAGGCCATAGGCTTTATCTGAACTGCGTCAGGACATTTCCATGAAACCGCTGCAACCCGATACATTGATCCGCAACCCCGTCGCCGCCCCCGTGGTGGCCTCGGTGCTGGTCGCCTGCGACGCCGCTCGACTCTGGGGCCTGGTGGGGCAGTTCGCCGGCTTTGCCGCATTCATCCCGGCCTTGTCGCATATCGAGATGACGGGCGATGGCGTAGGCGCGTTGCGCACGAAGTTTTTCCGCGATGGCCATTGCGTCGTAGAACAACTCAACAGCCGGGACGAGAGCGCCATGTGCATGACCTGGACGACCCTCTACAACACCTTGGGAATCGCCAGGCTATGGGCGTCGATGCAGGTGCAAGCCCAGGGCGGGACATACGCCAGGGCCACCTGGACCATTGTTGCCGAGCCGGTAGAAACGGCGCAGGCGGGGTTTGAACAGTTCATGCAGGCGTTTGCCGACAGTGCCCTGGACAACGTGCAGCGGATGCTCGACTGAGCGGCAGGAGCGAGAACACTCGCTCCTGCGCACGTCGTCAGATCTTGAAGCTGTCGACCAGTTGCTTCAGGCGACTGGCCTGCTGGGACAACGCGTCGCAATCCTTCAACGTTTCGTTGAGGTTGGTCACGCCTTGCTGATTCAGCAGGTTGATCTGGTTGATATCCACGTTGAGGGTTTCCACCACGGCGGTCTGCTCCTCGGTCGCGGCGGCAACCGATTGGTTCATGCCGTCGATCTCGACGATCCGCTGCGTCACGCTGATCAGGCGCTCACCGGCCTGGTTCGCCACTTCGACGCTTTCTTCGCTGGAGACCTGGCTGGCGTTCATGGTGGTCACCGCCTCACGCGAGCCCACTTGCAGCGAAGTGATCATCTTATGGATCTCTTCGGCCGACTCCTGGGTACGGTGCGCGAGGTTGCGCACCTCATCGGCCACCACGGCAAACCCACGCCCGGCTTCACCGGCACGGGCCGCTTCGATCGCGGCATTGAGCGCGAGCAAGTTGGTCTGCTGGGAGATGCCTTTGATCACATCAAGAATGTGGCCGATGTTGTCGGTGCTGGCATTCAGGGTTTCGATCTGCGTGCAGGACAGGCTGATTTTTTGCGAGAGCTCGGACATCGCCAGGATGGTTTGCTCTACCACTTTGCGCCCATCGTCGGCCTGTTCGCTGGCACCGCTGGCGTGCTGGGAAGCATCGGCGGCGTTGCGCGCGATTTCCTGGGTGGCAGCCCCCAGTTCGTTGATCGCCGCCGCCACGCTGTTGGTGCGCGCGCTTTGCTCGTCGGAACCGATGATCGAGGCGTTGGACGAGGCCATCACGCGCTGGGACAGGTCATGCACCTGGCGTGTGGCCGACGACACTTCGGAGATGGAGGCGTGGATACGCTCGACGAACTGGTTGAACGCACTGCCAACCTCGCCGAACTCATCTTTGCTGGTCACGGCCAGGCGGCGGGTCAGGTCGCCCTCGCCCTGGGCGATGTCTTGCATGGCCACGCCCATGGTGGTCAGCGGACGCAGCAGCACTTGGATCAGCAGGCTCAAGAGCACGGCGATCGCGACCACGGCAATCAGCATGGCAATCAACGCAGAGGTGCGGAATTTACCCAGCGGTGCGTAGGCTTTGTCTTTGTCGATCGACAGACCGATGTACCAATCGGCACCCGGCAAACCGCTGATCGGGGTAAACGACAGGATGCGGTCCTGGCCGTTGAGGACCACGTCCTGGTTGAGCTTCTCGATGCGCAGTTGGGCGCCTGGGTAGATGTCCTTGAGGTTTTTCATCACCTGGTCCTGGTCCGGGCTGACGATCACCTGACCGTCACCGCTGACCAGGAACGCATGGCCGATGCCGCCGAAGTCCACCGAGTTGATGATCTTCACCAGGGTTTGCAGGCTCAGGTCACCGCCGACCACGCCGAGCAGTTCACCGTTTTTCTTCACCGGCATGGCGATGGTCACGATCTGCCCACCCACGGCGGCCATGTACGGCGGCGTCAACATGGGTTTGCCGGCCGCTACGGCTTGCTTGTACCAGGGGCGCTGACGCGGGTCATAGTCGTCGGGCATCTTGGCGTCAGGGCGCTGGGTGAATACGCCGTTGGTTTGGCCAACATAGGTGAACTGGAAATTCGAGGTGAACGCCGGCTGATCGACCAGCCCTGGAAGGTCCGCAGCGCTGCCTTGATGCGCGACGTTTTGCGCGAGGTTCTCGAGGACCAGGATTCGCCCGCTGAGCCAGTTTTGCACACTGCTGGCGGTGAGCTCACCGGATTGCTGGATGGATGACTCCAGGTTCTGCTTGATAGTGCTGCGCTGAAGGTAGTCGTTGTACAGCGTGAATAACGCGAAGGCTAGAACCACGACGCCTGACGCGGCCAACAGAATTTTATGACTGAACTTGAGATTCATTTCATCGACTTCTTTTGCCAAAGGGGGGTTAGCGTGCCGAACGGAGCATGGAACCGACCGCTCTATTTCGGTGCACGCATGGCTCATCAGGCTTTCGGCCAAGCTTGGGCAAAACTTAAGAAATTGTGGGATCTATCCGATTTTTACGTAGGAAACCGACCAGCGGTTGTCGTACAAGGATCAGAGTTGCAAATTTTTACAGCCTCCCAAACAATGCGACTAATTATCATTTGTGACGTTTGGCCAGGTCTGTGTGAATGCCATCTTCTGAGTACATCCCGCATGAGAGCGTTGTACAGACGCTTTACCTCACCCATCACAACTGGCTGAACACATGGCTGCGCAGCCGCCTGGGCAACGCCTGCGATGCCGCAGACCTGGCGCAAGACACCTTTGTGCGCCTGCTACAGAAGACCGAACGCTTTGAGCTCAAGGCGCCTCGCGCGTTTTTGCGCACCATCGCCCGGGGCCTGGTGATTGACCACTGGCGCCGCGAGGAAATCGAACGGGCTTACCTGGAGTCCATCGCCCACCTACCCGAAGCATTGGCGCCCAGCGCTGAATCCCGTGCGCTGGTGCTGGAGTTGCTCGAAGAAATTTCCCGATTGCTTGAGGGGCTGAAGCCCAAGGTGCGTAAGGCATTTCTTTTGGCTCAGTGCGACGGGCTGGCGTACAAGCAGATCGCGCAGCAGATGGGTGTATCGCTGCGATCGGTCGAGCGTTACGTCGCCGAGGCGCTCTACCACTGTTATGTCCTGCGTTATGAGACATGACGTCCGTGGATAACGCGGTTCGCTTCGGCCCCAGCCCCGAGGTGGTCAAGCAGGCTATCCACTGGGCACTGCGCTTGCGCAACAACCGCACCAATCTGCGCCTGCACGCGCAATGTGAACACTGGCGAGCAGCCCACGGCGACCACGAATTGGCTTGGCAGCGGGTGCAGGCGTTGCAGCAGGAGTTGAACAGCCAGCTGGCGACAATTCCTGGCGCACACAGGGCGCTGGAAAACAGCGCGCAGGGCCTGGGCCGCAGGCAAGCATTGAAGATGCTGTCTGGCGTGCTGCTAGTAGGCACGGCGGCGTGGCTCAGCCGGGATGTCACGGGTTGGCAGCGTTGGACCGCGGATCTCGCTACCGGCACTGGCGAGCGTCGCAGCGTGCAGTTGCCGGATGGCACGCGTGTGCAACTCAATACCGACAGTGCAGTGGACCTGGACTTCAACGCACAGCAGCGAATGATCACGCTGCTGCGTGGGGAAATCCTGGTGACGTGCGGCGCTGCGTCTTCGGCGCCCTTGTTGGTGCAGACACGCCATGGTTTGTTCGAAGGCATCGACGGACGCTTCGCTGTGCACCAAGCCAATGACTGCACGCGGTTGAGTGTGGTCAGCGGCAATGTGGCCATCCACTCACCGCATCAGGCGAATGGGCTTTCGACGCAGGTTCATGCCGGAGAAAGCTATCTGGTGCGTCAGACGGGTGCCCTCCTCGCCCCGCCGTTGGATATGGACATCGGCGCTTGGGCGGACGGGTTGATCGTGACGCGGGATATGCGTTTGGCCGACTTTGTTGCGGAAGTCGGGCGTTATCGTCATGGCTACCTGGGCTGCTCGGCTGATATCGCCGAGTTACGGTTATCGGGGGTTTTTCGCCTGGAGGACACCGATAAGCTACTGGCGATCCTGCCACAGACACTGCCGGTTCAATTGCGTTATCGCAGCCGTTGGTGGGTGAACCTGGAGCGATCGGCCTGAGATTGTTTGGCGGTTTTTTTCCGTGAGTCCGGCTTAGACAGTAAGCCTTCAATCTGCCTTCACGGATCCTTACCATGACTGTGTGTTTTCCCTGTAACTCGTCCTACCCATTATTGAGCAAAGCCGTGCGTGCGGCGCTGCTGTCGACGGCGGTGGGTATTAGCGCGGTGCCGCTGGCCGCCATGGCTGCGCAAGCGGGAGTCGAGCAGATCCAGCAACGCTACGAGATCTCTGCCGGCCCGCTGGGCGCGGTGCTCAACCAGTTTGCGCGGCAGGCAGGGATCACTCTGTCCAGCACGCCTGCGCACACCCAGGGCCGTCAATCTTCCGGCCTACACGGCGAATATTCCATCGAGCAGGGTTTGAATCGCTTGCTCAGCGGCTCAGGGTTGCAGGCTGTTTCCGCAGATGGCGTGAGCTTTGTACTGCAGAAGGCGCCAGAAGATAGCGCGCTGACCTTACCGACCACTGATATCAAAGGCTTTGCTCTGGGTAATGCGTTGGGCAGCATGGAAGGCTACAACGCGACTCACAGCCAGATTGCGACCAAGACCAGCACGGCCTTGCTGGAGACCTCACAAAGCGTCTCGGTAGTCACCCGCGAGCAGATGGACGACCAAGGCTCCCAGACCGTTGCTCAGGCCATGCGTTACACGCCGGGTGTGCTGACCAACCCCTATGGCGCGACGCATCGCTACGACTATGTGGCGATGCGTGGTTTCAACGACGGTTCTGTGGATAACATCTACCTGGACGGGCTCAAATCCATGGGGGATAGCGGCACCTACAGCACGATGCAGGTTGATCCGTATTTCCTCGAGCGGGTGGATATTCTCAAAGGACCGTCTTCGGTGCTGTATGGCCGCAGTTCGCCTGGCGGGCTGGTGGCGTTGACCAGCAAGAAGCCCTTGTTCGAACCTTATCATCAGGTTCAGGCGACGCTGGGCAGTAACGGGCAACGGGGCATGGGTTTTGACTTCAGCGGGCCTGTAGATGACGACAAGCGTATTGCCTACCGGCTGACGGGGTTGGCGGATAAGTCCGACACCCAATTTGACCATGCCAAGGAAAAGCGCTTCGCTTTGGCGCCGACTGTCAGCATCGACTTTACCGAGGACACCTCGCTGACCCTGCAAGCGTATCTGCAACATGATCCTGACGGCGGCTATCACGGCGGCATGCCAGCGGACGGCGCGCTGCATCAGCGCAATGGCCAGCGAATCTCCAGCCATTTTTTCGAGGGTGAGCCTGGGGTCGATGGTTACAAGCGTGATCAACAGTCGTTTGGTTATCAATTCGAACATCGCTTCAACGATGTCTTCACGGCGAGACAGAACTTTCGCTACCTGGACTCCAAGGTGCGGCTGGATCAGGTGTATGCCTATGGCTGGACCAGCCCGACCAGCAGCGAGCTGAATCGCTACTACTCCGGGGGTGATGAGAAGCTGCATGCCTTCATCATCGACAACATGCTGCAAGCTGAGTTTTTTACCGGGGCGACCAAACACACGGTGCTGATGGGTGCGGATTATCAGCGACGTAAAACGGTGGTGGACTGGAACAGTGGATCGTTGCAGCCGATCAACGCGTTCAACCCGGTGTATGGCAATTCGGCGATCAGCTATTACAGCCCGACCAGCTACTTGCGGCGGTTGGAGCAGACCGGGGTCTATCTGCAAGACCTGATCGAAATGGATAAATGGCGGTTTTCCCTCGGGCTGCGTCAGGACTGGGTCGAGACGTCCGATGAAAATCGGATTGCTGAAGCGAACCGGCCAGCAGGCACCAAGATCAGTGATAAACGCACCAAGCTGACTGGGCGTGCCGGTGCGTTGTATCTGTTTGATAACGGCTTGGCGCCCTACGTGAGCTATTCAGAATCCTTCAACCCCAACTCCTATTCGGACAGCGCAGGTAACCCGGTGGCACCTACCGATGGGACGCAATGGGAAGTGGGGTTGAAGTATCAGCCGCCAGGTACTGACAATCTGTTTACCGCATCGTGGTTTCGCATTGATCAGGAGAACCTGGCGACCAAACTGCCGCAGGAGAACTTCTATCGCGCTGTAGGTGCCGTTCGCTCCCAGGGGCTTGAGCTGGAAGCGCACATGCAGCTGACGGATAACCTGAAGATTTTGGGCAGCTATACGTTCACCGATATTGCGTATTCCAAGTCGATGGTGAGCACCTTGAGCACGGCCGACAATCTGATCGAGAACAAGGGCAACTCGCCGACGCAGGCGCCTCGTCATATGGCATCGGTATGGGCGGATTACAAATTCAATAGCGGTGCGTTAGACGGTTTACGGCTTGGCGGCGGGGTGCGGTATGTGGGCTATAGCTGGGCGGATGCGGAGAATACGATGAAAGTCCCGGCCTATACGTTGCTTGATGCTTCGGTGGGCTATGACTTGGGCAAGGTTGGGTTGAAGGGTGTGGATGTGCGGATGAATGCCAACAACCTGACCAATGAGACGTATGTTGCGTCCTGTGCCAGCCTGAACTTCTGCTACCTGGGGGAGGAACGTAATGTGAGCGCAACGGTGAGTTATCAGTTCTGATCAGCTAGCGATCGAACCAGGCCAGCGCCTGTGATTCGGCGCTGGCTTTTTTGTGCCTGTTAAACGACAAAACCCCTGTCTGCGCTAGCAGACAGGGGTTTCGGAATTCAATCTTGACGATGACCTACTCTCACATGGGGAAACCCCACACTACCATCGGCGATGCATCGTTTCACTGCTGAGTTCGGGATGGGATCAGGTGGTTCCAATGCTCTATGGTCGTCAAGAAATTCTGTGTACCGGACCGTTGCGCTAGCAACGTGCCGATGAAATTCATGGACTTCTACATAAACAAAACCCCTGTTTGCGTTAGCAAACAGGGGTTCTGGAATTTAATCTTGACGATGACCTACTCTCACATGGGGAAACCCCACACTACCATCGGCGATGCATCGTTTCACTGCTGAGTTCGGGATGGGATCAGGTGGTTCCAATGCTCTATGGTCGTCAAGAAATTCGGGTACTGAGTCGTGACCAGATGGCCTCGCTTCAGCAAATTGGGTATGTGACAGCTTTCGGTGTTTTGTGAGAATCGAACTTTCGGTTCTATCGTCTTCACACACCGCAATCTGATGCTCTTTCGAGTAGTCAAATTGCTTGGGTGTTATATGGTCAAGCCTCACGGGCAATTAGTATTGGTTAGCTCAACGCCTCACAGCGCTTACACACCCAACCTATCAACGTCGTAGTCTTCGACGGCCCTTCAGGGAACTCAAGGTTCCAGTGAGATCTCATCTTGAGGCTAGTTTCCCGCTTAGATGCTTTCAGCGGTTATCTATTCCGAACATAGCTACCCGGCAATGCCACTGGCGTGACAACCGGAACACCAGAGGTTCGTCCACTCCGGTCCTCTCGTACTAGGAGCAGCCCCTCTCAAATCTCAAACGTCCACGGCAGATAGGGACCGAACTGTCTCACGACGTTCTAAACCCAGCTCGCGTACCACTTTAAATGGCGAACAGCCATACCCTTGGGACCGGCTTCAGCCCCAGGATGTGATGAGCCGACATCGAGGTGCCAAACACCGCCGTCGATATGAACTCTTGGGCGGTATCAGCCTGTTATCCCCGGAGTACCTTTTATCCGTTGAGCGATGGCCCTTCCATACAGAACCACCGGATCACTAAGACCTACTTTCGTACCTGCTCGACGTGTCTGTCTCGCAGTCAAGCGCGCTTTTGCCTTTATACTCTACGACCGATTTCCGACCGGTCTGAGCGCACCTTCGTACTCCTCCGTTACTCTTTAGGAGGAGACCGCCCCAGTCAAACTACCCACCATACACTGTCCTCGATCCGGATAACGGACCTGAGTTAGAACCTCAAAGTTGCCAGGGTGGTATTTCAAGGTTGGCTCCACGCAGACTGGCGTCCACGCTTCAAAGCCTCCCACCTATCCTACACAAGCAAATTCAAAGTCCAGTGCAAAGCTATAGTAAAGGTTCACGGGGTCTTTCCGTCTAGCCGCGGATACACTGCATCTTCACAGCGATTTCAATTTCACTGAGTCTCGGGTGGAGACAGCGCCGCCATCGTTACGCCATTCGTGCAGGTCGGAACTTACCCGACAAGGAATTTCGCTACCTTAGGACCGTTATAGTTACGGCCGCCGTTTACCGGGGCTTCGATCAAGAGCTTCGCGTTAGCTAACCCCATCAATTAACCTTCCGGCACCGGGCAGGCGTCACACCCTATACGTCCACTTTCGTGTTTGCAGAGTGCTGTGTTTTTAATAAACAGTCGCAGCGGCCTGGTATCTTCGACCGGCATGAGCTTACGGAGCAAGTCCTTCACCCTCACCGGCGCACCTTCTCCCGAAGTTACGGTGCCATTTTGCCTAGTTCCTTCACCCGAGTTCTCTCAAGCGCCTTGGTATTCTCTACCCAACCACCTGTGTCGGTTTGGGGTACGGTTCCTGGTTACCTGAAGCTTAGAAGCTTTTCTTGGAAGCATGGCATCAACCACTTCGTTAACTAAAAGTTAACTCGTCATCAGCTCTCGGCCTTAGAATCCCGGATTTACCTAAGATTCCAGCCTACCACCTTAAACTTGGACAACCAACGCCAAGCTGGCCTAGCCTTCTCCGTCCCTCCATCGCAATAACCAGAAGTACAGGAATATTAACCTGTTTTCCATCGACTACGCTTTTCAGCCTCGCCTTAGGGACCGACTAACCCTGCGTCGATTAACGTTGCGCAGGAAACCTTGGTCTTTCGGCGTGGGTGTTTTCACACCCATTGTCGTTACTCATGTCAGCATTCGCACTTCTGATACCTCCAGCAAGCTTCTCAACTCACCTTCACAGGCTTACAGAACGCTCCTCTACCGCATCACTTACGTGATACCCGTAGCTTCGGTGTATGGTTTGAGCCCCGTTACATCTTCCGCGCAGGCCGACTCGACTAGTGAGCTATTACGCTTTCTTTAAAGGGTGGCTGCTTCTAAGCCAACCTCCTAGCTGTCTAAGCCTTCCCACATCGTTTCCCACTTAACCATAACTTTGGGACCTTAGCTGACGGTCTGGGTTGTTTCCCTTTTCACGACGGACGTTAGCACCCGCCGTGTGTCTCCCATGCTCGGCACTTGTAGGTATTCGGAGTTTGCATCGGTTTGGTAAGTCGGGATGACCCCCTAGCCGAAACAGTGCTCTACCCCCTACAGTGATACATGAGGCGCTACCTAAATAGCTTTCGAGGAGAACCAGCTATCTCCGAGCTTGATTAGCCTTTCACTCCGATCCACAGGTCATCCGCTAACTTTTCAACGGTAGTCGGTTCGGTCCTCCAGTTAGTGTTACCCAACCTTCAACCTGCCCATGGATAGATCGCCCGGTTTCGGGTCTATTCCCAGCGACTAGACGCCCTATTAAGACTCGCTTTCGCTACGCCTCCCCTATTCGGTTAAGCTCGCCACTGAAAATAAGTCGCTGACCCATTATACAAAAGGTACGCAGTCACCCAACAAAGTGGGCTCCCACTGCTTGTACGCATACGGTTTCAGGATCTATTTCACTCCCCTCTCCGGGGTTCTTTTCGCCTTTCCCTCACGGTACTAGTTCACTATCGGTCAGTCAGTAGTATTTAGCCTTGGAGGATGGTCCCCCCATATTCAGACAAAGTTTCTCGTGCTCCGTCCTACTCGATTTCATGACTAAGAGATTTTCGCGTACAGGGCTATCACCCACTATGGCCGTACTTTCCAGAACGTTCCGCTAATCTCAAAGCCACTTAAGGGCTAGTCCCCGTTCGCTCGCCACTACTAAGGGAATCTCGGTTGATTTCTTTTCCTCAGGGTACTTAGATGTTTCAGTTCCCCTGGTTCGCCTCTTACGCCTATGTATTCAGCGTAAGATAACCATCTTATGATGGCTGGGTTCCCCCATTCAGACATCTCCGGATCAAAGTCTGTTTGCCGACTCCCCGAAGCTTTTCGCAGGCTACCACGTCTTTCATCGCCTCTGACTGCCAAGGCATCCACCGTATGCGCTTCTTCACTTGACCATATAACCCCAAGCAATCTGGTTATACTGTGA
This sequence comes from Pseudomonas sp. FP453, assembly GCF_030687495.1. Classification (NCBI taxonomy): domain Bacteria; kingdom Pseudomonadati; phylum Pseudomonadota; class Gammaproteobacteria; order Pseudomonadales; family Pseudomonadaceae; genus Pseudomonas; species Pseudomonas sp. FP453. The sequence goes on along the minus strand of NZ_CP117435.1, from coordinate 122,202 downwards.
AGACAACATTCGCCGAAAATTCGATAATACTCAAAACTGAGTACTCACAAATTTTACCTTAGCCTGATCCGTTACCAGTGAAAGTAACGTTCAGTCTATCTTTCTATCACATACCCAAATTTTTAAAGAACGATCTAATCAAAGACTAGAAATCAACATTCACCATCATCACGATGGAATGCTCATTTCTAAGCTTTCAACAAACAGAAGCAGTAGTGGTGGAGCCAAACGGGATCGAACCGTTGACCTCCTGCGTGCAAGGCAGGCGCTCTCCCAGCTGAGCTATGGCCCCGTATTTCTACAGGCGTTTCCCACACAAAATTGGTGGTCTGGGCAGATTCGAACTGCCGACCTCACCCTTATCAGGGTGCGCTCTAACCAACTGAGCTACAGACCCAATTTCGGGCTGCTTCTTTATCGTCTTCTTCAATGAATCAAGCAATTCGTGTGGGAACTTATGGAGCAGCTGATGTCGTCGATTAAGGAGGTGATCCAGCCGCAGGTTCCCCTACGGCTACCTTGTTACGACTTCACCCCAGTCATGAATCACACCGTGGTAACCGTCCTCCCGAAGGTTAGACTAGCTACTTCTGGTGCAACCCACTCCCATGGTGTGACGGGCGGTGTGTACAAGGCCCGGGAACGTATTCACCGCGACATTCTGATTCGCGATTACTAGCGATTCCGACTTCACGCAGTCGAGTTGCAGACTGCGATCCGGACTACGATCGGTTTTATGGGATTAGCTCCACCTCGCGGCTTGGCAACCCTCTGTACCGACCATTGTAGCACGTGTGTAGCCCAGGCCGTAAGGGCCATGATGACTTGACGTCATCCCCACCTTCCTCCGGTTTGTCACCGGCAGTCTCCTTAGAGTGCCCACCATAACGTGCTGGTAACTAAGGACAAGGGTTGCGCTCGTTACGGGACTTAACCCAACATCTCACGACACGAGCTGACGACAGCCATGCAGCACCTGTCTCAATGTTCCCGAAGGCACCAATCTATCTCTAGAAAGTTCATTGGATGTCAAGGCCTGGTAAGGTTCTTCGCGTTGCTTCGAATTAAACCACATGCTCCACCGCTTGTGCGGGCCCCCGTCAATTCATTTGAGTTTTAACCTTGCGGCCGTACTCCCCAGGCGGTCAACTTAATGCGTTAGCTGCGCCACTAAAAGCTCAAGGCTTCCAACGGCTAGTTGACATCGTTTACGGCGTGGACTACCAGGGTATCTAATCCTGTTTGCTCCCCACGCTTTCGCACCTCAGTGTCAGTATTAGTCCAGGTGGTCGCCTTCGCCACTGGTGTTCCTTCCTATATCTACGCATTTCACCGCTACACAGGAAATTCCACCACCCTCTACCATACTCTAGTCAGTCAGTTTTGAATGCAGTTCCCAGGTTGAGCCCGGGGATTTCACATCCAACTTAACAAACCACCTACGCGCGCTTTACGCCCAGTAATTCCGATTAACGCTTGCACCCTCTGTATTACCGCGGCTGCTGGCACAGAGTTAGCCGGTGCTTATTCTGTCGGTAACGTCAAAACAATCACGTATTAGGTAACTGCCCTTCCTCCCAACTTAAAGTGCTTTACAATCCGAAGACCTTCTTCACACACGCGGCATGGCTGGATCAGGCTTTCGCCCATTGTCCAATATTCCCCACTGCTGCCTCCCGTAGGAGTCTGGACCGTGTCTCAGTTCCAGTGTGACTGATCATCCTCTCAGACCAGTTACGGATCGTCGCCTTGGTGAGCCATTACCTCACCAACTAGCTAATCCGACCTAGGCTCATCTGATAGCGCAAGGCCCGAAGGTCCCCTGCTTTCTCCCGTAGGACGTATGCGGTATTAGCGTCCGTTTCCGAACGTTATCCCCCACTACCAGGCAGATTCCTAGGCATTACTCACCCGTCCGCCGCTCTCAAGAGAAGCAAGCTTCTCTCTACCGCTCGACTTGCATGTGTTAGGCCTGCCGCCAGCGTTCAATCTGAGCCATGATCAAACTCTTCAGTTCAAACATCTTTGGGTTTTTAAGAAACCCTAAACTTGGCTCAGCAATCGTTGGTTACATCTTTGATTTCTCGCGGAGTAACTTGTGATGCTGATAATCTTGTTGACTATCAGTCTGACTCCACAAGCACCCACACGAATTGCTTGATTCAGTTGTTAAAGAGCGGTTGGTTAAGATCTTTCGTCTCAACCGAGGCGCGCATTCTACAGCAGCCTCATTTGCTGTCAAGTGATTATTTTCAGAAGCTTTCGAAGAATTCTTCAACAACTTCAACCACTTGCGCTTCAGATCTCTCATCAGCGGGAGGCGAATTCTACAGCGTTACACGCTGCTGTCAACACCTCTTTTTCAACTTCTTTCTGGCTTCGATGAACTGAAGCAACCTGCTGCCGAAAAACTACATAACTCATTGTTTACCAAGGAGTTTTCCGTTTCGACTGCGCCGGAAGTGGGGCGAATTATAGACATCCAGAATCTGCCGTCAACCGTTAATTTGGTTTTTCTATCAATTAACTTAAATTGATTAAAAAAACCACCAACTCGGCCTCTTCTATATAGAAGAGGCGTATCAGACAACCCCAGCCGCCCTCAAAGCCGCCACATTCGCCTCCCCCAAACCAAGCACCTTACGCAACACCAGGGCCGTATGCTCCCCCAGCAGAGGCGGCGCGCTCCGATACTCCACTGGCGTCTTGGACAACCGTATAGGGCTGGCCACCTGAGGCACCCTCCCCGCCAACGCATGGGGCAACTCCATCGCCAAGCCACGCGCCTTGACCTGCGGATCGGCAAACACCTGCGCCAGATCATTGATCGGCCCACACGGCACACCAACCTGCTCCAGCTGCTCCACCCATTCAGCCGTCGTCTTGAACACCGTCGCCTGGCGAATCAGTGGAATCAGCTCCGCACGATTGGCCACCCGCATTCTATTAGTAGAGAAGCGCGGATCATCCGCCCACTGCGGCTGCCCAGCCACTTCGGCAAACTTGCGGAATTGGCCGTCATTGCCAACGGTCAGGATGAAATCACCATCTGCCGTAGGAAAGTCCTGATACGGCACGATATTCGGATGCGCATTACCCAAACGCTTCGGCGACACACCCGTCGTCAGGTAATTCATCGCCTGGTTAGCCAGGCATGCCACCTGCACATCCAACAGCGCCATATCGATATGCTGCCCTCCACCGTCATGATCCCGATGCGCCAGCGCTGCCAGGATCGCCACGGTCGAGTAGAGCCCCGTGAGAATATCCGTCAACGCCACGCCCACCTTGACCGGCCCGGCGCCCTCATCACCCTCGGATCGCCCGGTCAGGCTCATGAGCCCACCCAAGCCCTGGATCATGAAATCGTAGCCCGCACGCCCGGCATAGGGCCCTGTCTGTCCAAAACCCGTGATCGAGCAGTAGATCAACTCCGGATTGATCTCCTTGAGCGACTCATAGTCCAACCCATACGCCGCCAGGCCGCCAACCTTGAAGTTCTCGATGAGGATGTCGGACTTGGCCGCCAGGTCGCGCACCAGCTTCTGCCCCTCCGGCCGCGTGAAATCGATGGTCACCGACTCTTTATTACGGTTGGCCGACAAGTAGTACGCCGCCTCACTGGTGTTCTCGCCATAGGCATCCTTAAGGAAGGGCGGCCCCCACGCCCGGGTGTCATCACCACTGCCCGGCCGCTCGACCTTGATGACCTCAGCCCCAAGGTCCGCAAGAATCTGCCCGGACCAAGGCCCCGCCAGCACTCGCGATAAATCCAGTACCCGCAGATGTGAAAGCGCGCCCATGCCGTGCTCCTATTAATAGAACGCCTGAAGACCGGTTTGGGCACGCCCCAGAATCAACGCGTGCACGTCGTGAGTGCCTTCATAAGTGTTGACCACCTCCAGGTTGACCAGGTGACGGGCCACGCCGAACTCGTCGGAGATACCGTTACCGCCCAACATGTCCCGCGCCATACGTGCGATATCCAGGGACTTGCCACAGGAGTTGCGCTTCATGATCGACGTAATTTCAACCGCCGCCGTCCCTTCATCCTTCATCCGTCCCAACCGCAGGCAGCCTTGCAAGGCCAAGGTGATCTCGGTCTGCATATCGGCCAGCTTCTTCTGAATCAACTGGGTCGCCGCCAATGGCCGACCAAATTGCTGGCGATCAAGGGTGTATTGGCGAGCGGTGTGCCAGCAGAACTCGGCAGCGCCCAACGCCCCCCAGGAAATGCCATAACGCGCGGAGTTGAGGCAGGTGAACGGCCCCTTCAAGCCACGGACATCCGGGAAGATGTTCTCGTCCGGCACAAACACGTTATCCATGACGATTTCGCCAGTGATCGATGCACGCAGGCCAACCTTGCCGTGAATCGCCGGTGCACTCAGGCCTTTCCAGCCTTTCTCCAGGACAAACCCACGGATATCCCCCGCATCGTCCTTGGCCCAGACGACAAACACATCGGCAATCGGGCTGTTTGGTGATCCACATCTTGGCGCCCGTCAGGCTGTAGCCGCCATCCACCTTGCGTGCACGAGTAATCATCGCGCCCGGGTCGGAACCGTGATCAGGCTCCGTCAGACCGAAACAACCGATCCACTCACCCGAGGCCAACTTCGGCAGGTATTTCTGCTTCTGAGCTTCGGTACCAAATTCATTGATCGGCACCATCACCAACGAAGACTGCACACTCATCATCGAGCGGTACCCAGAGTCGACACGCTCCACTTCACGCGCAATCAACCCATAGCAGACGTAGTTCAAGCCACTGCCACCGTACTGCTCGGGAATCATCGCCCCCAACAAACCGGTCTCGCCCATCTCGCGAAAGATCGCCGGGTCGGTCTTTTCATGGCGGAAGGCTTCAAGCACGCGCGGCGCCAGCTTGTCCTGGGCGAATTGCTCAGCGCTGTCGCGCACCATGCGCTCTTCTTCGGTGAGCTGTTGATCCAGCAGCAGCGGATCGATCCAGTTGAAGCTTGCCTTGCCAGCCATGAATAAGTCCTCGCAAAGATAAATCAGAAGTCGTGCATGGAGCCTAGGCCGAGGGAGCAGGGAGGGCAAACGAGGTTTCCGCATAGGGTTGTGCTAATTTCTCACTCCGAAACACTCAATAGCGCCGCTTATGCGTTTTACATGTGAGGACAAGGTACATGCGTAGAAAAATCCCCAGCACCACCGCCCTTGTCAGTTTTGAAGCGGCGGCGCGCCACGAGAGCTTTACCAAGGCAGCACACGAGCTTTCGATCACCCAGGGTGCCATCTGCCGACAAATCGCCAGCCTTGAGGACTTTTTAAGTGTCGAGCTGTTTCGGCGCTCACGGCGCGGGGTAAAGCTGACAGAGGCAGGGCTGTCCTACAGTCGTCGCGTGGCCACCCAACTCGATGCCGTGGAGCGCGACACCTTGTCCGTGATGGGACAGCAGGGCGCCAACGTCATCGAACTGGCCGTGGTGCCAACATTCGGCACCCAATGGCTGATCCCCCGCCTCAAGGATTTTCAACGCCAGCACCCGGAAGTCACGGTCAACCTCACCAACCGCACACGGCCGTTCCTGTTTGCCGACACCGACTTCGACGCCGCGATCTACTTCGGTGATGCCGATTGGTCCGGTACAGAATCCCACCGACTGATGGGAGAAAACCCAGTCCCTGTGTGCAGCCCACACCTCTTGGGCGACCGCACGCACTTTTCCGCCCAGGAGATCGCGCAGCTGCCCTTGCTGCAGCAGACCACCCGACCCTACGCATGGCGCCAATGGTTCGACGCCCAGCAATTGAACGTGCCCCGCGACATGACAGGCCCGCGCTACGAGCTATTCTCGATGTTGTCCCAAGCCGCCATGCATGACATGGGCATTGCGCTGATCCCACCGTTCCTTATTCAACGCGAGCTGGATGAGCAGCGACTGGTGATCGCAAGCCCCGAGGTTCTGACCAGCGCGAAGGCGTATTACCTGATGATTCCTGACAGAAAAGTCGAATCCGCGTCACTGCACGCGTTCAGGGACTGGCTGATCGATCAGTCACAACGCTATAGCCCTAGCGTTTAGTGGCCCAAACGTCCTTATTGACTCTGTAGTCAAATAAATTACGATCCTACAGATGTACGTATATGTCGCATTTAAGCAGACTGTACTTGTCAGCTCAAAATACGGCTCGGAGCCATGATTATCATGGCCTTCAGCGACGCTTACAGGTCAATGCGCGACTATTCATACCAGCAATGGAAAAACACCCGATAAATGCCTGCAGCCCTTTAAACCCATGTATTTGAAGAGGTTATTTCGAAGTGTTGCGACAATCAGTCACAGGGTGACTTGTAGTTAATTTTTCGTCACCCGTCATAATCCCTTGAAGGCCGTAAAGTTCGCCTGCAAAATGCCGCGCCCCGCTGTCATTTCAGCGGGATCGTGCTGATCGGCCGCCCCAGTTGCGCCACTCGCGGTGCACTGGCCTTTTTACAAAAAGATCAAAAGCAAAAAGATCATGCAGGAGATTTGACGTGCACATTGGTGTTCCTCTCGAAACCCAGACCGGTGAAACGCGGGTGGCTGCCACCCCGGAAACCATCAAGAAGCTGATCGGCCAGGGCCATAAGGTCACTGTTCAAAGCGGTGCCGGCATTAAGGCCAGCATCACGGACAGTGCCTATGAAGCGGCAGGCGCAACCATTGGCAGTGCCAACGATGCGTTTGGCGCCGAGCTGATTCTCAAAGTGGTAGCCCCCAGCGACAGCGAACTCACGCTGATCAAAAGCGGCACCGTCTTGGTGGGCATGCTCAACCCGTTCAGCAACGAAACCATCGCCAAGCTCGCCGAGCAGGGCATCACCGCCTTTGCCCTTGAAGCTGCGCCGCGCACCTCGCGCGCCCAGAGCCTCGACGTGCTGTCCTCCCAGGCCAACATCGCCGGCTATAAAGCCGTGTTGCTCGCCGCTCATCACTATCCGCGCTTCATGCCGATGCTGATGACCGCCGCCGGCACCGTTAAGGCCGCCCGCGTGCTGATCCTCGGTGCTGGTGTTGCAGGTTTGCAGGCCATCGCCACGGCGAAACGTCTGGGTGCGGTGATCGAAGCGTCTGACGTGCGCCCGGCGGTGAAAGAGCAGATCGAGTCCCTCGGCGCCAAGTTCGTCGATGTGCCTTACGAAACCGACGAAGAACGCGAATGCGCCGTCGGCGTCGGTGGTTACGCCCGCCCAATGCCAAGCAGCTGGATGCAACGCCAAGCCCTGGCCGTACACGAACGCGCCAAGCAAGCCGACATCGTCATCACCACCGCGCTGATCCCCGGCCGCAAGGCACCGACCCTGCTCAGCGCCGACACCGTCGCGCAGATGAAACCCGGCTCCGTGGTCATCGACCTCGCCGCCGCCCAAGGTGGCAACTGCCCGCTCACCGTCGCCGACCAAGTCGTGGTGGAAAACGGCGTAATCATCTGCGGCCCGACCAACCTCGCCGGCGCTGTCGCCGCCGATGCGTCGGCCTTGTACGCGCGCAACCTGCTGGACTTCCTGAAGCTGGTCTTCACCCAGGAAGGGCAGTTCGAAATCAACCTCGAAGACGACATCGTCGCCGCGTGCCTGATGTGCCGCGACGGCCAAGTCATCCGCAAAAACGCCTAAGCAGGGATTCAGACGATGGAAGAGCTTATCTCCCCCGGTATCTACAACCTGATCATCTTTGTGCTGGCGATTTATGTCGGTTACCACGTGGTCTGGAACGTGACGCCCGCGCTGCACACACCGCTGATGGCGGTGACCAACGCGATTTCCGCGATCGTGATCGTCGGCGCCATGCTGGCCGCCGCCCTCACCGTGACCCCGCTGGGCAAGACCATGGGCACCCTGGCCGTGGCTTTGGCGGCGGTGAACGTGTTCGGTGGCTTCCTGGTTACTCGTAGGATGCTTGAGATGTTCAAGAAGAAAGCCCCGAAAGCAAAAAGAAGAGGCGCCGAAGTAATGAGCATGAATCTGGTAACGACGCTCTACCTGATCGCGTCGATCTGCTTCATCCAGGCCCTCAAAGGCCTGTCGCACCCGACCACGTCGCGTCGCGGCAACCTGTTCGGCATGCTCGGTATGGCACTGGCGGTGCTCACCACCGTGGGCCTCATCTATAAGCTCGGCGCTGAGCTGGCGACTGCGGGTATCGGCTACGTGATTGTCGGCCTGCTGGTCGGCGGCACCGCCGGTTCGATCATGGCCAAGCGCGTAGAAATGACCAAGATGCCGGAGCTGGTGGCGTTCATGCACAGCATGATCGGCCTCGCAGCGGTGTTTATCGCGATTGCTGCGGTGGTCGAGCCGCAGTCCCTGGGTATCGTTAAACACCTCGGTGATGCGATCCCTGCGGGCAACCGCCTGGAGCTGTTCCTTGGTGCCGCCATCGGTGCAATCACCTTCTCCGGTTCGGTGATCGCGTTCGGCAAGCTGTCGGGCAAGTACAAGTTCCGCCTGTTCCAGGGCGCACCGGTACAGTTTGGCGGCCAGCATAAATTGAACCTGGTACTCGGCCTGCTGACCCTGGGCCTGGGCTTGGCATTCATGTTCACCGGCAACCTCACCGCGTTCGCACTGATGCTGGCCCTGGCCTTCGTGTTGGGCGTGCTGATCATCATCCCAATCGGCGGCGCCGACATGCCGGTCGTGGTCTCGATGCTCAACAGCTACTCCGGCTGGGCAGCGGCGGGCATCGGCTTCTCGCTGAACAACTCGATGCTGATCATCGCCGGTTCCCTGGTGGGCTCCAGCGGCGCGATCCTGTCGTACATCATGTGCAAGGCGATGAACCGTTCCTTCTTTAATGTATTGCTCGGCGGTTTCGGCAATGCGCCGGATGCCGGTGCCGCTGCCGGTTCCAAAGAAGCCCGCCCGGTCAAATCCGGCTCGGCCGACGATGCGACCTTCCTGCTGACCAACGCCGACACCGTGATCATCGTCCCGGGCTACGGCCTGGCAGTGGCGCGGGCGCAACACGCGCTCAAGGAACTGACCGAAAAGCTCACCCACCGCGGCGTCACCGTGAAGTACGCGATCCACCCGGTGGCGGGTCGCATGCCCGGCCACATGAACGTCCTGCTGGCCGAGGCCGAAGTGCCTTACGACCAGGTGTTCGAGATGGAAGACATCAACTCCGAGTTCGGCCAGGCCGACGTGGTGCTGGTGTTGGGCGCGAACGACGTGGTCAACCCGGCCGCCAAGAACGATCCGAACTCGCCGATTGCCGGCATGCCGATCCTCGAAGCCTTCAAGGCCAAGACCATCATCGTCAACAAGCGCTCGATGGCCAGTGGTTATGCCGGTCTGGATAACGAGCTGTTCTATCTGGACAAGACCATGATGGTCTTTGGTGATGCGAAGAAGGTCATCGAAGACATGGTCAAAGCCGTCGAGTAACACTGCTACAGCGCAATACTCGAAACCCCGGCCTCTTGTAGGCTGGGGTTTTTTATTACTGCATGAAACCCGACCAAAGGCTCTAAATCGCTGCCCGGCATTCGACCATGGTAGCGGGCCGAATTTTTTTGAAATCACTAAACTGCGCACCTTGCTTCCGTAGCCTGAGATAAGAATCCATGTACCGTGATCGCATCCGCTTGCCTTCGTTGTTAGACAAGGTCATGAGCGCGGCAGACGCCGCCGCACTGATCGAAGACGGCATGACCGTCGGCATGAGCGGCTTCACCCGCGCCGGTGAAGCCAAGGCCGTGCCCCACGCCCTGGCCGAGCGCGCCAAGACGTCGCCGCTGAAAATCACCCTGATGACCGGCGCCAGCCTGGGCAACGACCTGGACAAGCAACTGACCGAAGCCGGCGTGCTGTCCCGTCGCATGCCATTCCAGGTCGACAGCACCCTGCGCAAGGCGATCAACGCGGGGGAGGTGATGTTCATCGACCAGCACTTGTCGGAAACCGTCGAACAACTGCGCAACAACCAGCTCAAGCTGCCGGACATTGCGGTCATTGAAGCCGTCGCGATCACCGAGCAAGGCCACATCGTGCCGACCACCTCCGTGGGCAACTCGGCCAGCTTCGCGATTTTCGCCAAACAGGTGATCGTCGAGATCAACATGGCGCACAACCCGAACCTGGAAGGGCTGCACGACATCTATATCCCGACCTATCGACCAACCCGCACGCCAATTCCGCTGGTGAAGGTCGATGACCGCATCGGCAGCAGCGCGATCCCGATCCCGCCGGAGAAGATCGTCGCCATCGTCATTACCAACCAGGCCGACTCCGCGTCCACCGTGACGCCGCCTGACAGCGACACCCAGGGCATCGCCAATCACCTGATCAACTTCCTCAAGCAGGAAGTGGACGCCGGGCGCATGACCAACAAGCTTGGCCCGCTGCAGGCCGGGATCGGCAACATCGCCAACGCGGTGATGTGCGGCTTGATCGACTCACCGTTCGAAGACCTGACGATGTATTCGGAAGTGTTGCAGGACTCGACGTTCGACCTGATCGACGCGGGCAAGCTGAGCTTCGCCTCGGGCAGTTCGATCACCTTGTCGGAGCGCCGTAATGCCGACGTGTTCGGCAACCTGGAACACTACAAGGACAAGCTGGTGCTGCGCCCGCAGGAGATCTCCAACCACCCGGAAGTGGTGCGGCGCCTGGGTATCATCGGGATCAACACCGCGCTGGAGTTCGACATCTACGGCAACGTCAACTCCACCCACGTCTGCGGCACGCGGATGATGAACGGCATCGGCGGCTCCGGCGACTTCGCGCGCAACGCGCACCTGGCGATCTTCGTCACCAAGTCGATCGCCAAGGGCGGCGCGATTTCCAGCGTGGTGCCGATGGTCAGCCATGTGGACCACACCGAGCATGACGTCGATATCCTCGTGACCGAAGTGGGCCTTGCCGACCTGCGCGGCCTGGCGCCACGCGAACGCGCACGGGTGATCATCGACAACTGTGTGCACCCTGCCTACCGCGATGCGTTGAACACCTACTTCGACAGTGCCTGCGCCATCGGCGGGCACACCCCGCACATCCTGCGGGAAGCCCTGAGCTGGCACATCAACCTGGAAGAAACCGGGCATATGCTCAAGGCGTGATTGATACAGATCCGGGCTGATGCACATACAGTTTCATCAGCCCGGCCTTGCCACCGTCACTTCTGTCAAAAACTGTACTGCTGTACCGGTCATTTCCTACCGAAATATCCCACACACCCTGCCGAAAATGCCTATTTCGCACTGTTTCAGTGCAGACAGGTACAGTTGCCCCATTTCCGTACAGTACAGCCCTCTTAAACAGTTAACTGGCCCTCTCACAATACAGGTGAACTGTATCTAGAGAGTCTTGCGCCGGAGGAGGATCATTGGCATCAGTTAAACCACTACCTAATCCCGCCACAAGCGGAAGGATGTCATCATGGAACGTACACTCAGTTCCGAACTGTTCTTCGAAGAAAAAGCTGTAAACACCCAGGCTTCCCTGCCTCTGCGCGTTATCGCCAACCTGATGTTGTGGCAGCGCCGCATCTCCAGCCGCCACCAACTGGCTCGTCTGGATTCGCGTCTGCTGGCTGACGCCGGTATCAGCGAAGCTCAACGCTACGAAGAGCTGAGCAAGCCGTTCTGGCGCTGATTTAGCGCTCGCTGGCCCTGACCTGCCGGGTCCACCGCCAGCAACCTGATTTGTCAAAACAAAGCCCGCCCCGGGAGACCGGAGGCGGGCTTTGTTGTTTCCGGGATTTGGTTATTCGGCGACAAAAACAGTAGCCCCCCGCGCAGAGCAGTACAGTTTAAAAAATCAAACAGTTAAGCGGTACAATTTAGCATTGGTGTATCTGTATCGGTCACAGCGACTCGCCCAACATGGTGTTCCAGGACCTCATGAAAGAAAGGCGCCAACCATGGATACCCACACTTCTGTATATAGACGCTTGCTCTCAACCCTTGCCAAATGGGCACGCCAAGCCCACGAACGGCGCCAGCTGGCGCAGCTCGATCATCGCGCGCTGTCTGATCTCGGCATCAGCCCCGCTGATCGGATGACCGAGCTGGCCAAGCCGTTCTGGCGTGACTAGTCGGTCAAGAGGCTTTCCGAACGGATAAGCGGCGGCTTAATATCCAGCCACTACGTGGCGAACCTTGTCGTACGGGCGTCTGATCCACATTGGCTGCCTTGCGCCACCTTATCCGTTCATCTACAGGAGTCACCCCATGTCCCGTCTTCGTCTGCTGAGTGCTGCCGCCCTGCTGGCCATCGCTGCCAACGCCAGCGCAACCAGCCTGATCGTGACCACTGACTCGATCGTCGGCGCGCTCAAAGCCACCTCCGACGCCACGTCCGATGCCACTTCCTCCCTGCGCGACAACAAAGTCGTACGCGCCGCCCGCGACGACGCCGCCAGCTTCGTCGCCAGCGAAGGCGCCATCCGTGGCGTGAAACTGGAAAGCGCCCTGGCCCAGATCCGCCAACAAGCGCCGCAACTGAACACCGCGACGGACGCCCAACTGGCCCAAGCCATCCTGGCCATCTGACCCTAGGCCGCATGCCTCGGCGCTGGCTCTCGCCGGGGCATTGCGCTAGCCTTGGCGCTCGTTTTCAGTTGTCGAGTCCCATGGCTTTTTCATACCGCCTGTTCATCGCCCCTTTAGTATTTTCCGCCTGCTGGTCGCCACTGGCTTCGGCCTTTGACGTGACCACCCAGGGAACCGTCGCCAGCGCGTATGCCACCAGCAAGGTGACCTCCGCGCCATTCGACAGAAAAATCGTGGCCGCCAGGGATGACGCCGCCGCGTTTATCGCCACTGACGGCCAATGGCGCGGAGCACGCCTGGAATCCGCACTGGATGACCTGCGCCGCAGCCACCCGAAACTTAACGCCAGCGACCGTGAACTGGCACAAGCAATTCTCGTCCAATAATCATCTTTGTATTTCCATCTTTGTAATCGGAGTCATTCCATGCGTAGCCCGCTGATCGCCGCCACCCTAGGCCTGCTGTTGTTGGCCGACGTTGCCCAGGCGCATACCTTGGTGGCCACCAGTAACATCATTGTTCGCGCCTCCGGCCGCACCATTGATTTCACCTCGGACACCACCACCTCCATCCGCGACTCGAAAATCGTCCGCGAAGCCCACGACGACGCCGCCAGCTTCGTCGCCAGCAACGGCGAGATCCGTGGCGCGCAGCTCGAAGCCGCCTTCGACACCCTGCGTACCCGCGTGCCCGAAGCCCGCAACGCCAGCGACCAGACCCTCGCCGAAGCTATCCTCGCTCTGTGAGGCGCCTCACCACCTGGCTCCTGGCGTGGACTGTCCTGCTCAGTGCAGGCGCAGCCCAGGCCAACCTGCAACTGCGGCTCAAGACCGATGGCTTGAGCCCGGCACAACAGCAGGCCAGCCAGGCATTGCTTGATGAAGCGATGCGCGCACTGCCGCCGCGCTTCATTGAGCAGCTGGACCGGCAAATCGATGTCGGCTGGACCGACAAGATGCCCGAGAATGCCTACGGCCAAGCCTCCCTGGTGTCCGAGCTGGACCTCAACAGCAACCTGCTCGCCAGCCTCACCGACGGCAGCGCCGCCACCCAGAAAACCAGTCGCCCCCACGGCACCGTGCGCCGGGAAATGCTCGCCACCGTGCTGCATGAACTGACCCACATCTATGACCGTGCACGCCTGTGGTCCAAAGACGACCGTGCGCTGGTCAACCGTTGCAGCCGCCAGAACAACCTCACCGGCCTGATCGGCCTGCCCGATCAATGCCGTGGCCAGAATGACCGCCGCTTCACCCTCAGCGACGACCCGCGCCTGCTGGACCTCGCCGGCTGGCCGCAATACGTCGGCCGTCGCGGTGAACGCGAACAACACAACCGCCAGGTCGCGCGCAGCCCGGACATCTACGAAACCACCAGCCCGCTGGAGTTCGTCGCGGTTAACATGGAGTACTTCCTCCTCGACCCCAGCTACGCCTGCCGCCGCCCGGCGCTGTTCCGCTACTACAAGGACCACTTCGGCTGGGCGCCACCGCAACAAGACGCCTGCGCCAAGACCTACGCCTTCCTGAACGCCGGCAACGACTTCGCCAAGACGCCGCTCGGCCAGATCGACCCGGAACGCGTCTACGAGATCGACTACCTGCTGGCCGAAGCCAACCAGAACCTGGTCAGCCGCTGGGGCCACAGCATGTTGCGCCTGGTGATCTGTGCCCCCGGTCGCCCACGCGGGCCGGATTGCCGGCTGGACCTGGACCAGCACCTGGTACTGTCCTACCGCGCTTTTGTCGGTGACGTACAGCTGTCGAGCTGGGACGGCCTGGTGGGCAAATACCCCTCACGACTGTTCGTACTGCCGCTGGCCCAGGTGATCGACGAATACACCAAGACCGAACTGCGCGGCCTGGCCTCGGTGCCGCTGATACTGTCACGCCAGGAAATCAACGACACCGTCGAACACGCCGCCGAGATGCACTGGAGCTACGACGGCAACTACTTCTTCATCTCCAACAACTGCGCGGTCGAAAGCCTGAAACTGTTGCGCAGCGGCAGCGCCAACCCGCAACTGACCGGCCTGGACAACATCACCCCCAACGGCTTGCTCGAAGTGTTGAGCGCCCGTGGTTTGGCCGACACCAGCGTGCTCGACGACAAACGCAACGCCCTGCGCCTGGGTTACCACTTCGACTCGTTCCGCGAGCGCTACCAGGCGATGTTCGACGTGTTGCGCAAACACCTGCCGATCAAGCAGACCCAGGTCGAAGACTGGCTGTCCCTCAGCGCCGCCGAGCGCCGCCCGTGGTTCGACAAGGCCGACCTGCGCACCAGCGCCGCGCTGTTGTTGCTGGAACAGGCGAGCTACCGCAAACAACTGATGCTGGCCCAGGACGAAGTCAAACAACGCTACCTGGGCGCCCGCGAGCTGAAAAACGGCGGCATGGAAAAGGCCAACAACACCTTGCAACAAATCCTCGCCAACAGCGGCTTCCTCAGCCGCCCGGCGGAACTGCTCGGCAGCGGCGGCTACGGCCTGCCGCAACCATCGGAAGCCAAGCGCCTGGAATCGGAAAGCGCCGAACGCCAGAAACAGCTGCAATCGCTGACCGGCGACCTGGATAAAGAGGTGAGGGCGCTGCTGGATCCGGCCAGGGCCGATGAGATTGCGGCGTGTGAGGCCAACCTCAAGCAAGTCGGCGAACACTTGCGCAAGCTGCACAAAGCCGCCGGCGGCCTCGAATTACCCTAAAAACTCCCGCCAAACATAGTCCAAATGTGGGAGCTGGCTTGCCTGCGATAGCGGCGGGTCAGCTAGCACATGGGTGGCTGATACACCGCTATCGCAGGCAAGCCAGCTTGTGTCTTTCGCCGGGATTAGACTGTGGATGAGAGCGGTGGATGGCAAGCTGACTGACAGCGGTGCTTGAAGCACGTGTGGGAGCCTAAGCTGCCATCCACCTCTCCACTCTGGTTATTGAGCCCGAACAGTTGAACGAGCCGACCTCGAACAGTTACAAGCGTGGGCCCCGCCAGAGCGCTCTCACTTTTGAGTGTAAGAGGGTTTGGCCATGTTTGCAGGCATCGATGTTTCAAAAGACGATCTTGAAGCGCAGCTCGATTCCCAAGCTGAGGAGATGAGCTGCTCCAACACAGCGGCCGGTTTTTCACGGCTGATTCGTTGGCTGAAGAGTCACCACGTTAGTCGTGTGGTGCTGGAGGCGACGGGCGGTTACGAGCGCCAGGTCATGAAAGCACTTCAGGCGGCAGATTTGGAAGTTGTGAGGATTAACCCCAGCCGGGCCAGGAGCTTTGCCCGAGCGTTGGGGTTGCAAGCTAAAACCGACCCAATAGACGCAAAGCTTCTTGCCCATTTCGCGGCCACTATCAAGCCCCCAAAAAGCCAGCCTACTAGCCCTGAACAAGACGACTTACGAGCCTTGGTGCACCAGCGCGAGAACTTTGTTCAGCAGCGAAGCGACGATGAGCGTCGTGTCAAAACGGCCTCTTCTGATGCTGTTAAAAACCTGCTGAAAAGCCATATCGATTACCTGGCCAAAGTCATAGCGTCAGTTGATATACAGATTCGCCAAAGCGTTGAAAACCTTAATAAAAAAAGGGTTTCACAATTGTGCTCGGTCAAAGGAATAGGGCTTATTACCGCTGCTAGCTTGATGGCCTACCTGCCTGAGTTGGGCAGCGTTGGGCGTCGTGAGATCGCCGCACTCTCGGGCCTTGCTCCGTATAACAACGACAGTGGCAAGCACAAAGGTAAGCGCTATATCTGCGGTGGGAGGTTCTCGGTCCGACGCTCGCTCTACATGGCGTGCTGGTCCGTCATTCGCTTTCAGCCTGAATTCAACGCGCGATATAAAGCTCTGCGTGATAAAGGAAAATGCGCAAAAGTAGCGCTTATCGCCTGCATGCGAGTGTTGTTGATACGCCTGAATGCAATGATCCGAGACGGCTCGGAGTGGAGCGATTGCGTAGCGTAATCAACTACGCGATCACTAGTGGAGTAGTACACGGCATAGGCTGTGGGCGGCTGTGTGGCTGCCGTAATGATGTTTTTTAATAAACTGCCAAGACAGTTGCTCCCACATTGAATCTCCATACACTTGCAGATAGTGCCTCTTCCCTTCATCACCTGTTTTCCCAGCGAAAGCTGGCTGAAAGCTTTCCCGTCTAGGATCGCCTCCAACTGCCGGCACCAGACCGGCTGTACACAACAACAATGGTGATTCCCGATGTCCGTCCGTACCCGCCTGTTCGCTCCAACTCCCCCCGTACGCCTCGTGCCTTTCGTTCTGCGCTGAGCCCCACCCGGTTCGCCATTCCCTAGCCGCGCTACGCCCGGAGTATTCCTATGCTGACTTTCCTTGGCTTTGCCATGGTCATCACGTTCATGTTCCTGATCATGACCAAGCGCCTGTCCGCGCTGATCGCCTTGATCATCGTGCCGATCCTGTTCGCGCTGTTCGGCGGTTTCGCGCCGGACATCGGCCCGATGATGCTTGCGGGCATCACCAAGCTGGCGCCGACCGGCGTGATGCTGATGTTCGCCATTCTCTACTTTGCCCTGATGATCGACTCCGGCCTGTTCGACCCGGCCGTGCGCAAGATCCTCAAGATGGTCAAGGGCGACCCGCTCAAGGTTTCGGTCGGCACCGCCGTGCTGGCCCTGGTCGTGTCCCTCGACGGTGACGGCGCCACCACCTACATGATCTGCGTGGCCGCCATGCTGCCGCTGTACCAGCGCATCGGCATGAGCCCGCGGATCATGGCCGGCCTGATCATCCTCGCCGGTGGCGTGATGAACATGACGCCTTGGGGTGGTCCGACCGCCCGCGCCGCCAGTGCGCTGCACGTGGACCCGTCGGACATTTTCGTGCCGATGATCCCGGCGATGGCCGCTGGCGTCGTCGCGATCCTGGTGATTGCCTACATGTACGGCCTGCGCGAACGTGCACGCCTGGGTGAATTGCACCTGCAAGGTGACGAGATCGACCACAGCGAAATCAGCGTGTCGCAATTCCCCGACGCCCGTCGTCCGAAACTGATCTGGTTCAACGGCGCCCTGACCTTGGCCCTGATGTGCACGCTGATCGCCGGCCTGTTGCCGCTGCCGGTGCTGTTCATGGTGGCGTTCAGTATCGCGATGATCGTCAACTACCCGTGCCTGCAAATGCAGAAAGACCGCGTCGCCGCCCACTCCGGCAGCGTATTGGCGGTAGTCGGGCTGATCTTCGCCGCGGGTATCTTCACCGGCATCCTGTCGGGCACCGGCATGGTCGACGCCATGTCCAAGAGCCTGCTGGCCGTCATCCCTGACGCGCTGGGCCCGTACCTGGCCGTGATCACCGCGCTGGTGAGCATGCCGTTCACCTTCTTCATGTCCAACGACGCGTTCTACTACGGCGTACTGCCTGTCCTCGCCGAAGCCGCCAGCCACTACGGCATCACTGCCGCCGAAATGGGCCGCGCGTCGATCGTCGGGCAACCTGTGCACTTGTTGAGCCCGCTGGTACCGTCGACTTACCTGCTGGTCGCGTTGGCGGGTATCGAATTCGGCGATCACCAGCGCTTCACCCTCAAGTGGGCAGTGCTGGTATGCCTGTGCATAATGGTCGCCGCGTTGCTGATGGGGATTATTCCGCTGTTCAGCACTCTATAATCGTACCAACTCAACCGCGCGGCGCTGCAGCTTGCGCGGTTTAACACTTGCTCAAAGGAATACACATGGAATGGCTGACCAATCCAGAGATCTGGATTGCCTTCTTCACCCTGACGGCCCTCGAGATCGTCCTGGGCATCGATAACATCATCATGATTTCGATCCTGGTCAGCCGCATGCCCAAGCATATGCAGGCCCGCACCCGGATCTTCGGCCTGGCCCTGGCCATGGTCACGCGAATCCTGTTGCTGCTGTCGATCACCTGGGTCATGCAACTGACCGCCGACCTGTTCGTGGTCTTCGGCCAGGGTATTTCCGGGCGCGACCTGATCCTGTTCTTCGGTGGCCTGTTCCTGCTGTGGAAAAGCTCCCAGGAGATGTATCACGCGCTGGAAGGCGAAGACGAAACCCACGAAGAACCGGGTGGCAAGGGTGGCAAGTTCATCTACACCATCATCCAGATCGCGATCATCGACATCGTGTTCTCCCTGGACTCCGTGATCACTGCGGTCGGCATGGTTTCCCATGTACCGGTCATGGTCGCGGCGATTGTCGTGGCGGTATTGGTGATGATGCTGGCTGCCGGCACCATCAGCGAATTCATCGACAAGCACCCGTCGCTGAAGATGCTCGCGCTGTCGTTCCTGCTGGTGGTGGGTACCGTGCTGATCGCCGAGTCGTTCGATGTGCACGTGCCAAAAGGCTACGTCTACTTCGCCATGGCGTTCTCCCTGGCGGTAGAAGCGGTGAACATCAAGATGCGCACCGCCATCGCGAAAAAGAAGAAGCAGCAGGATCCGGTGAAACTGCGCAAAGATATTCCGGGTCAATAAACCCGCGCCAGTCAAAAAGGGGCTTTTCAAGCCCCTTTTTCACGTCTGCAGAAAGCTGATTTCATGACAGTTTTGTTTCAATCACCCTTTCAGCTATGCAATGCTGGCGCGCACGCCATTCGCCAACTACAGCTTAAGTACAAGACGTAGAGCGGCACGCGGCAACTTTCCTACGCTTCTCTTGAAGCGCACCCACACGGGGGGCCGAGCATGCTGACCTTGCTCAATCTGCTTTCCGCGGTGACCCTGCTGATCTGGGGCACGCATATCGTCCGTACCGGCATCTTGCGGGTCTACGGCTCCAACCTGCGCCACGTCATCGGGCAGAACATGTCCAAGCGCTGGCTGGCGTTTGTCGCCGGTATCCTGGTGACCGCCATGGTGCAGAGCAGCAACGCCACGGCCATGCTGGTGACCTCGTTTGTCGGCCAAGGGCTGATGGGACTCATGCCCGCCCTGGCGACCATGCTCGGCGCCGACGTCGGTACCGCGCTGATGGCGCGGGTGCTGACCTTTGACCTGTCCTGGCTGTCGCCGCTGCTGATCTTCCTCGGGGTGATTTTCTTCCTCTCGCGCAAACAGACGCGGGCGGGGCAGCTGGGCCGCGTCGGCATCGGCCTGGGCCTGATCGTGCTGGCCCTGCAATTGATCGTCGAAGCCGCCGGTCCCATTACCCACGCCCAAGGCGTCAAAGTCATCTTCGCCTCGCTGACCGGCGACATCCTGCTGGACGCCTTGGTCGGCGCCTTGTTCGCGATGATTTCCTACTCCAGCCTGGCTGCCGTCCTACTCACCGCCACCCTGGCCGGCGCCGGCGTGATCGGCTTGCACGTGGCCATCGGCCTGGTGATCGGCGCCAACATCGGCAGCGGCGTGCTGGCCTTCCTCAGCACCAGCATGCAGAACGCCGCCGGCCGCCAGGTGGCGCTGGGCAGCCTGCTGTACAAGTTGATTGGCCTGCTGCTGATCATCCCGGTGCTCGACCCGCTCGTACGCTGGATGGATGGTTTGGACTACGGCGTGCAGGGCATGGTCATCACCTTCCACCTGCTCTACAACGTCAGCCGCTGCCTGATCCTGCTGCCGACCATCGGCCCGATGGCGCGCCTGTGTGCCTGGTTGCTGCCCGAGCGCGAAGAACTCAACGGCAAGGCCAAACCCCGCCACCTCGACCTGACCGCACTGACCACGCCGAGCCTGGCACTGGCCAACGCCGCCCGCGAGACCCTGCGCCTGGGCGATCTGATCGACAACATGCTGACCTCGATGCAGGAAGTGCTGCGCGGCAAGCAAACCGCCATCACCCAGGCCATGCGCAGCCTCAGCGATGACGTCGAAGCGCTGTACAGCGCGATCAAACTCTACCTGGCGCAAATGCCCCGCGAAGACCTCAGCGAGCAAGACAGCCGGCGCTGGGCCGAGATCATCGAGCTGTCGATCAACCTCAAGCTGGCCGGCGACCTGATCGAACGCATGCTGCGCAAAGTCCAGCAGCAGAAAACCTCCCAGCGCCGCCAGTTCTCCGAGGTCGGCCTGGAAGAACTGTCCGACCTGCACAGCCAGTTGATTGCCAACCTGCGCCTGGGCCTGTCGGTGTTCCTCAGCGCCGACCCGGAAAGCGCCCGCCAACTGCTGCGCGAGAAGCGCCGTTTTCGCGCCCAGGAACGCCGCCTCGCCCACGCTCACGTCAGCCGCTTGCAGCGCAAGATCGTACAGAGCCTGGAGACCAGTTCCCTGCACCTGGAGCTGATTGCCGACATGAAACGTCTCAACTCGTTGTTTTGCAGCAGTGCCTATGTAGTGTTGGAAACGTCCGACACCGGCGCACTCTCCGCCGAAGATATTGCCGACATCACACATTCGCCCTGAACGTACGATGGCCCGTGAAGTCAGTTAACACTGACCACACTCGCCAGGAAGCCAGTTATGCGTCGCCTGTTGTTCATCTGCCTGCTCATGGGTTCTGCCCACGCCTTTGCCTTTGACCGCCTGCAAGTCGAGGGCTATACCTTGCCCAACGGCCTGCAATTGCTGCTCAAGCCGGGCACCGAGCGCGGGCATGTGGCGATCCGCCTGGTAGTCGGCGTCGGCCTGGATGACTTCGCCTGCGCGGACAAGGAACTGCCGCACCTGCTCGAACACCTGCTGTTCAGCGGCATCGACGGCGGCGGCGAAGGCGACCTGGAAGACCGCATGCAAGCCCTGGGCGGCGAGTGGAACGCCTACACCAGCAACGCCGACACCACCTTCGTGATCGAGGCCCCAGCGCAAAACCAGCGCAAGGTGCTCGACCTGCTGCTGGCGATCATCACCCGCACCGAACTGACCGACGCCAATATCAACGCGGCCAAGCAAGTGGTCGAGCGTGAGGACGGCGGCCATTACTCCCACCTGCAACGCCTGCTCGACCGCCAGGACCTCGGCCACACCGCCAGCAATCAACTCGCCGTCGAACTGGGGCTCAAATGCGCCGAACGTGCCGAAGTCGGCCAGTTGACCCGTGACCAGTTGGAGGACCTGCGAAAACACTGGTACGCCCCCAACAACATGACCCTGATCATCGTCGGCGACCTCGACAAACTGCTGCCGGCCTACCTGGAACGCACCTACGGCCAGCTCGACCCGGTCGATCCCACCGAACACCGTGAACTGCCGCAAATCCAGCACGCCGCCGCCAGCCAGCGCGAACTGATCCACGGCTGGGTCGGTGACAGCGCCAAGCTGCACTGGCTGTTCCCCGAACCGCTGCTGGACGACCAGCACGATGAAACCTACGACCTGCTCAAGGACTACCTCGACTGGGCGCTGTATCGCCAGCTACGCCTCAAGCACACCTTGTCCTACGGCCCCTGGAGCGAGCGTGAAGTGCTGGGCGGTGTCGGTTTCCTCAGCCTGAATGCCGACCTGGAGCGGGAAAATATCCCTGAGGCCGAGCACGTGCTGAAAAGCCTACAGGCGCAATTGCTCAAGGATGGCCTCGACCCGGCCGTGTTCGCACGCCTGCAACAAGCCGCCATCGCCCGCCAGGCCTGGGCCGTGCAGGGCAACAGCGCCCTGGCCGACTACTACTGGGCCGCCTCGGGCGACTACAACAACGGCCACTTCAGCGACCCGGTCAAACGTATCAAGGCGGTAAGCCTGGACCAGACCAACCGGGCCATGCGCCAGGTATTCAAGCAACCCGGCTACTGGCGCATCGAGAAACCGTTGCTGAGCTACGACACCCTCAGCTGGATCGGCGCCGGCATACTCGGGCTGATTGCCATTGTGTTGATCGGTGTGCGGCTTTATCGCAAACGGATCGCGTAATCGGCCACCGAGGACAGGGCTAAGACGTTATTCTGTCTGGGATTTTTCCTACAAAGACTGCGAACCGCCGAATGCAAAACCTGACCCGCATAATCACCCGCGTCCTCGAACTGATGAAGCGCTACCCAGGGGTGATTGCACTCGGCGGCTTTATCTCGGGGGTGTGCAGCTTCATTCTGGTGGACCGCCAGCAGGGCATGGCCAGCTGGATCGCGGTGATCATGCTGGTGAGCTGGCTGTGGCTGATGCTGGAAAACAGCTTTACCCAGCTGTTTACCAAAGTCTTCAAGCGCGAAATCCCCGAGCCGCTGCTGCGCTACGCGACCCAGATGATCCACCAGGAAAGTCTGTTCTTTGTGTTGCCGTTCTTTTTCGTCACCACCGCCTGGAACAGCGGCCAATCGCTGTTCACCGGCTTGCTCGGCGCGGCGGCACTGGTGTCGATCGTCGATCCGCTGTACTACAAGTGGCTGGGCGCCCAAGCGCTCGCTGTTCCTTGCGCTGCACACCCTGACCTTGTTCGCCGCGCTGCTCACCGCGCTGCCGATCATCCTGCACCTGACCACCGCCGAGAGTTACAAGCTGGCCCTGGGCGTGGCCATGGCGCTGTCGATCCCCAGCCTGGCAGTCAGCCTGCCGCTGCGCAGCCTCAAGGGCTGGGCGATGCTGTTGGGCGTGACGGCCGCGATTGGCTGCGCCGGCTGGTTCCTACGCAGTTGGGTACCACCGGCCACCCTGTGGATGACGGAAGTGGCCATCAGCACCCAGTTGCAAGACCGCACGCCGGGGGATGACCTCAAGGAAGTCACCGTCGCGCAACTGCGCGGCGACGGGCTGTATGCCTACACCGCGATCAACGCGCCGCGTGGCCTGGATGAGCGGATCTACCACGTGTGGAAATTCAACGGCAAAGAGGTCGACCGCATCGCCCTGGACATTCATGGCGGGCGCAAGGAAGGCTATCGCGCCTGGACCCATAAACAGAATTTCCCCGGTGATGCCGTGGGCCGCTGGCAAGTGCAGGTGCTCACCGAAGACGGCCAGGTGATCGGCGTGCTGCGCTTCAAAGTCATCGACACAGCACAAACGGACAACCCAAAGTAGGCAGGTTCGTGCTATTACGTAGGAATTGTGGATAGCCAAACAAGCTCGGAGCTTATGACCAGTAGTACCTCGGCCGGCGCAGCCCATCTCGATACGTCCTCCACGCCTGCGTTACTGCGGATTACGGGGGACTGGACGCTTGCCCACTACGCAGACCTGAAAAAGCTGTCGGACACGCTCGACGGCCAATACGACGCCGGCGCCCGCATCGACCTCAACGGCCTCGGCGCCCTGGATACCGCCGGCGCGTCACTGCTGGTGGAATTGCTCGGCCCCACGCGCATCGAGCAATCCGCCGAGCAGAGCGATTGCAGCCTGTCCGCCGCCGACCGCGCGCTGCTCAAGACCGTCTACCGCTCCCTCAATGATTTCTGCGTACCCGACAAAGCCCCGGAAGAAGCCACCGGCATCCAGGTGCTGGCGCGTATCGGCCGGGCGGTGGATAAAGTCTGGCAAGACAGCAAGCAACTGCTGGGCTTTATCGGCCTGATCCTTGAGACGTTTGCCCGGGGGATTTTCCGGCCCAAGCGCTGGCGCATTACGCCAATGGTCGCGCATATCGAACAGACCGGCCTCGACGCCGCGCCCATCGTCGCCTTGCTGACCTTTCTGGTGGGCGCCGTGGTGGCGTTTCTCGGCGCCACGGTGCTCAAGAGCTTTGGCGCGACGATTTTCACCGTGGACCTGGTGGCGTTCTCTTTCCTACGGGAATTCGGCGTGCTGCTCACCGCGATCCTGATCGCCGGCCGCACCGCCAGTGCGTTTACCGCACAAATCGGCTCGATGAAGGCCAACGAAGAAATCGACGCCATCCGCACCCTCGGCCTCGACCCGATGGAGCTGTTGGTGCTGCCACGGGTGCTGGCACTGCTGGTGTCGCTGCCCATGCTGACGTTTCTGGCGATGCTCTCGGGGATTGTCGGCGGTGGCGTGGTGTGTGCCGTGGCGCTGGATATTTCGCCGGCGATGTTTCTCTCGCTGCTCAAATCCGACATCGGCGTGCAGCATTTCCTCGTCGGCATGGTGAAAGCGCCGATCTTCGCCTTCCTGATCGCCGCCATCGGTTGCCTGGAAGGCTTCAAGGTCAGCGGCAGTGCCGAGTCAGTCGGCGCCCACACCACCTCCAGCGTGGTGCAATCGATCTTTGTGGTGATCGTGCTGGATGCGGTCGCCGCGCTGTTCTTCATGGAGATGGGCTGGTGAGTCGCTTACACCGTGCGCCCACTGAGGCGGTGATTGAAGTGCGCGGGCTGTGCAACCGCTTTGGCAGCCAGAGTGTGCATGAGAACCTCGACCTGGATTTGTACAAGGGCGAGATTCTCGCCGTGGTCGGTGGCTCCGGCAGCGGCAAGTCGGTGCTGCTGCGTAGCATCGTCGGCCTGCGCCGGCCCAGCGAAGGCGAGGTGCGGGTGTTTGGCAAGAACCTGCCGAGCCTCTCGGAACATGAACGCTCCCTGGTGGAACGGCGCTTCGGCGTGCTGTTCCAGAAGGGCGCGCTGTTCTCCTCGCTGACGGTGACCGAGAACGTCGCGCTGCCATTGATCGAGCACGCCGGCCTCAGCCGCCGCGACGCCGAGCACTTGGCGGCGGTCAAGCTGGCCCTGGCCGGGTTGCCGTTGTCGGCGGCGGACAAATACCCAGCGTCGCTGTCCGGCGGCATGATCAAGCGCGCCGCCCTGGCCCGCGCCTTGGCCCTGGACCCGGACATCCTGTTCCTCGACGAACCCACCGCCGGCCTCGACCCGATTGGCGCGGCGCAATTCGACCAACTGATCCTGACCCTGCGTGACGCGCTGGGCCTGAGCGTGTTCCTGGTCACCCATGACCTCGACACGCTGTACACCATCACCGACCGCGTGGCGGTGCTGGCGCAGAAAAAAGTGCTGGTGGCGGACGCCATCGATGTCGTCTCGGAAACCGACGACGCCTGGATTCACGAATATTTCCACGGCCCCCGGGGCCGTGCGGCATTGGATGCCGCTCAACCGCTCAACGAGGTATGACATGGAAACCCGCGCCCATCATGTGATGATTGGTCTGTTCAGCGTGATCGTCGTGGTCGGCGCGATGCTGTTTGGCCTGTGGCTGGCCAAATCCAGCATCGACAGTGCCTTCCAGGATTACGAAGTGGTGTTCAACGAGGCGGTCAGCGGCCTGTCCCAGGGCAGCTCGGTGCAGTACAGCGGGATCAAGGTAGGCGACGTGATCAGCCTGCGCCTGGACCCCAAGGACCCGCGCCGCGTGCTCGCGCGCATCCGCCTGGCCGGGCAGACGCCGATCAAGGAAGACACCCAGGCCAAGCTGGCGCTGACCGGTATCACCGGCACCTCGATCATCCAGCTCAGCGGCGGCACGCCCCAAAGCCCGGTGCTCAAGGGCAAGGACGGCAACCTGCCGGAAATCATCGCCTCGCCATCGCCCATCGCACGCCTGCTGAACAACAGCAACGACCTGATGAGCAGCATCAACCTGTTGCTGCACAACGCCAACGCGCTGTTCTCGCGGGAGAACGTCGAGCGCCTGACCACTACCCTGGACAACTTGCAGCAAACCACCGGCGCTATCGCCGACCAGCGCGGCGATATCAAAGTGGTGATGCAGCAACTGATGCAGGTGAGCAAACAGGCCAGCGGCGCCCTGGAGCAAACCACCGTGCTGATGCGCAACGCCAACGGCCTGTTGAACGATCAAGGCAAGCAGGCGTTCAGCAGTGCCGAGCAGGCGATGAAATCCCTGGAAAAAAGCACCGCCACCATCAACACCTTGCTGACCGACAACAAGGACTCGGTGAACAGCGGCATGCAGGGCCTCAACGAACTGGCGCCGGCCGTGCGCGAACTGCGCGAAACCCTCGGCTCGCTGCGCGCCATCTCCCGCCGCCTGGAAGCCAACCCCAGCGGTTACCTGCTGGGCAGTGACAAGAACAAGGAGTTCACGCCATGAAGCGTGCATATCAACTGATCGTCCCTGTAGCCCTGGCCCTGGTGAGCGCGTGCTCGATCCTGCCCAAGCCCGACCCTTCGGACGTGTACCGCCTGGCGGCAGCACCGGCGACCGTACAAGGCACGCAGGTCGCCTGGTCGCTGCGGGTAACCAAGCCCCAGACCAGCGAATTTCTCGACAGCCCGCGCATTGCCGTGGTGCCCAACGGTGACCTGATCAGCAGCTATGCCAATTCGCGCTGGAGCGATCCGTCGCCGGTGCTGTTGCGCAACCGCCTGCTGGACGGGTTCCAGCGCGATGGGCGGGTGACGTTGTTGAGTACCGACGACACCAACCTGCAAGCAGACTATGAACTGGGCGGGCAGTTGCAGGCCTTTCAGAGTGAGTACCGTGGCAATGCGGTGGAGGTGGTGATCCGCCTCGACGCACGACTGGTGCGTGGGAGTGATCAGCGGATTATTGCCAGCCGGCGGTTTGAGGTGCGGCAGCCGGTGGGGGATACCAAGGTGCCAGCGGTGGTGGCCGGGTTTGGCTTGGCGGGGGATCAGTTGAACAAGCAGGTGGTGGAGTGGGTGGTGCAGCAGGGCAATACAGCGCCGAAACGCTGAGGGCCTCTTCGCGGGCAAGCCCGCTCCCACATTTTTGATTTGTGAATACAGTCAAATGTGGGAGCTGGCTTGCCTGCGATAGCGATCCCAGCCTCAGCCAAAGAACCAGTAGCAAACTGCAATCGCCGCAACGACACCCGCCAACTCCGCCAGCAACGCACAGCCCACGGCATGCCTGGCCCGCTGAATCCCCACCGAACCAAAGTACACCGCCAACACATAGAAGGTGGTCTCGGTACTGCCCTGGATCGTCGCCGCCACCAGCGCCGGGAAGCTGTCCACGCCCTGGGTCTGCATGGTTTCGATCAGCATCGCCCGCGCGGCGCTGCCGGAGAACGGCTTGACCATTGCCGTCGGCAAGGCATCGACAAAACGCGTGTCCATGCCCGTCCAGGCCACCAGATGGCGAATGCCTTCCAGGCCGAATTCCAACGCCCCCGAGGCGCGCAACACGCCGACCGCACACAGCATCGCCACCAGATACGGCAGCAGATTCTTGGCCACGTCGAAGCCTTCTTTGGCGCCTTCGACAAACGCCTCGTAGACCTTCACCTTGCGCAACGCGCCGATGATCAGGAACAGCATGATCAAACCAAACAGGGTGAGGTTGCCGAGGATCGACGAGAGGCTGGCCAGCGCGGTGGCGGAGAGGGTCGCCAGCAGCGCCATGAAGCCACCCAGCACCAGCGCGCCCGGGATCAGGTACGCGAGCACCACCGGGTCCCACAGGCGCAGGCGCTGCATGATCGCCACCGACAGCAGGCCCACCAGGGTCGAGGCACTGGTGGCCAGCAGGATCGGCAGGAACACCAGCGTCGGGTCGGCGGCGCCTTGTTGGGCGCGGTACATGAAGATGGTCACCGGCAACAGCGTCAGCGAGGACGCGTTGAGCACCAGGAACAGGATCTGCGCGTTACTGGCGGTGTTGGGGATCGGGTTGAGTTCCTGCAAGGCCTTCATCGCCTTCAAGCCGATAGGCGTGGCAGCGTTGTCCAGGCCCAGGCCGTTGGCGGCGAAGTTGAGGGTGATCAAGCCGATGGCGGGGTGGCCAGCCGGCACCTCCGGCATCAGGCGGCGGAACAGCGGGCCGAGGGCCTTGGCCAGCCAATCGACGATGCCGGCTTTTTCAGCGATGCGCAGAAAACCCAGCCACAAGGTCAGGGTACCGAACAGCAGCACCATGACTTCCACCGACAGTTTGGCCATGGCGAAAATGCTTTCGACCATTGCCGAAAATATCCCGGCGTTACCGCCCACCAGCCACTGCACCAGCGCTGACACCATTGCCACGACAAAGAAGCCAAGCCACAGGCCATTGAGCATCAGTTAAATCCCCCGAATGATGGGGCGAATGATAGCGGGGCTGGCAGAAACGACAAACCCCGGATTTCCCGGGGTTTGTCTCACAGCACTCGCGCTATCAGCTGCGAGTCGCCTGGGCGGCCGGAGCCGCGTCCTTGCTGCGCCAGTGCGGCAGGGAATTCCAGTAGCGCTCGCCCTTGGCGTCGTCGTACATGCCTTCCCAACGTGCGATGACCAACACGGCCAGCGCGTTGCCGATCACGTTCAGGGCGGTACGTGCCATGTCCATGATGCGGTCGACACCGGCGATGAACGCCAGGCCTTCCAGCGGGATACCCACGCTGCCCAGGGTGGCCAACAGCACCACGAAGGACACGCCCGGTACACCGGCGATGCCTTTGGAGGTGACCATCAGGGTCAGCACCAGCATCAGTTGCTGGCCAACCGACAGGTCGATGCCATACAGCTGGGCGATAAAGATCGCCGCGATGCTCTGGTACAGGGTCGAACCGTCGAGGTTGAACGAGTAACCGGTCGGCACCACGAAGCTGCAGATGGCCTTCGGCGCGCCGTAGGCTTCCATCTTCTCGATCACGCGCGGCAGCACGGTCTCGGAGCTGGCGGTGGAGTAGGCCAGTACCAGCTCATCCTTGAAGATGCGCATCAGCTTGATCACCGAGAAGCCGAACAGGCGGGCGATCAGGCCGAGGATCACAAAGGCGAAGAACAGGATGGCGACGTAAACCAGGATCACCAGCTTCGCCAGCGGCAGCAGCGAGGCGAAGCCGAAGTTGGCCACGGTCACCGCGATCAGGGCGAAGACGCCGATCGGGGCGTACTTCATGATCATGTGGGTGACTTTGAACATGCTCTCGGACACGCCCTGGAACATGGTCACCAGCGGCTCGCGCAGGTCAGGCTTGAGGCTCGACAGGCCGAGGCCGAACAGCACCGAGAAGAAGATGATCGGCAGCATTTCACCACGGGCAACGGCGGCGAAGATGTTCGACGGGATCAGATTCAGGATGGTCTGGATGAACGCATGCTCGTGCTGCACTTCCGCAGCCGTGGCCTGGTATTTGGAGATATCGACCGTACCCAGGGTACTCATGTCGATGCCGGCACCCGGATGGAACAGGTTGGCCAGCAACAGGCCGACCACGATCGCGATGGTGGTGACGATCTCGAAGTAAAGGATGGTTTTGACGCCGATACGCCCCGAGCTTCTTCGCGTCACCGACACCGGCAATGCCGACGATCAGCGAGGAAATCACAATCGGGATCACGATCATCTTGATCAGGCGGATAAAGATATCGCCCGCTGGCTGCAACACATTGCTGATCCACCAGGCTTTTTCAGCACTGAAATGGTTAAGCACTGCGCCGATTGCGATCCCCAACACCAAACCGATGAGGATCTGCCAGGCGAGGCTTAGCTTTGCCTTCTTCATGTCATTACCCTTACTTCAAGTGAACTCAAGGCAAATGCGCCAGCCGCAACGCTCGAAAGCGAAAAAGTGTGAGCATCTGCCTCCATGGAAGGTCACCGCAGCGTGGCCGAAATGGCTTACTGGCAGGCGAAAAAAAGGCGCAACTATTCCGATGCAAGGGAGCGACGTCTAATGCCGTAAACGCCTACCCTATGCCGAATCGGCATGGCTTTTTTTCATAATAACTGTCCGAACGGTCAGTTCAAATGCGACAAATCGTCCGCCGAATATGCCGTGAACCTGCCAAAGCCGGCTCGCTCAGAGATTCAGCACGTCTTCGAAGGGTTGGCAGAAATGCCTGGGAATACTGCGCGGCAGTGTCGGAAATGTCCTATGGACCCGACGAAATTTTATCGATAGGTGGTCACGCCGACACACCAAGTAATGGTTGGAATCGGGCAAAAAGGAAATTTGCGGCTATGCGCGGTATGAGAAGCGGGGAATGAGAGTCACGAACCCGCCACAAGTTCAGCAAACCGTGGGTTTGTGAACTTGCGATCACTGACCAGGCCCGTCAAAGGGGCCTAGTACCAATTCGGGTCTTTCTTCAGCTGCTCCATCAGCAGCTTTTGCATGCCTGCATCCGGTTTACCGATAAAACGGTAATCGGCGTGCCGCGTCGGCGACTTGTCCGCCGGCAAGCCGGCCGGGACTTCTACCAACAGCGCGTAGGCATCGTCCTTGTCGAGGCTGAAGGCCACGATCAGGCGCTTGTTCAGGCAGGTGTCTGCAGTTTCGCAGAGCGGCCCGACCAAGTACTTGTCGCCGTCTTCTTCCACGGCATTCATTTGTTCAGCCGTACCCGACAGGTTCATCACCCATTCCGGCAGGCGCTCTTCTTTCTTCACCACGCCTTGCCAGGTCTGGCGGTATTGCGGGTCCGCACTGAGCAACTCGTTGGCGCGTGACTGGCCATCGTTGGCGGCCATCACCAAGCCGCTGCCGCCCAGCAGGGCGGCGGCAACCAGGGCTTTAAGAGACAAAGAGGTCATATTCAGCCTCGGCCACGACGACCAAAGAAGAACGAAGCGATAAACATCACCAGGAAGACCACAAACAGAATCTTGGCGATCCCCGTAGCGGTGCCCGCGATACCACCGAAGCCCAGGACTGCAGCCACAATGGCGATGATCAGAAATGTGATTGCCCAACTCAACATGGTGATTCTCCTTACGCTTTCTAAAGGGGTAACAACGGTGGTGCCGTACGGCCGCTCATGTGAGCGAGCGCTTTTCTTGCCTAGAACACCCAACGCTCTTGGGTCGGCAGCTCGCCCAGGGTGGAATCCTGGTCGGCGACTCTCAATTGCGGGGCGGTTACATCGGCAGCCACGCTGCCAACGGAACGGAAATGGGTCTGGGTCTTCACGGAATGTTCGAAGTGCGGGACTTGTTGCTGACTCTGCTGCCGATGCTGCATCTGCTGGCCGCCAATCAACGTGACCATCAGGGCCAGGCTGGCGAACAGGCCTTGCTGCAAGCGCAGTGGCGATACGTGCAATTGGCTGAGGCTTGGGCGAGTCATGCTGTGGTGCTCCCGCATTCTGATTATTCGTTGAGAGGGATATTGCAGGGTGCATGCCAGCTTTTTTACAAAATAAAACTCAATAAAATCAATATGTTGCGAGATATCGAATAGGGAGGCACACAGCATCCTGCACGATGCCGCCCTGGGAGCCGTGCGAAATGCACGATCACCAGCGGTCGGATCAAGGGATAGAAAACACGCGACAGGTTGCCGAAGTGGCAAGACGACATGAAAACGCCATCAGACGGGGCTTTTCAGGAAACCATGCAGATACCTGCACGACGCTTCCTTTTATCGATCAGAATAAACCATGCAACTTGCCCGATTATTCTGGGACTAATCACCATCACTCATAGTTAAGGAGCGCGGCACAGATGGAATCAGCCAAGGAACTTCAAGGCCGTATTCTTTTAGTGGATGACGAATCCGCGATCCTGCGCACCTTCCGTTATTGCCTGGAAGATGAAGGCTACACCGTGGCCACCGCCAACAGCGCCGCCCAGGCCGATGCACTGATGCAACGCCAGGTGTTCGACCTGTGCTTCCTGGACCTGCGCCTGGGCGAAGACAACGGCCTCGATGTATTGGCGCAAATGCGTATACAGGCGCCGTGGATGCGCGTGGTGATCGTCACCGCGCATTCCGCCGTGGACACCGCCGTGGATGCGATCCAGGCCGGCGCTGCCGATTATCTGGTGAAACCGTGCAGCCCGGACCAATTGCGCCTGGCCACCGCCAAGCAGCTGGAAGTACGCCAACTGTCTGCGCGCCTGGAAGCGCTGGAAGGCGCGGTGCGCCAACCCAAAGACGGCCTCGACTCCCACAGCCCGGCGATGATGGTGGTGCTGGAAACCGCGCGCCAAGTCGCCGGGACCGACGCCAATATCTTGATCCTCGGCGAGTCGGGTACCGGTAAAGGCGAACTGGCCCGGGCCATCCACGGCTGGAGCAAGCGCGCGAAGAAATCCTGCGTGACCATCAACTGCCCGTCGCTGACCGCAGAACTGATGGAAAGCGAATTGTTCGGCCACAGCCGCGGCGCGTTTACCGGCGCCAGCGAAAGCACCCTGGGCCGGGTCAGCCAGGCCGATGGCGGCACGCTGTTTCTTGACGAGATCGGCGACTTTCCCCTCACGTTGCAGCCGAAGTTGTTGCGCTTCATCCAGGACAAGGAATACGAGCGCGTGGGCGACCCGGTCACCCGCCGCGCCGATGTGCGCATCCTTGCCGCCACCAACCTGAACCTGGAAGACATGGTGCGCGACGGCCGCTTCCGGGAAGACTTGCTGTACCGTCTCAACGTCATCACCTTGCACCTGCCGCCGCTGCGTGAGCGCAGCGAAGACATCCTGACCCTGGCCGATCGCTTCCTGGCACGCTTCGTTAAGGAATACGCACGGCCGGCACGCGGCTTCAGTGATGAAGCCCGCGAGGCGCTGCTCAACTATCGCTGGCCGGGCAATATCCGCGAGCTGCGCAACGTGGTGGAACGCGCGAGCATTATCTGCCCGCAGGAAAAGGTGGAAATCAGCCACCTCGGCATGGCCGAACAACCCACTCACAATGCCCCGCGTATCGGCGCGGCGTTGAGCCTGGACGAGCTGGAGAAAGCCCACATCGGCGCCGTGCTGGCCACCGCCGACACCCTGGACCAGGCGGCCCGCACCCTGGGTATCGACGCCTCGACCCTGTACCGCAAACGCAAACAGTACAACCTGTGAGCTGTACCTTATGAAGTTAGCGATGAAGCTGCGGACTCGCTTGTTCCTGAGTATCTCAGCGTTGATCACCGTCGCCCTGCTGGGCCTGATCCTGGGCCTGGTCAGCGTCATGCAAATGGCCAAGACCCAGGAGTCGCTGATTCGCAGCAACTTCATCACCCTGGACCTGGGTCTCAAGCTGCGCCAGAGCCTGGGCGACCAACTGATGATGATGTTGGAGCAGCGCCCCGATCCTGCGGCTCTGCAAGCGTCGAAACAGCACTACTTCGACCTGCTGGACCAGGGCATCGCCCATGAACAGCGCGACGGTCACGGCACCGGCTTCAGCCAGGCCCGGGGCGAGTACCAGAACCTGCTGGACGCGTTTGACCAATCCCAGCAGGCCTCGCCACCGCCAGGCACCAAGGACAAGCTCACCGACACCTTCAACGTGCTGCGCAACGGCCTGATCGCCGAACACAAGCAGGCGCTGGAAAACATCAGCACCAGCGAACACAAATCCCGTGAGCGCGCCTTGCTCATTGCCGGCTTGTTGGGCCTGGTCGGGCTGGCTGTGCTGATCATCGGCTTTGTCACCGCCCATGGCATCGCCCGGCGTTTTGGCGGGCCGATCGAGGCGCTGGCCAAGGCGGCGGACAAGATCGGCCAGGGTGATTTCGAAGTGACGCTGCCGATCTCGTCAGCGGCGGAGATGAACCAACTGACACGTCGTTTCGGCATCATGGCCGAAGCCTTGCGCCAGCATCAGGCGACCAATGTCGATGAATTGCTCGCCGGCCAGCAACGCCTGCAAGCCGTGCTCGACAGCATCGACGATGGCCTGCTGATGATCGACCCGCCAAGGCCGCCTGGAGCACCTCAACCCGGTGGCACAGCGCCAATTGGGCTGGGATGAGGAACGCCTCGGCCAGGGGTTGGGCGAAGCCTTGATGCGCCCCGAACTGGATGAGCAACTGCAACTGGTGCTGCGCGGCGGCAACCTGGAGCGCGCACCGGAAGACCTGGAAGTGGAAGTCGAAGGTGAACTGCGCCTGCTGACCTACAGCCTCACGCCCGTGAGTCATACCGAGGGGCATATCCTCGGCGCAGTGATGGTGCTGCATGACGTCACCGAACAGCGCGCCTTTGAACGGGTGCGCAGCGAGTTCGTGCTGCGTGCCTCCCATGAGCTGCGTACACCGGTGACCGGCATGCACATGGCGTTCGGTCTGTTCCGCGAGCGCGCGAAGTTTCCGGCGGACTCCCGCGAGGCGGACCTGCTGGACACGGTCAATGAAGAAATGCAGCGCCTGATGCAGTTGATCAACGACTTGCTCAACTTCTCGCGCTACCAGAACGGCCTGCAAAAAACTCACCCTGGGGCCGTGTGACGTGAACGATCTGCTTGAGCACGCGCGTGCGCGCTTCACGGAACTGGCCAATGCGCAGAACATCGAACTGCTGGTAGAAGCGCAGGCCGACCTGCCACGCCTGTACGCCGACCAGCCGCAACTGGAGCGTGTGCTCGACAACCTGCTGGCCAACGCCCTGCGCCATACCGCCGAGGGTGGGCAGATTCGCCTGCAGGCGCGGCGGCATGGGGAGCGGGTGATTGTCAGCGTCGAGGACAACGGCGAAGGCATCGCCTATGGCCAGCAAGGGCGCATTTTCGAACCCTTCGTCCAGGTGGGCCGCAAGAAAGGCGGCGCCGGCCTGGGGCTGGCGCTGTGCAAGGAGATCGTGCAACTGCACGGCGGCCGCATGGGTGTGTATTCGCGGCCGGGGCAGGGGACGCAGTTCTATATGGCGCTGCCGCTTTAACGACGGTTCAAGGCCCGCAGGATCGCGGCACTCTCGGCGTCGGGCGTGCCATCAAACAGCGACGGTCGGAAGTGCATCTGGAACGCTGCAATCACATGGCGCGTAGCCACATCCAACTCGCCGGTCTGCGGTGTCTGGTAGCCCAGGCGGGCTAGCTCTTCCTGGAACCAGGTAATGCTCGGCAGGTCAGCGGCGTATTGCACCTGGAACCGCGCCACCGCCTGGGCGTCCGGCCATACTCCCAGGCCGTCCTCGGCCAAGCGCTTCCACGGAAACAACGGGCCCGGGTCCAGCTTGCGCAGCGGCGCAATATCGCTATGGCCAATGATGTTCTTCGGGTCGATGCCATTACGCTTGCTGATGTCCTTGAGCAACACCACCAGCGACTTTACCTGCGCTTCGGAATACGGATACCACACGCGCCCCGTCGGCGTGTCGCGATAGCCTGGGTTGACGATTTCGATGCCGATGGAGCTGGAGTTGAGCCAGGTGCGGCCCATCCACTCGCTTTCCCCGGCGTGCCAGGCGCGCTGGCTCTCATCCACCAATTTGTAGATCTTGCCTGAGGCGTCGTCGCCGATCAGGTAGTGGCTGCTGACCTGGCCGTGGGTCAGCAGCGCCAGGGAGCGCTCAAGGTCAGTGGAGGTGTAATGAACGATCACAAACTGCACGCGGTTGTCGTGGTTCGAAGAAGGATGGCTGGTGTCCAGGCGCGGGCCGCTGGCGCAACCCGCGAGCAGAAGAAACACAAAGGCGATGGATAAGGATTTCATGGCAGAAGGCAGTACGCTGAAGACGATAATGCAACAGTGTAACGTACCGATTGTGACGCGGCGCTCAAATCACACAATGGAACATCTTTTACGCCGCCTGTACGCGGTTGCGTCCCGCCGCCTTGGCCCGATACAACGCCGCATCGGCGCGCTTGAGCGCCAGGTCGCTGCGCTCGCCCGGCATGAACTGCGCTACGCCCATAGACACGGTGACCGTCACCGGCTCGCCTTTGAAGTGGAACGGGCACGCCTCGATGGCTGCACGCAGCACCTCGCCCACCGCCAGCGCATCCGCCAGGGATGAGTTGGGCATCAGCAAGACAAACTCTTCGCCACCAAAACGTGCGATGAAATCGGTCGAACGCAGGCGCTTGCGCAGGACGTTGGCGATGATTTTCAGCACCTTGTCGCCCGCCAGATGGCCGTAACCGTCGTTGATCCACTTGAAGTGGTCCAGGTCGAGCATCGCCAGCGACAGGCTGTTGCCGTGCTGGTGCCAGGCATTGACCTCGTGGTCCAGGCGCTCGCTCCAGGCCGCGCGGTTGGGCAGCCCGGTGAGCGGATCGAGCAGGGCTTTCTGGCGCTGCACTTCCAGGTGTTCGCGATAGCCCTGGGCTTCCTGTTCCATGTTCGCCACCCGTTCGGCCAGGCCTTTCAAGCGCGCCGCAACTTCCTGCTCACGCTGGTCGCGTTGCTGCTGGTGCTGGTCCATGGTGCCGAGCAGGCCTTCCAGATGGCTTTCCAGCACGTGCTTGAGGCTGTCCAGGTCAGCCGCTTCCTGCACACTGCTTTGCAGGCCATCGACTTGCTCACGGATCTGCGTATCCAGCTCGCGGGCGGCGTCACGGCTGTCGGCATGCCCGTCGCTGGCCACTTGCAGATGACCCTGGAACGCTTCAAGGCGCTCGTTGAGCTGCTTGAGATAGGCCTCGAACTCGTGCTGGCCGCTGTCGGTGATCGCCAGCATCAACACCGCCAGATCATCGAGGATCGGCAGCAGTTCATACCAGTTCAAGCCGTGGGCCAGGCGCTCGCGCATCGCCTCGGCCTGTGGCCGGTGGCGCTCGGGCAGCGACAGGTCTTCGAGCAGGCCGAGCAGGGTGTCTTCGATATGCTTGGCCACGGAGCTGTAGGACGGCTCGGGCGAGTCGGGCAGGGCGTAGATGCCCTCTGATTGCAGCTCGTCGGGGTCGGCAGGCGCCAGCACCGGCGGCAACGACAGGCTGCCGATGACGGTCTGCTCCGGTGCTTCGATTGGCGCCTGCGGCGCTTCGACAAAGGTGGCGAGTGCGCTTTCGGCGACAGGCGCTTCGGCCTGCGGCTCGGGCGGCGTGGGCTCGGGCGCAGCGACAGGCGCCGCAGCGTGGACCGGCGCATCAGCTACAACCGCTGGCTTGGCGACCTCGACCACCGGGGCAGGAGGCACAGGTGCGGGTGCAACTTGCGGCAGCGGTGCGAACGCCCGCAGCGCCTCGGACAACTCTTCAGATTGCGCGGGCTCCTGGGGCGCAGGCTCGGGCGCAGGCTTCGCAGCAGTGGGTGGCACAGCAGCAACCGCCGCAGGCTCGCTCACCGGCGCCTCATTGACGACGTCCTTGCCACCAAACAAGCGCTGCAGCAGCCCAGGCCCGGGACGCGCGGTTTCGCCATCCGGCTCCAGGTTATCCAGCGCCTGCCCTTGCAGGCTGCTCAACTCACTGAGCAACAGCGGAATCTCCCGCGCCTGACCCACTCGGCTGTCCAATTGCTTGGCAAAGGTTTTCAGCGGGCGCGCAACGTCACGGGGCAACGGCAGTTTTTGCAGCTGCGCGACCAGTGCCGTCAGCGCGGTGCTGATCTGCTCGACCCGGGTTTCGCGGCGCTGCTCGGAATCCAGCACGGCCTTTTCCAGGCGTGGCAGCAGGGCGGCGAGGGCGGCGTCCATGTCGTCAGTGCGCACTACATCGCGCATTTCCTTCATGCATTGGTCGACCGCGCGGTCGGTGCCTTCCGCCGCCAGCGTGCTGCGCACCAGCCCTCGGCGCAGCAGGTCGAGGCGGGCAGCCCAACGGCGTTCGAGCTTTTCTTGTTGCTCGATGCTTAACAGGTATTTTTCTTTCCAGCGCTGGGCGTCGTCGCTCATGCAAGGGGTCCGCGGGGGCCAGGGCTCAACGCGGGCAATGCATCGGCCGTGAGCGAACCCGGCAGGCGAATCTCTACCGCGACCGGCAGGTGGTCGGAAATGGGCTGCGCCAGTACCTGCACGCTTTCGAGCGTGAGGGTCGGGCTCAGCAGGATATGGTCCAGGCAACGTTGCGGGCGCCAGCTGGGAAACGTGGCTTCGACTTGCGGCGCCAGTAACCCGAGGTCCCGCAGCGGGGAATTGTTCAGCAGGTCGCTGGCATGGGTGTTCATGTCACCCATCAGCACCTGGTGTTTGTAGTTGCCGATCAGCTCGCGGATGTAGGCCAGTTGCATCGTGCGGGTGCGTGCACCCAACGCCAGATGCATCATCACCACCACCAGGGCTTCAGGGCCTTCGCCAAATCGCACGAGGATCGCGCCGCGCCCCTTGGGGCCGGGCAGCGGGTGATCTTCGATCGCCCACGGCTTCAAGCGACTGAGCACGCCATTGCTGTGCTGGCCCAGGCGCCCGAGGTTGCGGTTGAGCTGCTGGTACCAGTAGGGGAAAGCCCCAAGCTGCGCCAGGTGCTCGACCTGATTGACGTAACCGGAGCGGATGCTGCCGCCGTCGGCTTCCTGCAAGGCGACCAGGTCGAAGTCGTTCAGCAGGTTGCCGATTTTCTGCAGGTTACCGGCGCGCCCGTTGTGGGGCAGCAGGTGCTGCCAGCCACGGGTGAGGTAGTGCCGGTACTTCTCGGTACTGATGCCCACCTGGATGTTGAAGCTAAGCAGGCGCAACCGGCTGTCGGCCGGCAGGCCCGTGGATTCCAGGTGGTGCTCGTTGACCTGCGGATCATGCAGGCCAACCACACGTTCAGTCCCCCAGCGGCGCATGGCGGGCCCCTTACTTGGCTGCGCGCTCTTTGGCGATCAACTGGTCGGCGACGTTCAGGACCGCCTCCGGACCACCGGCAGTACCCAGGTCAAAACGGTATTTGCCGTTGACGATCAGGGTCGGTACACCTTGCACGCCATACTTTTGCGCCAGTTCCTTGGCCTGTTTGATCTGGCCCTGGATGGCGAAGGAGTTGAAGGTGGCCAGGAACTTGTCCTTGTCCACGCCTTGGGTGGCGACGAAGTCAGCCATTTCGTCAGGCTTGGTCAGGCGCTTGCCTTGTTTCTGGATCGCGTCGAAGACCGCGTTGTGGACCTTGTGCTCCACACCCATGGCTTCCAGGGTCAGGAACAGTTGGCCGTGGGCATCCCAAGGGCCGCCGAACATGGCCGGGATGCGCTTGAAGTTAACGTCGGACGGAAGTTTTTCGGCCCATGGGTTGATAGTCGGCTCAAAGGCGTAGCAATGCGGGCAGCCGTACCAGAACAGCTCCACCACTTCGATCTTGCCAGGCACCGAAACCGGTACCGGATTGGTCAATTCGACATAGGTTTTACCGGCTTCAAGCGGCACGTCGGCAGCTTGTGCGGTCATGCCGAAGAGGCTGGCAGTGACGAGAGCGGCGCTGAGGATCAGATTACGCATGCTTTACTCCTGGACAAATAAAGTCGCCTCACGCGACCTTTGTTGTGACAGGTCTACGCGGGCATGAGTTCGTTAGTGTAACGGCACCGGCCACAAAAAAGGGCAGCCTGGGCCACCCTTTTTATGCTTGCATCGACGGATTAATCGAGCGTTAACGTTGCGTGCCGCTTAGTGCAGGCCCTGGATGTAGCTGGAGACCGCCGCAATGTCTTCATCACTCAGTTTGCGGGCGATGGTGCGCATGATTGCCGCGTCGCCATCGTTGGCTCGCCCGGCCTCTTCCTTGCGGAAATCGGTCAACTGCTTGGCGATGTAGGTGGCGTGCTGGCCGCTCAAGTGCGGGAAGCCCGCAGCGGCGATACCGGCGCCATTTGGCGAATGGCAGCCGATGCAGGAAGGCAGGCCTTTTTCCAGGTCGCCGCCACGGAACAGCTTCTCGCCACGGGCCACCAGTTTCGGATCAGCAGCTCCCACGCTGCCCTTCTGGCTGGCAAAATACGCCGCGATGTCCGCCAGGTCCTGATCGCTGAGGTTGGTCAGCAAGCCGGTCATTTCCAACACCGTGCGCTTGCCATCCTTGATGTCGTGCATCTGCTTGGTCAGGTAGCGTTCACCCTGGCCGGCCAGTTTGGGGAAGTTCGGCGCCGGGCTGTTGCCATCCGGTCCATGGCAAGCACCACACACGGCGGCTTTCGCCTGGCCCGCTGTAGCGTCGCCTGCAGCATGGGCAACACCGGTGATGCCCAGGGTCAACAGCAGACTCACGATCAGTTTGTTCATCAGCTAATCCAACTACGGCTAAGGGGTTTAAGAGTTATCTACCGGGTTTACTCACCATCAACTGAATGACGGCCTGGTAATCCTCAGTACTGCAGTCCATGCACAAACCACGCGGCGGCATTGCCTTGAAACCCTGGGTCACGTGTTGCACCAGCGTGTCCATGCCCTGCGCCAGTCTTGGCGCCCAGGCTGCCTGGTCACCCCGCTTGGGGGCATTGGGCAACTGGCCAGCATGGCAAGCCACGCAAACTCGGTTGTACACCGCTTCCGGTTCCTGTGTAGCCTGAGCGCCATAAAGCGGAATCAGGACACCCAAAGCGAGCAACCATCGGGTCATACATCGACCTTTTCAGGGTTTGAGAGCGTTTTGCGTTCTAATGCGCAATAAAGGTCTTTCGCTCCCGTGAACCTCATCCTTCGCTGGGACAAAGCACACACAAAATCTGCGGCATTATATACTGGCGCTACTGAAACGGAAACGACACCGCTTGCCGCACCCTTTCTCGGCACCGCCCACATCGGAAATCTCATGCAACTCAAGAACCCCATCCTCGGCCTGTGCCAACAGTCCACGTTCATGCTCAGCGCCGCCAAAGTTGACCAATGCCCTGATGACGAAGGCTTTGAAGTCGCCTTTGCCGGCCGTTCCAACGCCGGCAAGTCCAGCGCGCTGAACACCCTGACCCACGCCAGCCTGGCACGCACCTCGAAAACCCCGGGCCGCACGCAACTGCTCAATTTCTTCAAGCTAGACGAAGATCGGCGTCTGGTCGACCTGCCGGGCTACGGTTACGCGAAAGTACCTATCCCGTTGAAGCTGCACTGGCAGCGTCACCTGGAGGCTTACCTGGGTGGCCGCGAGAGCCTGAAGGGTCTGATCCTGATGATGGACATCCGTCATCCAATGACCGACTTCGACCTGTTGATGCTCGACTGGGCCGTCGCCAGCGGCATGCCGATGCATATCCTGCTGACCAAGGCCGACAAGCTGACCTACGGCGCAGCCAAGAACACCCTGCTCAAAGTGCAGGCGGAAATCCGCAAAGGTTGGGGTGACGCAATCACCATCCAGCTGTTCTCGGCGCCCAAGCGCCTGGGCCTGGAAGAGGCTTACACCGTGCTGGCCGACTGGATGGAATTGGCTGACAAAGGCGCGGAAATCGCCGAGTAACTTTTCTGCGGGCAAAAAAAAACCCCGGACTTCGTATGGGGAGGGGAAGTTCGGGGTTCAAGTTCCGGACCGCTAGGGCGGGGTCCAGATATCTGCCAACACTTAACACAACATAGGAGCATTGAAGGGCTTCACCACCCATTCAGTAACTCTGAGTAGCGCTTCACGGGTTAAGTTCCGGCAGGTGCAGAAAACTATTGGAAATAACTGACGGCGCTATCTGATCTAAAGCACTCTGCCACCACCCTGCGGTAGTGGCAAAGCCCCGGAATCAGTGCGCTTCGTCCCAGTTGTTACCCACACCCACTTCCACCAGCAGCGGCACATCCAGCTGCGCCGCAGCGCTCATGTGCTCGCGAATCTTCTCGCTGACTTCGGCGACCAGGTCCTCACGCACCTCCAGCACCAGTTCATCGTGCACCTGCAGGATCACCTTGGCATCCAGGTCCGAATCGGCCAGCCAGTTGTCCACCCGCACCATGGCTTTCTTGATGATGTCTGCGGCGGTGCCCTGCATCGGCGCATTGATCGCGGTGCGTTCTGCCGCTGCGCGCTCCTGTGGCTTGTTGGAGTTGATATCCGGCAGGTACAGGCGACGACCGAAGAAGGTCTCGACATAACCTTGATCCGCCGCCTGGGCGCGGGTGCGCTCCATGTACTCGCGAACACCCGGGTAGCGGGCGAAGTACACATCGATATACGCCTTGGCCGTCTTCGTATCGACGCCAATATCCTTGCCCAGCTTCTGCGCGCCCATGCCGTAGATCAGGCCGAAGTTGATCGCCTTGGCGCTGCGGCGCTGATCCGTGGTGACCTCATCCAGCTCAACCTTGAACACCTCGGCCGCCGTGGCCGTGTGTACGTCCAGGTTGTCGCGGAAGGCGTTCATCAAGCCTTCGTCCTTGGACAGGTGCGCCATGATCCGCAGTTCGATCTGCGAATAGTCCGCTGCCAGCAGCTTGTAGCCTTTTGGCGCGACAA
The DNA here is from genome assembly GCF_030687495.1 of Pseudomonas sp. FP453. NCBI lineage: Bacteria > Pseudomonadati > Pseudomonadota > Gammaproteobacteria > Pseudomonadales > Pseudomonadaceae > Pseudomonas > Pseudomonas sp. FP453. Next base: position 80,081 of record NZ_CP117435.1, on the reverse strand, counting down.
ACGCCTGACGAATCCGACGGCCTTCGGCGGTACGCACTGGAATGTTCTGCAGGTTCGGATCACTGGACGACAAACGCCCGGTCGCCGCCACCGCCTGGTGATAGGACGTGTGGATTCGCCCGGTGCGCGGGTTGATCTGCTCCGGCAGGCGGTCGGTGTAGGTGCTTTTCAGCTTGCTCATGCTGCGGTACTGCATCAGCACCTTGGGCAGCGGATAGTCATCTTCGGCCAGCTTGGCCAGCACTTCCTCAGCGGTAGACGCCTGGCCCTTGCCGGTCTTTTTCAGCACCGGCAGGCCGAGTTTCTCGTAAAGGATCGCGCCGAGCTGCTTGGGCGAACCGAGGTTGAACTCCTCGCCGGCAATCTCGTAGGCCTGGCGCTCCAGCTCGACCATCTTGTCGCCCAGCTCGACGCTCTGCACGCCCAGTAGGGCTGCATCCACCAACGCGCCTTGGCGCTCGATACGTGCCAGCACGGGCACCAACGGCATCTCGATGTCCGTCAACACGCTGGCCAGGCTCGGGATGGCCGTCAGTTGTGCATGCAGTTCCTGATGCAAGCGCAGGGTGATATCGGCATCTTCGGCCGCATACGGGCCCGCCTGCTCCAGCGCGATCTGGTCGAACGTCAGCTGCTTGGCGCCCTTGCCGGCGATATCCTGGAAGCTGACGGTGTCGTAGCCCAGGTACTTCTTGGCCAGGCTGTCCATGTCGTGCCGGGTCGCGGTGGAGTTGAGCACGTAGGATTCGAGCATGGTGTCGAAGGCGATGCCGCGCACGGTAATGCCGTGGGCCGGGTCGCCGCCGATGGCGCAGTTGGCCAGGATATTCATGTCGAACTTGGCGTGCTGGCCCACCTTGAGCTTGGCCGGGTCTTCCAGCAGCGGTTTCAGGGCCAGCAGCACGGTGTCGCGGTCCAACTGCTGCGGCACGCCGATGTAGGAGTGGGTCAGTGGGATGTAGGCCGCTTCATAGGGCTGAATGGCGAAAGAAACCCCAACCAACTGCGCTTGCTGGGCGTCGATGCCGGTGGTTTCGGTATCAAAGGCGAACAGCTTCGCGTCGTTGAGCTTTTTCAGCCAGGCATCGAATGTGGCCTGGTCGAGGATGGTGGTGTAGGCAGCTTCCACTGGCTCTGCGACTTCAACGGTTTCTTCGGCAACCGGTGCGGCCTTGAGCTCGACACGCTTGGCATCGCGTTGAATCTCGTCAATCCAGCTTTTGAACTCCAGAAGCGTGTAGAGCTCCAGCAGTTTTTCACGATCCGGCTCGATCAGGTGCAGGTCATCCAGGCCCACATCCAGCGGCACATCGCATTTGATCGTCGCCAACTGGTAGGACAGGAACGCCATTTCCTTATGTTCTTCCAGCTTGGCCGGCAACGTCTTGGCGCCGCGGATAGGCAAGGTTGGGACAATGTCCAACTGCTCATACAGCTCTTTGATCCCGCCGTTCACCCCCACCAGCAAGCCGGAAGCGGTCTTCGGCCCAATGCCGGGAACGCCCGGGATGTTGTCGGACGAATCGCCCATCAACGCCAGGTAATCGATGATCTGCTCGGGAGCGACGCCGAATTTCTCTTTTACGCCGTCGATATCCATCGAACTACCGGTCATGGTGTTGACCAAGGTAATGTGCCCATCGACCAGCTGTGCCATGTCCTTGTCACCGGTGGAAATCACCACCGGGCGGTTGGCCGCCGCGCTGCTGCGGGCCAGGGTGCCGATCACGTCATCGGCCTCGACGCCTTCGACGCACAGCAACGGGAAGCCCAGGGCGATCACGCTCTGGTGCAGCGGCTCGATTTGCACGCGCATGTCATCAGGCATGCTGGGGCGGTTGGCCTTGTATTCGGCGTACATGTCATCGCGAAAGGTCCCACCCTTGGCGTCGAACACCACCGCGAACGGGCTGCCCGGATACTGCTTGCGCAGGCTTTTGAGCATGTTCAACACGCCCTTGACCGCACCGGTCGGCAGGCCTTTGGAGGTGGTCAGCGGTGGCAACGCGTGGAAGGCGCGGTACAGATAAGAAGAACCGTCCACCAGGACGAGGGGGGCTTGGCTCATGAGCAGGATCAACCTTTTCGGCGGGTCAGGCGCTAGAATAGCCGGACCAATGACGACAAAGGGACAAGGTTATCATGCGTACAGCGAATCGCTTGTTGTTGACCGGCTTGATTGCACTCCTGCCACTGGCCGCCACGGCAGCCGACAGCGCCCCCGGTGGTGACCCTGAGGTCACGATCCGCACCGAAGGCGACAAGACCATCCAGGAATACCGCCAAAATGGCTTCCTGTACGCGATCAAGGTCACGCCCAAGGGCGCACCCCCGTATTTCCTAGTGCGCGCGGACGGCACTGATGCGAACTTCATCCGTTCTGACCAGCCGGATATGCTGATCCCGTCATGGAAGATTTTCGAATGGAAATGATTTCTTAACTTAAATTGGCGCCGCGCCCTGCGGCGCCCGTACTGGCAGTTTTAACCATGTCTGTGTTCACCCCCCTGGCTCGGCCCGAGCTGGAAACCTTTCTCGCCCCTTACGGGCTCGGCCGCCTGCTTGATTTCCAGGGAATTGCCGCCGGTAGCGAAAACACCAATTTCTTTATCAGCCTGGAACAGGGCGAATTTGTCCTGACCCTGGTGGAACGCGGTCCCGTCGCCGAAATGCCGTTCTTCATCGAACTGCTCGACGTGCTCCACGACGCCGACCTGCCCGTGCCCTACGCCTTGCGCACCACCGACGGCCAGGCCCTGCGCGAGCTGAAAGGCAAACCGGCCCTGCTGCAACCGCGCCTGGCCGGCAAGCACATCAAGCACGCCAACGCCCAGCACTGCGCCCAGGTCGGCGAACTGCTCGGCCATCTGCACCTGGCGACACAAGGCGACAAGGTACTGGAACGCAAGACCGATCGCGGCCTGGATTGGATGCTCAGTGAAGGTGCGCAGCTGATTTCGCATCTGGAGGCAGCTCCGCAGCGCTTGTTGCAAGACGCGCTGGACGAGATCGAAGCCCACAAGACGCAGATCCTCGCCCTGCCGCGCGCGAACATTCACGCAGACCTGTTCCGCGATAACGCGATGTTCGAAGGCACCCATCTGACAGGCCTGATCGACTTCTACAACGCCTGCTCCGGCCCGATGCTGTACGACGTGGCGATCGCCCTGAATGACTGGTGCTCGGACGAAAACGGCGTGATCGACGGCCAACGTGCCCGCGCACTACTGGGCGCCTATGCAGGGCTGCGCCCGTTCACCGCCAAGGAGGCCGAACTGTGGCCGACGATGCTGCGGGTGGCGTGTGTGCGGTTCTGGCTGTCACGCCTGATCGCGGCTGAGTCGTTTGCCGGGCAGGATGTGTTGATTCACGATCCCGCGGAGTTTGAACACCGCCTGGCGCAGCGCCAGCAGGTCACGATCCAACTGCCGTTCGCGCTCTAAAGGCTCAACTCGGTCAATGTGGGAGCTGGCTTGCCTGCGATAGCAATATATCAGTCACCAAATGTGTGAACTGACAGACCGCTATCGCGGGCAAGCCCGCTCCCACATGGGTTTTGTGTTGGCTGTCAGAGCGACTCCAGGCAACCCGCCAGATCATTCCCCAACTTCTCCAGCACCTGCTCATACCCCTGAGCCGTCGCCGGCGTGTACCCACCCAACGCATCCAACTCCGCCAACTTCACCGGCAAGCCAGCCACCAGCGTCTCAGCCAGGCGCGGACGCAACGGCGGCTCACTGAACACACAAGTCTTGCCCACTTCCTGCAAGCGCGTACGCATCGCGGCCACATGCTGGGCACCGGGCTGCACTTCGGCGGCAACGCTGAACACGCCGGTGTGCTTGAGCCCGTAGGCATCTTCGAAGTAATCGAAGGCTTCATGGAAAACGAAGTAGGGCTTGTCGCCAATCGACGCCAGACGCACCTTCAAGCGTGCATCCAACGCATCCAGACGCTCATTGAACGCCTTGACGTTGCTCTGGTAACGCGCGGCATTCGCCGGGTCGGCAGCTGCCAGGTCAGACGCCATGCGCGCCGCAATCACTCGGGCGTTCACCGTGGACAACCACAAATGCGCATCCAGGCTGCCAGGACGGTGATCATGGTCATGCTCGTCGGCTTCGTCGGCGTGGGAGTGGCTATCTTCGGCGAAACGGCGCAGTTTCATCCCCGGAAGGTCCTGCACGGCCACCGTCGTCGCTGTACGACCTTTCAACACACGCGGCAGGAAGCTCTCCATGTCCGGGCCGATCCAATACAGCAGGTCGACCGACTGCACGCGCCGTACGTCGGATGGACGCAATGCGTAGTTATGCGGCGACGCGCCCGGCGGCAACAACACCTCTGGAACCGCCACGCCGTCCTGCACAGCGGCGGCGATCAACTGCAGCGGCTTGATGCTGGTCAGCACCTTGACCTCGGCCTGAGCGGCGCCGGTTACGAACAAACTGGCGACAAATACGACAAAAACGGGAAAAAGTCGGGACACGATGACCACTCAATGGCGTAGGAACGGGTAACATAATAACGTCTCTATCAAATATCTGTCGCCGCTCATGCCTAAAACACCGCTTGCCAGCCGTCCCCACGACCACTCTCACTGCGTGCATACCGCGCTGTCGGAAGCCGACACCCTGTGCGCACAGAAGGGCCTGCGCCTGACCGCCTTGCGTCGCCGCGTGCTGGAACTGGTGTGGCAGAGCCACAAGCCGCTGGGCGCCTACGACATCCTCGGCGTGCTCAGTGAGCAGGACGGTCGCCGCGCGGCACCGCCCACCGTGTACCGTGCGCTGGATTTCCTCCTGGAGAACGGCCTGGTGCACCGCATCGCTTCGCTCAACGCGTTCGTCGGCTGCAACCACCCGGAACACGCGCACCAGGGCCAGTTCCTGATCTGCCGCGAGTGCCACGCGGCCATCGAGCTTGAACAAAAAAGCATCAGCGACGCCATCATCAAGAGTTCTGCCGACGTCGGTTTCCGCGTCGAAGGGCAAACGGTCGAAGTGGTCGGCCTGTGCTCGGGCTGCCAGGGGGCTTGATGAGCAATGCGTTAATCCGCCTGGAACAGGTCGGGGTCACATTCGCCGGGCAAGCCGTGCTGGATAACATCGCACTGAGCGTCGAACCGGGGCAGATCGTCACCCTGATCGGCCCCAACGGCGCCGGCAAGACCACCCTGGTGCGCGCCGTCCTCGGCCTGCTCAAGCCCGACACCGGCAGCGTGTGGCGCAAGCCCAAGCTGCGCGTGGGCTACATGCCGCAAAAACTGCACGTCGACCCGACCCTGCCGCTGTCCGTACTGCGCTTCCTGCGCCTGGTGCCCGGTGTAGACCGCGCCCGCGCCCAGGCCGCGCTCAAGGAAGTCGGCGCCGAACAGGTGATCGACAGCCCGGTGCAAAGCATCTCCGGCGGCGAAATGCAGCGCGTGCTGCTGGCCCGCGCCTTGCTGCGCGAGCCGGAACTGCTGGTGCTGGATGAACCCGTGCAAGGCGTCGACGTCGCCGGCCAGGCCGAGCTGTACAGCCTGATCACCCGCCTGCGTGACCGCCATGGCTGCGGCGTGCTGATGGTGTCCCACGACCTGCACCTGGTGATGAGCACCACCGACCAGGTGGTGTGCCTCAACCGCCACGTGTGCTGCTCCGGCCACCCGGAACAGGTCAGCGGCGACCCGGCGTTCGTCGAGCTGTTCGGCAAGAACGCGCAGAGCCTGGCGATCTACCATCACCACCACGACCACGCCCACGATTTGCACGGCGAAGTGGTCGACGATCCCGCCGCACCTCACACCCACGCTCATGGAGATAGCTGCAAGCATGGCTGATTTTCTGCTCTACGCCCTGCTGGCAGGCTTGGCTTTGGCGCTGGTGGCGGGCCCGCTAGGCTCGTTCGTCGTCTGGCGGCGCATGGCCTATTTTGGCGACACCTTGTCCCACGCTGCGCTCCTGGGCGTGGCCATGGGCTTCTTGCTGGATGTCAGCCCGACCATCGCCGTCACCGTCGGCTGCCTGCTGCTGGCGGTGCTGCTGGTGACCCTGCAACAACGCCAGCCACTGGCCTCCGACACCCTGCTCGGCATCCTCGCGCCGAGCACCTTGTCCCTGGGCCTGGTGGTGCTGAGCTTCATGCACGAAGTGCGCATCGACCTGATGGCCTACCTGTTCGGCGACCTGCTGGCGATCAGCAGCACCGACCTGGGCTGGATCCTCGGCGGCAGCGCCATTGTGCTGGTATTGCTGATCGCCCTGTGGCGTCCGCTGCTGGCCATCACCGTGCATGAGGAACTGGCCACCGTCGAAGGCTTGCCCGTGCCGACCCTGCGCATGGCCCTGATGTTGTTGATCGCCGTGGTGATTGCTGTCGCGATGAAGATTGTCGGCGTATTGTTGATCACGTCGCTGCTGATCATTCCCGCCGCCGCCGCCCAGCGCCATGCCCGCTCACCAGAGCAGATGGCGATAGGCGCCAGCCTGCTGGGGATGCTCGCCGTGTGCGGAGGCCTGGCGCTATCCTGGTTCAAGGACACGCCGGCCGGGCCGTCGATTGTGGTCACGGCCGCCGCGCTGTTTCTGCTGAGTTTTGTCCTGCCCCGTCGAGGGGTGTAGACTTGCTCGCTTTTTGCGCAAATAGAGAGTCGCAGGAATGAAGCCGTTCACCTCCCGTTATCTGCTCCTTGCCGCATTTTCCCTGCTGCTGGGCGCCTGTCAAAGCACACCGCCCGCCGCCGTCCAGGCCCCGGACGCACGCGCTACGGCCATCGCACAGCTGGAGCAAAACCTCGCCAGCAGTGAGCTGGCCACCGCCGAAGACCAGTTGGCCGCACTGCAAGCCCAGTCGCCCAACGATCCCGCGCTGGAGCCGTACCAACGCCAATTGGCCGAAGCCTACCTGCAGCGCAGCCAGATCGTCCTGCAAAAAGGCGACGTCAACGCCGCCGCCACCGCCCTCAGCCGCGCCCGCGCCCTGATGCCCAAGGCCCCGGCGCTGACCGGCGGCGTGAACAGCGCCATCAGCCACGCCCGCAAGGCCGAACTGGACCAGGCCGAAGCGGCCCTGAAAGCCGCCGAAGCCAAGCCGGTAGCCAAGGTCATCGACCCGACGGCCGAAAGCACCACCGTGGCGTTGAACCTCGTCGATATTGAAGAACTTCGTCATCAACTGGATGCGATTGCCACCGATGTGGTGAATTACCAGTGTGATGTGAGCATCCAGGTGCCGCGCACCGAGGACTATCCATGGTTGGCCACGCTGCTGACCAAGCGGGTCAAGCGTATCGATTCGGCGTATGACCTGAAGCTGCACCGGCAGATCCTGAAGAAGATCCCGGCGCAGGTTGTATTAATTCCGCGCAAGGTGCAATAAAGCCATCGCAGGCAAGCCAGCTCCCACACTTGAATGTATTCACAATTCAAAATGTGGGAGCGGGCTTGCCCGCGATAGCGATCCAACCAACAACCCAAAACTTAAGCCGGAATCGCCTTAGCCCTCGGCTCCCGCTCCCAAACCCGATGCTGGGCAATCGCCGCCACAAACGCCTTCAACGCCTTGGCATCCCCGCCGACGATCAACCCCGCATCAGCCTCCAGCTTCAACAGCCCCAGCAACTGCTCGGCCTCGCCCACCACCGCAATGGCTTTCAAATGCTTGTAGGCCTCCAGCAGGTAATGCAGCGCCACGCCATCTTCGCTCAACGCCTTCACCGACTTGGCGCCGCCGGGCACAAACACCGCGTCGAATGCCACCGACGGCAACCCTTCCATGGACGCATCCACCGGCAGGCTCTTGCCCTGCGCCGTGGTGACCGGTGCCGAGGTCGGCCCGAGCAATTTGGCGTGGGCGCCTTCGGCCTTCAGCACTTTATTCAAGGCGTCGATTGCAGCACCGTCCACGCCATTCGCGGCCAGGATCGCCACCTTGCGCGTCTTGATATCACCCGACAGCAGGTTCGCCTGGCTCAAGGCCGGTGAGCGCGACAACGATGTCTTGCGCTCCGGCACTGTGCCTTTCTTCGGCGCCGGCAAGCCCAGGTTCTGCGCCACACGCTTGGCCAACTCAAGGTCAATGTTGGCGAGGATCTCATTCACCTGGCGCGCGCGGATGTGCTCACGCTCCACCTTGCCCAGCTCAAAGCTGTAGGCCGCAATGATGTGTTCCTGTTCATGCTTGCTCATGCTGCGGAAAAACAGGCGCGCCTGGGAGAAGTGATCGCCAAACGACTCGCTGCGTTCACGCACTTTATGGGCGTCAATACGTTCATGGTACGACTCGAAACCACCGTCCTGTGCGGCAGGCGGGGTTTCCTTCGGCCAGCCGCCATCGATGGAGTTGGGTTCGTACGCCGCACGCCCTTTGTCGATGGTGGTGCGATGCATAGCATCGCGCTGGCCGCTATGGAACGGCGCCACCGGGCGGTTGATCGGCAACTCATGAAAGTTCGGCCCACCGAGTCGGCTGATCTGCGTATCGGTGTAGGAAAACAGACGGCCCTGCAACAACGGGTCATTGGAGAAGTCGATACCCGGCACGATGTGGCCTGGGCAGAAGGCGACCTGCTCGACTTCAGCGAAAAAGTTGTCCGGGTTGCGATTCAGCACCATCTTGCCCAGCGGCGTAATCGGCACCAGCTCTTCGGGAATCAGCTTGGTCGGGTCGAGGATATCGAAGTCGAACGCATGCTCCTTATCCTCGGGAATCACCTGCACGCCCAATTCCCACTCGGGGTAATCGCCCATCTCAATCGATTCCCAGAGATCGCGGCGGTGGTAGTCGGTATCTTTACCCGCGAGCTTTTGCGCTTCATCCCACACCAGCGAGCAGGTGCCGGCCGTAGGGCGCCAGTGGAATTTTACGAAGCTGGACGTCCCTTCGGCGTTAATGAAGCGAAAGGTGTGCACCCCAAAACCCTGCATGGCCCGCAGGCTTTTAGGAATTGCCCGGTCGGACATTGCCCAAATCACCATGTGCGCCGATTCGGGTTGCAGCGACACGAAGTCCCAGAAGGTGTCGTGGGCCGAGCCGCCTGTAGGAATCTCGTTGTGGGGCTCCGGTTTTACCGCGTGCACGAAATCAGGAAACTTGATCGCGTCCTGAATGAAAAACACCGGCATGTTGTTGCCGACCAGGTCGAAGTTACCTTCTTCGGTGAAGAACTTCACCGCAAAACCACGTACGTCGCGCACCGTATCGCCGGAGCCACGTGGGCCTTGCACAGTGGAAAAGCGCAGGAACACCGGGGTTTTATGACCGGGGTCGCGCAGGAAACCGGCCTTGGTCAGTGCAGAATGGTTCTCATAGGTCTGGAAGTAACCATGGGCACCGGTGCCACGCGCATGCACGATGCGCTCCGGGATGCGCTCATGGTCAAAATGCGTGATCTTTTCACGCATGATGAAATCTTCAAGCAACGAAGGCCCGCGGGCACCGACCTTCAAGCTGTTCTGGTTGTCGGAGATCTTCACACCCTGGTTGGTACGCAGGGCCTGGCCAGTAGCGTCAGAGCGAAATGCTTCCAAGGCCTCTAGCTTGGCATTGGTGTTCTTACGGTCCAGGGTGTCGGTTCCGGCGAGTTCGCTCTTTGGCTTTTTCGTACTCATCAGTCAAAACTCCTTATTCAGACCCAGGCACGGCACCCGGGAAGCGCATTGCTTAAGTAGTGACTGATGGGGTTTTGGGCCGTTCCTTTTTTATGACCTTTGATCGCGTTATTGCCAAATCGCTGGATGAATGCAAAAGAAATGCTAAGAAAGACTATACGGACAGGCTAAAATGCGCGCCCGGCTAACCGCTGATCCCTTTTCCATGCGCCCCACAAGGTTCGCTACGTGATCGAGTTTCATAACGTCCATAAAACCTACCGCGTCGCCGGTAAGGAAATCCCCGCGCTGCACCCCACCAGCCTGCGCGTCGAGAACGGCCAGGTATTTGGCTTGATCGGCCACTCCGGTGCGGGAAAAAGTACCCTTTTGCGTCTGATCAACCGCCTGGAACAACCCAGCGGCGGTCAGATCACTGTCGATGGTGAAGAAGTCACCGCCCTGGACGCCAACGGCCTGCGCCGTTTCCGCCAGCAGGTCGGGATGATCTTCCAGCACTTCAACCTGCTCGCGTCCAAGACCGTTGCCGACAACGTGGCGCTGCCACTGACCCTGGCCGGCGAATTGTCACGCAAGCAAATCGACCTGCGCGTCGCCGAGCTGCTGGCCCGCGTCGGCCTGTCGGATCACGCCAGGAAGTACCCGGCGCAATTGTCCGGCGGCCAGAAACAGCGCGTCGGCATCGCCCGCGCCCTGGCGACCAAGCCGAAGATCCTGCTGTGCGACGAAGCCACCAGCGCCCTCGACCCGCAAACCACCGCGTCGGTCCTGCAACTGCTGGCCGAGATCAACCGCGAGCTGAAACTGACCATCGTGCTGATCACCCATGAAATGGATGTGATCCGCCGCGTCTGCGACCAGGTGGCCGTGATGGACGCCGGCGTCATCGTCGAGCAAGGCTCGGTGGCCGACGTGTTCCTGCACCCCAAGCACCCGACCACCAAGCGTTTCGTGCAAGAGTCGGAACAGGTCGATGAAAACGAGCAGCGCGATGACTTCGCCCACGTGCCCGGCCGCATCGTGCGCCTGACGTTCCAGGGCGACGCGACCTACGCGCCGCTGCTGGGTACCGTCGCCCGTGAAACGGGTGTGGACTACAGCATCCTCGCCGGTCGTATCGACCGCATCAAAGACATCCCCTACGGGCAATTGACCCTCGCCGTCACCGGCGGCGACATGGACGCCGCGTTTGCGCGCTTCACCGCCGCAGACGTCCACATGGAGGTCCTGCGCTAATGGAAGTCCTGTTGAGTTTCTTCGCCAATATCGACTGGTCGGAAATCTGGCTCGCCACCGGCGACACCATGATCATGCTGTTCGGTTCGCTGTTCTTTACCGTGCTGCTCGGCCTGCCGTTGGGCGTGCTGCTGTTCCTGTGCAGCCCGCGCCAACTGTTCGAACAGAAAGGCCTGTACGCACTGCTGTCACTGATCGTGAACATCCTGCGTTCGCTGCCGTTCATCATCCTGCTGATCGTGATGATCCCGTTCACCGTGCTGATCACTGGCACGTCGCTGGGCGTGGCCGGTGCGATTCCGCCACTGGTGGTGGGTGCGACGCCGTTCTTCGCGCGCCTGGTGGAAACCGCCCTGCGTGAAGTGGACCGCGGCATCATCGAAGCCACCCAGTCGATGGGCGCTACGACGCGTCAGATCATTACCAACGCCCTGCTGCCTGAAGCACGCCCCGGCATTTTCGCCGCGATTACGGTGACGGCGATTACACTGGTTTCCTACACGGCAATGGCCGGTGTGGTCGGCGCCGGTGGCCTGGGCGACCTGGCGATCCGTTTCGGTTACCAGCGTTTCCAGACCGATGTGATGGTGGTCACCGTGGTGATGCTGTTGATCCTGGTGCAAATTCTGCAAACCGTCGGCGACAGGCTGGTGGTGCACTTTTCTCGAAAATAACGGCCATTGCCGGCTCAAAGCCGGCAAATGCCCGAACAAGGAGCTTGCTGGATGAAAAAACTACTGGTTGCTTTCGCCGCCGTTGCCGCGTTTTCCGCCCACGCCGAGACCATCACGGTCGCGGCCTCGCCGGTGCCGCACGCAGAAATCCTCGAATTCGTGAAACCAGCCCTGGCCAAAGAAGGCGTGGACTTGCAGGTCAAGGTCTTCACCGACTACGTGCAGCCCAACGTACAGGTCGCGGAAAAGCGCCTGGACGCCAACTTCTTCCAGCACCAGCCGTACCTGGATGAGTTCAACAAGGCCAAGGGCACGCACCTGGTCAGCGTTGGCGCCGTGCACCTGGAACCCCTGGGCGCTTACTCCAGCAAGTACAAGACCCTGGCCGAGCTGCCGGACGGCGCCAACGTGGTGATCCCGAACGACGCCACCAACGGCGGCCGCGCACTGTTGCTGCTGGCCAAGCACAACCTGATCACCCTGAAGGACCCGACCAACATCCTGTCGACCATCAAGGACATCACCGGTAACAGCAAAAAACTGAAGTTCCGCGAGCTGGAAGCCGCCACCTTGCCGCGCGTACTGACCCAGGTTGACCTGGCGCTGATCAACACCAACTACGCCCTGGAAGCCAAGCTGGACCCGTCCAAGGACGCACTGGTCATCGAAGGCAGCGACTCGCCTTACGTGAACATCCTGGTGACCCGCGAAGACAACAAGGATTCGGACGCGGTGAAGAAGCTGGTTGCAGCCCTGCACACGCCGGAAGTGAAGAAGTTCATCGAAGAGAAGTACAAAGGCGCGATCAAGCCGGCGTTCTGATCCAACTCGATCTCCTCAACACCGGAGATCAAAAAATGTGGGAGCCGGCTTTTGTGGGAGCTGGCTTGCCTGCGATGCAGGCACCGAGGTGTGTCAGTCACACCCTGGTGATGCAATCGCAGGCAAGCCAGCTCCCACATGAGTCCGGCTCCCACTTTTGTTTTGTGTTGCTGATTATTGGCGCTGCAACAGCACCGGCAACTGCACCACCAACTTCTGATTATTCAACGGCGCCCGGATAAACCCGCGCTGGGTCCCATCCGGCCCGATCAGCGCCAGGTTACCGCTGTGGTCCACCGTGTAGTTCGGCTTGCTGGTATCCGCCGGAATGAACGGGATGCTCACCGCATTCGAAACCTTCTGCACCTCCTCCACATTCGCGCCGGTCAGGCCGACAAACTGCGGATCGAAGTAGCCCAGGTACTGCTTGAGCTGGGTCGGCGTGTCACGGTTGGGGTCAACGCTGACCAGGATCACCTGCAACTGGTCCACCGCCTCCTTGGGCAGCTCGCTCTTGATCTGGCGCAGCTGGGCGAGGGTGGTCGGGCAGATGTCCGGGCAGAAGGTGTAGCCGAAGAACAGCAGGCTCCACTTGCCCTTCAACTCATTGACCAGCACCGGCTGGCCTTCCTGATTAGTCATGGTCACCGGCGGCAGCTGGCGGCTTTGCGGCAGCAGGATAATGCCGGCATCGATCAGCGCAGTAGGGTCGCCCTGGCCTTTGCCACTGAGCACTTTGTTGACGGTCAGGCCCATGATCAACGCGACAATGGCCACCAGGATAAAGACGGTTTTTTGAGTACGGGTCATAGGCTCAACAGTAGGTAATGGTCGACGAGCAGGGCGATAAACAGCAGCAGCAAGTACCAGATAGAGTACTTGAAGGTGTTGATCGCCGCGTGCGGCTGAGCGCCACGGTACAACACCAGGGCCCATTGCAGAAAGCGCGCGCCCAATAGCAGTGCACACACGAGGTAGAGCAGGCCGCTCATGTGGATGACATAGGGCATCAGGCTCACCGCCAGCAGGGCGAAGGTGTAGAGCAGGATATGCACCTTGGTGTAGTGCTCGCCGTGGGTGACCGGCAACATCGGAATGTCGGCCTTGGCGTATTCCTCCTTGCGATGGATGGCCAGGGCCCAGAAGTGCGGCGGAGTCCAGGCGAAGATGATCAGCACCAGCAGCAAAGGCTCGGCGCTGATATGGCCGGTGACGGCGACCCAACCCAGCAACGGCGGCGCCGCGCCGGCCAAGCCGCCGATCACGATATTCTGCGGCGTCGCGCGCTTGAGAAAGCCGGTGTAGATCACCGCATAACCCAACAGCGAAGCCAGGGTCAGCCACGCCGCCAAGGGGTTGGTGAACGCCAGCAACAGGGCCAGCCCTGCAACCGCCAGCAGCAACGCAAAGATCAGCGCCGCCAGCGGCGACACGCGCCCTTCAGCCAACGGCCGCTTGTGGGTGCGCGCCATCACCGCATCGATGCGCCGGTCCACCACATGGTTGACCGCCGCCGCACCGCCGGCACACAACGCAATCCCCAGGTTGCCGAACACCAGCACCGCCCACGGCACGCCGGCGCGGGTAGCGAGGAACATCCCCACCAGTGAGGTGACGAGCATCAGCACCACCACTTTCGGTTTGGTCAGCTCCAGGTAGTCACGCCAGATCGCCTGGTGTTGACGCGCACCGATCAAGGTCGCCATGGCATCTCTCCTTTAAGGGTGATGAGGCCCGAGACATGTTTGCGCGGGATAAAACGCCAGCCAAACGGCAGCTGATTGCGCACCCGAACCAGGCTGGTACGGGCGTGGTAGTTGACCAGCACCAGCGTCAGCAGCAACGCCGCGCCGCCGGCGTTATGCCCGACCGCCACCGGCAGCGGCAGGTGGAAATACACATTGCTCAAGCCCAGGCAGATTTGCGCGCCCAGGGCGATCAGCAGCAGGCCAGCCAAACGGCTCATGCCCACGGCGCGCAGTTGCCAGGCCAGGCCCAGCAACACCAACGACACCAGCACCGCGCCGAGGCGATGGGTCAGGTGAATCGCCGTACGCGCCTCGCTGTCCAGTTGCCCGCCCAAATAGTTGGGCCCGATGTGCTGGGTCAGGTGAAAGCCATTGGCAAAATCCGCCGCCGGCCACCACTCGCCATGACAGGTCGGCAGGTCGATGCAGGCCACCGCCGCATAGTTGGAGCTGACCCAGCCGCCCAGCGCAATCTGCCCGATCACCAGCACCAGCCCGGCCGTCGCCCAATATTGCAGGCGCTTGGGCACGATCAGCGCGGGCAGCACGCCGGACAGGCGCAGCGTCAGCAGAAACAGCAGGCTCAAGGTGGCAAAGCCGCCCAGCAGATGCCCGGTCACCACCTGCGGCCACAGTTTCAGCGTCACCGTCCACATGCCAAACGCGGCCTGGGCGAACACCACCGCCAATAGGAACAGCGGCAGCTTCACCGGCTGGCCCGGGTCGCGGCGATGGCTCCACGAACGCGCCGCCAGCAGCACGATCAGCAGGCCCAAGGTGCCGGCGAAGTAGCGATGAATCATCTCGCTCCAGCCCTTGTCCGCCTCCACCGGCGTGTCAGGGAAGTGCAATTCGGCATGGGCCAATTGGGTTTCGCTTTGCGGCACGCTGATAAAGCCGTAGCAGCCCGGCCAGTCCGGGCAACCAAGGCCGGCGTGGGTCAGGCGGGTATAGGCGCCGAGCAGCACGACGATCAGCGCCAACAAGGTGGCAAACAACGCGAGGCGAAATCCAGGTTTGGCCATGACGATGCCCTTATCCGATATTCGACAGTTTCAGCAGGTGGCGCAGGTCGTTGAGCAAGTCCTTGCCCTTGACCGTGGCGTCGTAGCGCAACACCAGGTTGCCGTGGGGGTCGACGATCCACAGCTGCGCATCGCCCGGCGCGGCGGCGTCCTTGCGGAACGTCGGCAAGTCCAGCGGGTAACGTTGCAGTTGCGGGTATTCGGCCTTCAGCTTGGCCTCGTACTCAGCGCTCACTGGCTGCGCGCTGGCCAAGGCATGGCTGGCGCGGGACGCATCACGCCCCAGGCCGATTTGCAGCTGGCGCGCCAGGTACACCAGTTGCTGGCAATCGGCAGCGCACGCGGCGGGCGCGGTGACCAATAGCTGCCAGCGCTCTTCATCAGCCTGCACGCCAATATCGGCGCGGGTCTGGCCGTTGCCGATCATCTGGCCGTGGTAGCTGCGGCTGTCCGGCACCCAGAACTGCAATTTGTACATGAACGTGGCCAGCGCCATCGGCCCGACCACCATCAGCAGGATCAGGATCAACTGCCAGCGGCCTTTGCGCCGGTCCGGCGCCTCAGACATGTTGGGTGGATTCATGGCCGCTCCCATGGGACTTCTCCTTTTTGTTGTGCCAGCCGAGGTAGAGGTACAGCGCGAGCAACGCCAGGGCCATGGCGAACCATTGCACGGCGTAGGCGAGGTGTTTTTCCGGGCCCATGGCCACGATCGGCCAGGTGGTTTCGTACGTACCGGGGCCAGCTTCGGCGCGCAGCTCGTAGGCAAAGCCGCTGCGACCCAATTCCGTCCACAGCGCGCCAGGGTGCAAGGCGGTCAGCAGGCGCGGCCATTGCGCGGTCGCTGGGTCCGCATGCAGCTGGAAGGTTTCGCCGGGGGCGACATACACCCAGGCGTCGAGATTCACCGGCGTGGCTGGGGTGGTGAAGGCGGGCGGGGTGCGGCGGTCTGGCCAGGGCAGCCAGCCGCGATTGAGCAACAGCCAGAGGCCGCTGGCCCTGTCGTGAAAGGGTTGCAGCAGCTCTACGCCGGCCTTGCCATCGCGCATGCGGTTGTCGAGCAACACGCTGTGCTCGGCGTCGAATTGGCCGCGCAAGCGCACGCGGCGAAAGGCCGGGTCAGGCATGTCGTTGAGTTGCGCGCTGCTGATCGGCTCCGCCGCGCGCCGCTCAGCGTAACGGTCCACCAGCAGCTGCTTTTCATGGCCGCGAGACAGCTGCCAAAACCCCAGGCCTACCATCAAGGGCAGCAGCACCAACACCACCAGTGTCGGCGCGATCCCCGGGCGAAAGCATTTCATGGCGCTGGCTATACTTGTTTTCATTGCCCGCCCATCCCCTTGGAGCCCGACCATGCTCAAAGCCGCTATTGCCCTGATGCTGATCGCGACCGTTGTGAGCCTGTTCAGTGGCTTGTTCTTTCTGGTCAAGGACGAGGGCAACTCCAATCGCCTCGTCACTGCCTTGACCGTGCGTGTCGTGTTCGCCGTCATCACCCTGGCGTTGATCACCTGGGGCTTTTTCAGCGGCCAGCTGGTGTCTCACGCGCCGTGGTAAATCGCCTCACAGCACATACACGAAGAAAAACAGGCCGATCCACACCACATCCACAAAGTGCCAATACCAGCTCGCCGCTTCGAAGCCGAACTGATGCTCGGCATTGAAGTGCCCCTTGAGGATGCGCATCAGCATCACAAACAGAATGATCGTGCCGATAGTCACGTGGGCGCCGTGGAAACCGGTGAGCATGAAGAACGTCGCGCCGTACACGCCCGAGCCCAAGGTCAGGCCCAGCTCTTTATAGGCATGGATGTATTCCTCGGCCTGGAACCCGAGAAACGCCAACCCCAGCAGCACGGTGATCGCCAGCCAGAGCTTGAGCGCGCCGCGATGACCTTTGCGCAGCGCGTGGTGAGCAATGGTGATGGTCACGCTGGAACTCACCAGCAAGATGGTATTGACCAGCGGCAGACCCCACGGGCTGATCGTCCCTTCGGGCGCGGGGTAGAGTTTTGGGTCAGGGTTGTTCAGCAGCGGCCAGGCAAACTCGAAGTTCGGCCACAGCATGTGCGCGACGCCTTTTGAGCCCTCGCCCGCCAGCCATGGCGCCGACATGTGACGGACATAAAACAGCGCACCGAAGAAGGCGATAAAGAACATCACTTCGGAAAAGATGAACCAGGTCATGCCCCATCGGAACGAGCGGTCCATCTGCGGGCTGTACAAACCGGCGCGGCTTTCCTTGATCACCGCGCCGAACCAGCCGAACAACATATAGGCCAGCAACAACCCGCCGACGAAAAAGATCCACGGGCCGTGGGATTCCGGGCGCGCGGCCTTGAGATCGTTGAACCACACGGCCAGGCCGTACACCGTGACCAGCATGCCAACCGTGGCAATTATTGGCCATTTGCTTTGCGCTGGTACGTAGTACGTATCATGAGACGACATGTATTCGCTCTCCTGATTGAGGGGGCAAACAGTAGCTAGCCGCCGCTGTGGACGGCCACCGGCGGTTGGCGCGCAGTGATATCAAACAGCGTGTACGCCAGGGTCAAATGCTTCACATCCTTGGGCATGTCGCGATCGACGATAAAACGCACCGGCATCTCGATGCGCTGGCCCGGCTGCAACACCTGCTGGGTAAAGCAAAAACATTCGGTCTTGTGGAAGTACATCGCCGCTTCCGCCGGCGAAATGCTCGGCACGGCCTGGGCGGTCATGGCCTTGTCCGTGGGGTTGTAGGCCACGAACAGCATCTCGGTCACGGCACCGGGGTTGACCACCACTTCATCGGCCTTGGCGTGGAACTCCCAGACCATGTCGATGGCATTGGTGGACAGGAACTGCACGCGCACTTGGCGCGACGGGTCCACCACCTGCGCCCCTTCGTACTGCCCGGCGGTCTTGCCGTTGATGCCGAACGCCTTGCACATCACGTCATAGATCGGCACCAGGGCGAAGCCGAAGGCGAACATGGCGACCACCAGGATCAGCAGGCGGGTGACCAGGCGCCTGATGGGCACGGACTCAGCCATCACACACCCCCAGCTTTTGATTGTCTGTGGGAGCGGGCTTGCCCGCGATAGCGGTGTGCCAGGCACTGCATGTGGCGACTGACACACCGCCTTCGCGGGCAAGCCCGCTCCCACAGGAGTCCCGTGGCGACTTGTTCATTTGACCTCCGGCGGCGTGGTGAAGGTGTGGTACGGCGCCGGCGAAGGCACGCTCCACTCCAGCCCTTCGGCCCCATCCCACGGCTTGGCCGGTGCCGGCGGGCCGCCACGGATGCACTTGATCACGATAAACAGGAAGAAGATCTGCGTGGCGCCAAACATGAACGCGCCAATCGACGACACCATGTTGAAGTCGGCGAACTGCAGGTTGTAGTCCGGCACCCGCCGCGGCATGCCGGCCAATCCCACAAAGTGCATCGGAAAGAACGCCATGTTCATGCCCACGAAAGACAGCCAGAAGTGCAGCTTGCCCAGGGTTTCGTCGTACATGTGGCCGGTCCATTTCGGCAGCCAGTAGTAGGCCGACGCGAAGATGCCGAAGATCGCGCCGGGCACCAGTACGTAATGGAAGTGCGCCACTACAAAGTAGGTGTCGTGGTACTGGAAGTCCGCCGGGGCAATCGCCAGCATCAGCCCGGAGAAGCCGCCGATGGTGAACAGGATCACAAAGGCCACGGCAAACAGCATCGGCGTCTCGAAGGTCAGCGAGCCTTGCCACATGGTGCTGACCCAGTTGAACACTTTCACCCCCGTCGGCACGGCGATCAGCAGGGTGGCGTACATGAAGAACAACTCGCCCACCAGCGGAATGCCCACCACGAACATGTGGTGCGCCCACACGATGAACGACAGGAAGGCAATGCTCGCCGTGGCGTACACCATCGAGGTGTAGCCGAACAACGGCTTGCGCGAGAAGGTCGGGATGATCGAGCTGACGGCGCCAAAGGCTGGCAGGATCATGATGTATACCTCGGGGTGGCCGAAGAACCAGAACACATGCTGGAACAGCACCGGGTCACCGCCACCGGCCGCGCTGAAGAAGCTGGTGCCGAAGTGGATGTCCATCAGCATCATGGTCACGCAACCCGCCAGCACCGGCATCACGGCGATCAACAGGAACGCGGTGATCAGCCAGGTCCAGACGAACAGCGGCATTTTCATCAGGGTCATGCCCGGCGCGCGCAGGTTGAGAATGGTGGCGACCACGTTGATCGCGCCCATGATCGAACTGATGCCCATCAGGTGGATGGCGAAGATGAAGAACGTCACGCTTTCCGGCGCATAGGTGGTGGAAAGCGGGGCGTAGAAGGTCCAGCCGAAATTCGGCCCGCCGCCGGGGGTAAACAGGGTCGAGACCAGCAACAGGAACGCTGCAGGCAGCAGCCAGAAGCTGAAGTTATTCATGCGCGGCAGGGCCATGTCCGGCGCGCCGATCATCAGCGGGATCATCCAGTTGGCCAGGCCGACAAACGCCGGCATCACTGCGCCGAACACCATGATCAGGCCGTGCATGGTGGTCATCTGGTTGAAGAACGCCGGCTCGACGATTTGCAGGCCGGGCTGGAACAGTTCGGCACGGATCACCATGGCGAACGAACCGCCGAGCAGAAACATGGTGAAGGCGAACCACAGGTACATCGTACCGATGTCTTTGTGGTTGGTGGTCAGCACCCAACGCATCAGGCCTTTGGCGGGGCCGTGGGCATGGTCGGCGTGACCATGGTCATCGATCACAGTGCTCATGGCCGTTCTCCTGCAGGCGAGTGGGCGGGGCCGGTCGGGGTAGACGCTCTGAAGTCAGTCATTTGCTTTCCGCCTGTTTCAGGTCCAGCACGTCTTTCGGCGTGACCATGTCGCCTTTGTTGTTGCCCCAGGCGTTGCGCTCGTAGGTGACAACGGCGGCGATGTCCACTTCCGAGAGCTGCTTGCCGAACGCTGCCATGGCGGTGCCGGGCTTGCCGAAGTAGACGCGGTGCAGGTGGTCTTCCTTGGGCCCGGTGGCGATTGGCGAACCCTTGAGCGCCGGGAACATCGGTGGCAGGCCCTGGCCCTCGGCCTGGTGACAGGCCACGCAGGCGGTGTGGTAGACCTTGTCGCCACGGGCCACCAGCTCTTCCAGCGTCCACTCTTTGGAGGTCAGCTCCTTGAGCTTGGCGGCTTCGTCTTTGCGCGCCGCCAGCCAGGTGTCGTAGTCGGCCTTGGACTTGACCTCGACCACGATCGGCATGAAACCGTGGTCCTTGCCACACAGTTCGGCACACTGACCACGGTAGATGCCGGGCTTCTCGACGCGCGTCCAGGCCTCGTTGACGAAGCCGGGGATGGCGTCGCGCTTGACCGCAAAGGCCGGCACCCACCAGGAGTGGATCACGTCGGCGGCGGTCACCAGGAAGCGCACTTTTGCGCCCACAGGTAGCACCAGCGGTTGATCGACTTCCAGCAGGTAATGCTCGCCCTTGGTCGCCTGGTTATGGATCTGCTCGGCGGGGGTGGCCAGGTTGCTGAAGAACTCCACATCCTGGCCGAGGTATTTGTAGTGCCACTTCCACTGGTAGCCGGTGACCTGGATATCGATATCCGACTCACTGCTGTCGTAGATATTGATCAGGGTCTTGGTTGCCGGAATGGCCATCGCGACAAGGATCAGCAAGGGCACCACGGTCCAGAGGATCTCCACGGTGGTGCTCTCGTGGAACTTGGCCGCCACCTGGCCCGTGGAC
Source organism: Pseudomonas sp. FP453 (assembly GCF_030687495.1). Taxonomy (NCBI): domain Bacteria; kingdom Pseudomonadati; phylum Pseudomonadota; class Gammaproteobacteria; order Pseudomonadales; family Pseudomonadaceae; genus Pseudomonas; species Pseudomonas sp. FP453. The sequence continues at coordinate 59,246 of NZ_CP117435.1, read as the reverse complement.
CGGCGGTGCAGGATCATCGACCAGAACATCGCGCCAAACACGATGATGCCGATCACCACACAGATCCAGAAAATGGTCATGTGCAGGTCAAACACAGCGTGGCTGACTTCAGTCGCCCCTGGCGCCATATTCGTGGTCCAGGCGGCGTGCGCCTGGCCGAATACCGACCACAACAGAAGGCCCATCCAAACGTGTGGATGTCGCGTCATTGCGGGTTCCCCTTATCGTTCTTGTTATCCCGCCGGTTTGCACCTGCGTCGAAGGGAGCGGCTTCCATACTGCTTACAACCGCTTAGCCTCACCTGCTTATGCAGTCTGGCGTCATCAGCTAATTGCCTACAAAACCGAGTATAGACAGCACCTGCAACCCCGCAATGTGTGGGGACAAATCAGCACAAACAGACGGGCGGAGCCAATAAAACCGGGGGCGGAATCGTTTATCCGACGAACGATGGCATTCCGATATAACACAGGCGCATAACCATGAAATAATTATGACAAATGCGTCTGAGGCGCTCGTATAAACGAGCTACCTTATCCTCTCCCTTTTCCTACGCCTGCATCACTGGAGCCCTCATGAACACCGCCGCATTGCGCGAGCAGATTTCCCGTGCCCATCAACACGAAGCCAGCACGGGCCAGCTGGCCCAGCAACTGGAAACCCAATTGCCGCACCTGCATTCGGCCATCTCTTTGGCTGACGGTGATCGCAACATTGTCATGACGCGCTTCGTCACTGCTTATATCGACCTCGTCCCGGATTTGCTCGACGCCGCCAACGACGTGGCCCGCGAGGCTGGTATCGAAAGCCAGATCAAGCCTGTGCTGAAAATCGCCGAGCAATTCTTCCTGCAGCCGCCCGCGATCCTCGCCGGGCATGAAGGGCTCGATGGCCTGCTGGACGAGGCCTACCTGGCCCATCGCCTGGTGGAAGAAGTAAACGATCTGTATATCAAGCATTTCGGCCAGCCGCTGATCCCGGCGGACACCACCGTGGCCAACCTGATTGCGCACCAGCTGATCGGCGAAGCATTTGCCAACAGCCTCGATGAAGCCGTGCACCTGGCGGTGGATGAGATGCTCAACGAAGACAGCTTTGCGCTGGAATCGGTGGAGGCTTATCGCGAAACGCTCAAGAGCCCGAACACGGAAGCCGCGTGGAAGCGCTGGCCGTGCCTGTCTCGCCAACTGGGTGTGGAGTTGGCGCTGGATCAGCCGGCCTAAATCTCGCAGCCGATACCAGACCAATGTGTGTGAGAGCTGGCTTTTGTGGGAGCTGGCTTGCCTGCGATTGCATCACCTCAGTGCAACTGAAACACCGAGGTGCCTGCATCGCGGGCAAGCCCGGCTCCCACAAAAGCCAGCTCCCACATTTTTGATCCGGTTTCGTCAGCCAGAGGGCGCTGCCGAGCCTATCCCCGTCGTCATCCGCACCCGACCTTCCAACCGGCGCTTCAACCCACGCGCCTCGATCACCAGTTTCGAACCCTTCGCCGCATTGGCCCGCCCCCATTCCTCCAACAACTCCAGGCAGGAATGGTCGATGTAACTCAGGTTGTTCAGCGGCACATGCACGGTCGTCCCGGCCGGCACCGTCGACAGCACCTGGGTCAACGCCGGCACTTTCAGGAAGGTCGCCGCACCGCTCAAACGTAGCTCCATCTCACTGTCCTGGGGCAGGTCGATCAGGCTCACCTTCAAACGCGAAGCCTTGAATGCCAGCTTGACCAGCGTCAGCCCGAAGCCCACCAGCACGCCGGTCAGCAGGTCGGTAAAAATGATCGCCAGCGCTGTCGCCGCATAGGTGAACATCGGCATGCGTCCATAACGCCCCAAGGCCTTGAATGCCTTGATGTCCACCAGCTTGATCCCGGTGTACACCAGCACGCCCGCCAGGCTCGCCACCGGGATGCTTTGCAGCACGCTCGACAGCAACAGCACGAATGCCAACAGCCACAGCCCGTGGAACATCGCCGATAACCGCGTGGTTGCACCGGCCTGGACATTGGCTGAGCTGCGCACGATCACACCGGTCATCGGCAGGGCGCCGACCAGGCCGCACAACATGTTGCCCACACCTTGAGCGGACAATTCCTTGTCGAAATCCGAACGCTGGCCGTTGTGCATGCGGTCTACCGCTGCGGCGGAGAGCAAGGTCTCGGCGCTGGCGATAAAGGCCACGGCGAATGCCGCGATCAACAGCTGAGGGTCGGCCAGGTTCAAGAGGTCACTGGGGCGCAGCCAGTCGATGGCGTCCGCGAGGTTTTCCGGGACTTCCACACGCTTGACCTGCAACGCCAGCATCAGGCTGACCAGCGTGGTCAGGCCCACGCCCAGTAGCGCGCCGGGCACAAAGCGCAGGGTTTTCGGGCGGAGCTTGTCCCACAGGTACATCACCAGCATCGTCGACAGCCCGAGCAAACCCGCCTGCCAGCCAAGGCTGGGAATGGCCTGCGCCACTGCCGCCGGGAAACCCGCCAGGTTATCCAACCCCGAAGGCTTGGGCACACCGTCGAGCATCACATGGATCTGCGACAGCACAATCAGCACGCCGATACCTGCCAACATGCCATACACCACAGCCGGTGCCGTCACGCGGAACCAGCAACCCAGGCGCAACCGCCCAGCCACCAGTTGCAGGAAGCCCGCCAGCAGCAGGATCGGCCCCAGCATCATCATTCCGTGTTGGCGTACCAGCTCAAACACCAACACCGCCAGGCCTGCCGCCGGGCCGCTGACTTGCAGCGGCGAACCCGCCAGCCACCCGACGACCAGGCCACCGATGATCCCGGTGATCAAACCCTTGGCCGGCGGCATGCCGGACGCAATCGCAATGCCCATGCACAAGGGCAGGGCGACCAGGAACACAACCACCGAGGCGAGCAGCTCCCGTGGCAATACAGCTTTCAATTGAGCAGCACGCATGATGACTCTCCCGAGGCATTCGCCGGGCGCGGCAAAGCCTGGCTGCATCCATGGCAGCCACCGCTTTACCCGGCAGGGAAGTGTTTTAGAAGCGCGCTTTAGGCGTCGCGCAAGGGATTGGCCCTTCGCCGTTCAGGGGTCTGAACGTGGACTGATCCGCATCGTAGGCGCGGATTTCGCTGGTCTCGATGTTGTAGATCCAGCCATGGATAAACAAATGACCATTGGCCATGCGCGAAGCCACGGAAGGGTGGGTGCGCAAGTGCTGCAACTGGGCGATGACGTTTTCTTCGGTCAGCACCTTCATGCTTTCGCTTTCATTGGCGCAGTCGCAGTTGTCATGGACCATGGTCTTGGCAACCTCGGCATGCCGCAGCCAGGCCTTTACCGTCGGCATTTTTTCCAGGCTGTCGGGGTTGAGCACCGCACGCATCGCGCCGCAATCGGAGTGCCCGCAGACAATGATGTGCTGCACGCCCAGGGCGAGTACCGCGTACTCGATGGCCGTGGAAACACCGCCGTTCATCTGGCCGTAGGGCGGCACCACGTTGCCGACGTTACGGGTCACGAACAAGTCGCCCGGCGAACTCTGGGTAATCAGCTCGGGGACAATGCGCGAGTCGGCGCAGGTAATGAACATCGCCCGCGGGCTCTGGGCCGTGGCGAGTTTCTTGAAGAGTTCTTCCTGCTGGGGGAAGACGTCGTGATGGAAATGCAAAAAGCCGTCAACGATATGCTTTAGCGCTGCATCGGCGGATTCCGCCACCTCAGGGGCTGAAGCCGACGCAGCCAACGGCTGTTTATCCTTATCACTCATGATTCATCCTCTTGGTTAATGCAGGGGAGTGTTCAAGTGCGTTCGACGCCTGGCCCGTGAAATCGTTGCAAACGCCACAAAGCAGGCCGCCGACTCATCAGTCACTCGCTGGACAAGGTAGCCGCCGAAACTTAACTCAAACTGAATGAACCGCTCTAGATCGCGGGTTTCAGTGATGTCAAAGTGAGACTATTCCTACAAATAAAGTGCACCTTTCCTCAACAGTCTACAACAACGCCATCTGCCTGCCCGGCGGACAGAACGCCGTGCAATCCAGATTAAACCCTTCCCGACGATTGAGCCCCAGGCGTTTGATCGCCTTGCTGAAACGCTGGGCCAGCAGATCGGCAAAAGGACCCTCGCCGCGCATGCGCACGCCAAAGCGACTGTCGTACACCTCACCACCGCGTACCTGGCGCACCAGGCTCATCACATGGGCCGCGCGCTGCGGGTAATGCGCCGCCAGCCACTCCTCGAACAACGGCGCCACCTCCAGCGGCAGGCGCAGCATCATGTACGCCGCACTTTGCGCACCGGCCGCGTGGGCTTCGGTGAGCAGGCTTTCCAGTTCGCTGTCGTTGATCATCGGGATCATCGGCGAGCACAACACGCCCACCGGGATGCCTGCCTCGCGCATCACCCGAATCGCCCGCAACCGCGCCTTGGGTGCCGCCGTGCGCGGTTCCAGGATGCGCTTGAGCTCGTCATCCAGGCTGGTGAGGCTGATCATCACGGCTACCAGCCGCTGGCGCGCCAACTCAGTGAGCAAATCGAGATCACGCAGGATCAGCGAGCCCTTGGTGATGATGGTCACCGGGTGCCGGTAACGCAGCAGCACCTCAAGGGTTTGCCGGGTGATCCGATACTCGCGCTCGATGGGCTGATAAGGGTCGGTGTTGGACCCCAGGTTGATCGGCGCACACACATAACCCGGCTTCGACAGCTGCTGCTCCAGCACGTCGGCGGCGTTGCTCTTGGCGATCAGCTTGGTCTCGAAATCCAGCCCCGGCGACATGTCCCAATAGGCATGGCTGGGCCGCGCATAACAGTAGATGCAGCCGTGCTCGCAGCCACGATAAGGGTTGATCGAGCGATCAAACGGCAAGTCCGGCGAGTTGTTGCGGGTGATGATGGTCCTGGCCGTTTCGATACGCACTTCGGTGCCCTGGGTCGGCGGCACTTCCTGATACCAGCCGTCGTCCTCGGCCACGCTGACGGTGGGCGCAAAGCGGTTATGCAGGTTGGTGGCCGTGCCCCGGCCACGGGGCGGCAGCGGAGTAGACATAAAAACGCCTCAATACTGTTTTTATATACAGTATCGAGGCGCGAGGTTTCTGACCAGTGCCGTTTGGCGGTCAGTGTTTTTCCGCAGCCTGACGCAGGTTCGCCACATCACCGGCTTTCACCGGTTCACCTTTGTTGCCCCAACTGCCACGGATGAAACTGACGACATCCGCCACTTCCTGGTCCGACAGGCGCCAGGCGAACGCCGGCATGGTGAAGGTGGACGGCGCCGCGTGGGTCGCCGGCAAGGTGCCGCCGTTCAACACAATGTTGATCAACGAGGTGGCATCCGCCGTCTGCAATACCGGGTTGCCGGCCAGGGCCGGGAACACGCGGGTGTATCCGTGGCCGTCGGTGCGGTGGCAAGCGGCGCAGTTGTCGATGTACACAGAGGCACCGCGCTGGCTGTCGTCGCCTTTCCACAGAGCCTCGGCGACCTGCTTGTCGTACTGGTGCGGCTGATCCTTGGGGTCGACCGCCGGCAGGCTCTTGAGGTAACGGGCGATAGCCGTCAGGTCATTTTCCGACATGTACTGCATGCTGTGGACGACCACATCGCTCATGCCACCAAACACCGCGCTACGGTCGCTGCGGCCGGTCTTGAGGAATTGCACCAGCTGTTCCTCGCTCCAACTGCCGAGGCCGTCCTTGTGATCGCCGCGCAGGCTTTTGGCAATCCAGCCTTCCAGCGGCGCACTGCCAGACAGGAACGCGCTGCCCTCGCTGGCACTCAGGGCTTTTTCCTGCATGGTCAGGGCCCGCGGCGTGTGGCAGGCGCCGCAGTGGCCGAGCCCTTCCACCAGATAGGCGCCACGGCTGATCACCGGGTCGGCCTGCGCGGCTGGCTGCGCTTCGGCAACCTCAGGCGCAAACATCCAGCGCCACGCGGCCAACGGCCAGCGCATGCTCAACGGCCATGGAATATCGCTGGCCTTGTTGTCCTGGGCCACCGGTTCCACACCCTTCATGAAGTACGCGTACAACGCCTGCATATCGCTATCGCTCACGCGCGCGTAAGACGGATAGGGCATGGCCGGGTAAAGCGTACTACCGCTCTTGGCGACGCCATGGCGCACGGCCTTGTCGAAGTCCTCGAAGCTGTAGTCGCCCAGGCCGCTCTTGTCCGGGGTGATGTTGGTGGAATAGATCACGCCAATCGGCGTTTCCATCGGCAGGCCGCCAGCGAACGGCTTGCCGCCCTTGGCGGTGTGGCAGGCCACGCAGTCACCGGCGCGGGCCAGGTATTCGCCCTGCTTGATCAGGTCGGTTTCGGCAGCGCTTACCGAGCAACTGCTGAACAGCGCCAGAGAGGCGATAACAAATGCTTTCATGGTCATCGCTCCTTATGCCTGAACCAGTGGGCCGGGGTTTTTCAGGTACTGCTCGCGGATCGCGCGGGCCGACCAATAGGTCAGCGCCGCCACCAGGCCGGTAGGGTTGTAGCCCAAGCCTTGTGGGAAAGCTGACGCACCGGGGACAAACACGTTGTGTACATCCCAGCATTGCAGGTAACGGTTCAACGCACTGGTCTTGGGATCGGTGCCCATGATCGCGCCACCGTTGAGGTGGGTGGTCTGGTACGACGCGGTGTTGAAGTGCTCACCGACCTTTTTGCCAAGCACGGCAATGGCCTTGGGGTTCATCGCCTCGGCGACCTTGCCCATTTTCTCGACCATGAAGCGGTTCATCTTGATGTCGTTTTCCTGCCAGTCGAACGTCATCCGCAGCAACGGCTGACCGTAGGCATCGCGGTACACCGGGTCCAGATCCAGGTAGTTGCCCCGATAGGATTGATGCGCACCGTGAGCGTCCATCGACACCTGGTGGGTGTAGTAATCGGCGGTGGCACGTTTCCATGCGCTGCCCCAGGCCGGTGTACCCGGTGGGTTGGACGTCCCGGCAATCGGCCGGCTGCCGGCCTGGTTGACCCACATTGGCGAGCCGCCCACAAAGCCATGGGGCCCGTGGTCGAAGTTGTCGGCGTTGAAGTCGTCGATGGCCACGCCATTGCCGCCGGCACCGATGAAGTTGTTGGTGTGGGTGTCCTTGTCGAAGAACGCCTTGATGGTGGCCATGTTCTGGTAGGCAAAGTTGCGGCCCACCACGCCCTCGTTGGTGATCGGATCGTAAGGCTTGCCGATGCCCGACAGCAGCATCAGGCGCACGTTGTGGAACTGGAACGCGCCGAGAATCACCAGGTCGGCCGGCTGCTCGCATTCGCGACCCTGGGCGTCGATGTACGTCACACCGGTGGCTTTGCTCTTGGTGCTGTCGAGATTGACCTTGAGCACGTGGGAATTGGGCCGCAACTCGAAGTTCGGCACCTGGCGCAGCGCCGGCAGGATGTTCACGTTCGGCGAAGCCTTGGAATACATGTAGCACACGTAACCGCTGCAAAAACCGCAGAAGTTGCACGGGCCCATCTGCGCGCCATAGGGGTTGGTGTACGGCCCCGAGGTATTGGCCGACGGCAGGTTGTAGGGTTTGTAACCGACCTCGGCAGCGGCTTTCTGAAACAGCTGTGCGGAGACGGTGTTTTTCTGCGATTCCAAGGGGAACGGGTTGGAGCGGTCCGGGGCATACGGGTTGCCACCGCGACCTTCGCCCACCAACTGGCCTTTGACGGTCCAGGCCTGGCCGGAGGTGCCGAAGACTTTTTCCGCGTAGTCGAAAAACGGCTCCAGCTCTTCATAGCTGACGCCGAAGTCCTGGATGGTCATGTCCTTGGGAATGAAGTTTTTGCCGTAGCGCTCTTCGTAATGGCTGCGCATGCGCAGCTCGATCGGGTCGACACGAAAGTGCACACCCGACCAGTGCAGGCCCGCACCACCGACGCCATTGCCCGGCAGAAACGCACCCAACTGACGGTTGGGCAGGGCGACGTCATTCACGCTATGGCGAATGGTCACCGTCTCCTTGGAAATGTCCTGGAAGAGTTTTTTACGCACGCTGTAGGTCAGTTCGTCGATGACCTGGGGATAGTTGCCGTCTGGGTAAGTGTCCTGCATCGGGCCGCGCTCCAGCGCTACCACGTTGAGGCCTGCTTCCGTCAGCTCCTTGGCCATGATCGCGCCGGTCCAGCCGAAGCCTACGATCACCGCATCCACTTTCTTCATGATGGTCGCCACGTTTATGCCCTCTCGCCGCGGATGGAAACTGCCGGGAAGGGGTATTGCTCGTTGCGTTCAACCCAGTCCATGAAATCGGCGCGGGCGCCGGGGAAGCCGATCATGGTCCAGCCGACCATGCCTTTGTTGCCACCGTGGATCGGGTCGCAGAAGAACCCTTCCTTGGTGTTTTGCAGCAGCAGATTGAAGAAAATCTTCGGCGGCACCGCGTCGAAATGCGCGGCCACTTCACTGCCGCCAGCCTCCAGGCGACGCAGCATGTCGTCTCGGGTAGCGCTGTCTTGCGCAGCAAAAGCTTTACCGTTGAACGCTTTCGACCATGCATCCGTCGCGGCGATACCCAGGCGATAGATGTCCTTGGGCACCAGTTTGCTCTGCCAGCCCATCTCGGGCGGTGCATCGGCGTTGAACGGACCTTGCATAAACCACAGCGCGCCACTGGCGTACGGCGTGTTCATCTGGCGGTCGATGTATTCCGGGGCGCCGGCTTCCAGGGCGCCTGGGCCTTGGGCATCCGCCGGGATCAACTGCGCCACGGCGGCGTTGATAAACGCCCACTCTTCGGCCGTGAAGTAACTTGGCTCGTAGGCTTTTTCGCTGGCCGCAGGCTTGGCGGGAGCGGCCTGGGCCGGCTCGGGCGTGGCCATCAGCATCGAGCCGCCAAGGCCTGTGCTGGCAACCGTGACCACCGGGATCAAGGTCAAGGATTTGCGCAGAAAGTCACGCCGGGGGTTGTCTTGATCTTGATCAGACATGGGTGCACCTCATCATGTGGTCACGGGTTGATCAGCTGCTTCTGGGGAGCGGCTTGGGTATTTTTGGCAATCAATGGTTACAAATGATAGCAGCCTAAGGATCGGGAGGAATCGTTTCAACGACTAAAGACTGAGGATTCACGAATCTTTGACGACCACCTCACACCCCGTTGACCCCCCGTAAACCAATCTGTGGGCCATCCCCAACCCTCATGTCTGGTTAACGTCACCCATGTTCAAGCATCAATGGCTGTCGGCTCTTGGCCTCGCGCTCGTGGCCTTGTTTACCCTCGTGCCTGCCCAGGCCGACGAGTCCACCTCCATTCGCTCGGCCGAATGGGCGCAGCCCGTGGGCAGCCAATACAACCTGCACCAGATGACGCCCACCCTGTATCGCAGTGCTTTACCCGACAGCGGCGCGGTGCCGCTGCTGGAACAACTGAAGATCGGTACCGTGATCAACTTCCTGCCGGAGTCCGACGCCAACTGGCTGAAAGCCCCCGGTATCCGTCAAGTCCAGCTGAGCTATCGCACCAACCATGTAGATGATTCCGACGTGCTGGCGGCACTCCGGGCGATCAAGGACGCCGAGGCCAACGGCCCGGTGCTGATGCACTGCAAACACGGCTCCGACCGCACCGGCCTGATGGCGGCGATGTATCGCGTGGTGGTGCAGGGATGGAGCAAGGAGGATGCGCTGAACGAGATGACCCTGGGCGGTTTTGGCACCAGTAACGGCTTCAAGGACGGCGTTCGCTACATGATGAAGGCCGATATCGACAAGTTGCGTACAGCCTTGGCGAATGGCGATTGCAGCACCAGTGCGTTTGCACTGTGCTCGATGAACAGTTGGCTCAACACGGCGGGAACGGGCCGTGCCGAGCCAAAGAACGACATTGGACTGACGGTAAAACCCTAAACGGGCGTCAGTCTTTTTTCAGCTTGGGATTGGGGAAGAACTGCACCGCCTGCACCTTCGGGTCAGCCGGCGCCTTCAACGCCGAGGTGTTGACCCGCGTGCCCAATTCCTTGGGCACCGACAGACCTTGGTCATTCAATGTGTCGGTATAACCGCAGGCCACACACTCACGGTGCGGCACGCTGTCTTCGGTCCACATCTTCAACTTGTCCGGCTCGCTGCACGCCGGGCAGACCGCCCCGGCGATAAATTGCTTTTTGGTGATCACAGGCCCTTCACTCATGCTGCCGCGTCCTCACTCAGGCCGCTGTGGCGCAAGAGTGCGTCAATCGACGGCGCACGTCCGCGGAAATCGACGAACAACACCATCGGTTCCTGGGAACCGCCACGGGCCAGGATCGCCTCGCGGAAGGCACGGCCGGTCTCGGCATTCAATACGCCGTCTTCTTCAAACTTGGAGAAGGCATCGGCCGACAGCACTTCGGCCCACTTGTAGCTGTAGTACCCCGCCGCATAACCGCCGGCGAAAATGTGCGCAAAGCTGTTGGGAAAACGGTTGTAGGCCGGCGGACGCATCACCGAGACCTCATCGCGCACGCCTTCCAGCACCTGGGCCACGCTGCGGCCATCACCGTGGGTGGCGTGCAGTTCAAAGTCGAACAACGAGAATTCCAACTGGCGCACCATCATCAGGCCGGACTGGAAATTCTTCGCCGCGAGCATTTTTTCCAGCAGGTCCTGGGGCAGCGGCTCGCCGCTTTCGTAGTGGCCGGAGATCAGCGCCAGGCCTTCCGGCTCCCAGCACCAGTTCTCCATGAACTGGCTCGGCAACTCCACTGCATCCCACGCCACGCCGTTGATACCGGACACGCCAGCGTGTTCAACGCGGGTCAGCAGGTGGTGCAGGCCGTGGCCGAATTCGTGGAACAGCGTCGTCACTTCGTCGTGGGTCAGCAGGGCAGGCTTGCCGCTGTCGGCCGGGGTGAAGTTGCACACCAGGTTGGCCACCGGGCTTTGCAGTACGCCGTCGATGGTGCGGCGGCGGTCGCGCGCGCCGTCCATCCAGGCGCCGCCGCGCTTGTTGGCGCGGGCGTACAGGTCAAAGAAGAAGCGGCCGACGTGCTCGCCGTTTTCCTTGATTTCAAACAGGCGTACATCCGGGTGCCAAGTGTCGAAGCCTTTCAGTTCGGCAATCTCGATGCCGTACAGGCGTTGCACGATGGCAAACAGGCCGCCGAGCACTTTGTCGATGGGGAAGTAGGCGCGCAGGGCTTCCTGGGACACGCTGTAGCGCTGCTCACGGAGTTTTTCGCCGTAGAAACCGCTGTCCCAGCTTTGCAGGTCGGCGCAGCCTTGTTCGGCGGCGTAAGCCTTGAGCTGTTGCAGGTCCTGGGCGGCAAACGGCTTGCTGCGCTTGGCCAGGTCGCGCAGGAAGCTCAGCACCTGGTCGCTGGACTCGGCCATCTTGGTGGCCAGGCTCAGTTCGGAGAAGGACGCGTAGCCCAACAGCTTGGCCAGTTCCTGACGCAGGTCGAGGATCTGTTCCATCACCGGGCCGTTATCGTTCTGACCGGCATTCGGGCCTTGGTCCGACGCACGGGTGCAGTAGGCCGCGTAGACTTCTTCGCGCAGGGCGCGGTCGTGAGCGTAGGTCATTACCGCGTAGTAGCTCGGAAATTCCAGGGTGATCAGCCAACCGTCCAGGTCTTTGGATTGGGCAGCTGCCGCCATCTGCGCCTTGGCCGAATCGGTCAGGCCGGCGAGAGTGGCTTCATCGGTAAAGTGTTTGGTCCAGGCCTGGGTCGCATCCAGCAACTGGTTGGAGAACTTGCTGCCCAGTTCGGACAGTTTGCTCTGCACTTCGGCGTAGCGTTTTTGCTGCTCCGGCGGCAAGTCGATACCCGACAGGCGGAAGTCGCGCAGGGCGTGTTCCAGGATGGTTTTTTGCGCCACGTCGAAACCGGCGGCTTCCGGGCTGTTGGCCAGGGCTTCGAAGGCCTGGAACAGTTCACGGTTCTGGCCCATCTCGGTGGAGTAGGCGCTCAACGCCGGCAGGCAGCTTTCATAGGCCTCACGCAGTTCGGCGCTGTTGCACACGGCGTTGAGGTGGCTGACCGGGCTCCAGGCGGCGCCCAGGCGGTCGTTCAGTTCGTCCATGGCCAGGACCAGGCCGGCCCACGTCGGATTTTTCCCCTGGCTTTGCAGGATACCTTCGATGGCGACGCGGTTGTCGGCGAGGATCTGTTCAATCGCCGGTTGCACGTGCTCGGCACGGATCGCCGAGAACGGCGGCAGGTCGTAGGACTGCAGAAGAGGGTTGTTCGCGCTCACGGTGGGTACCTTGGCTGAAGACATGTAAGAACAAAGATGGGGCCATCTTAATTACAATCAACGCCCACCGCAGCTATCAGCAGAAGAGAGAGAGGCTATCGTGACCCTTCGCACCTATCAGAACCACACGCCAACCCTGGGCGCCGGGGCTTTTGTCGATATTTCGGCGGTGGTGATCGGCGATGTCGAAATCGGCACCGACAGCTCCGTGTGGCCGCTGACCGTGATTCGCGGCGACATGCACCGCATCCGCATCGGCGCGCGCACCAGCGTGCAGGATGGCTGCGTGCTGCATATCACCCATGCCGGGCCGTTCAACCCGGACGGTTTCCCGCTGCTGATCGGCGACGACGTGACCATCGCCCACAAGGTCATGCTGCATGGTTGCACGGTAGGCAGCCGCATCCTGATCGGCATGGGCAGCATCGTGATGGACGGTGCGGTGGTGGAAGATGACGTGATCATCGGCGCCGGCAGCCTGGTGCCGCCGGGCAAGAAACTCGACAGCGGCTTCTTGTACGTGGGCAGCCCGGCTAAACAGATCCGTCCACTGACTGACAAGGAACGCGCATTTTTCACCTACAGCGCGGCGAACTACGTGAAACTCAAAGACCTGCACCTGGCTGAAGGATTCGATCAATGACCCTGCATTACCCCACCGTCCTCTTCGACCTGGATGGCACCCTGACTGATCCGCGTGAAGGCATCACCCGCTCGATCCAGTACGCCCTCGCCAAACTCGGCATCGACGAGCCGGACCTGACCAAGCTCGAACACTTTATCGGCCCGCCATTGCTGCAAGCGTTCATGCAGTTCTACGGGTTCGACGAAGCCAAGGCGTGGGAAGCGGTGAATTTCTACCGCGAGCGCTTCAAGGTGACTGGACTGTATGAGAACCGCGTATTCGACGGCGTGCTGCCGCTGCTGGAAGAGCTGAACAGCCAAGGTCGCCAACTGTATGTCGCCACCTCCAAGCCGTGGGAATTTGCCCGCGAGATCGCCAGGCATTTCGATTTTGCCAAGCACTTCAAGGTGATCTACGGCAGCGAGCTGGACGGTACGCGCACCAACAAGGTCGAGTTGATTGCCCACCTGATGCGCGAAGAAGGCCTGGACCCGGCGACCACCCTGATGATCGGCGACCGCAAGCACGACCTGTTCGGCGCCCGCAGCAATGGACTGGATTCGGCGGCGGTGGGGTATGGGTTTGGCAGCTTTGAAGAGTTGAATGCCGAGGCGCCGACCTGGCATTTCGAGACGTTGGCCGAGATGCATCAGGCGTTTTTGCGGCGGCCTTGAGACCGCTATCGCAGGCAAGCCAGCTCCCACCTTTTGATGTGTGAATACCTTCAAATGTGGGAGCTGGCTTGCCTGCGATGAGGCCCTAACGGCCACCGCTCTCCAACTGCCTCAACGCCGCCTTGCGCTGCTCCACCGGCAACCCACCCATCTTCTCCACCGCCGCATAAAACCTCAGCCAATCCCCGCCTTCCTGCCGAAACAACGCCGCAAACGCCGGCACCCACTGGTCATACAGCCCAAACGGCAACAACCGCGCATTGTTCATCGGCAAGTTGATCCACGCGTCATAACGTTTATCGCCCGCCCACTGGCTGTCACGCATCTGCCGATAATCACTGCACAAGCGCTCGAATTCTGCCGCCTTGGCCGCACGCATCGCATCGGCCGATAACGGCTGGGCATAAACCTTTTCCAACCGCTGACGGGTATCGAGGATCAACTGGATAAACTGATCACGCTGCTTGGACGCCGACACGCTGGCCGGCGCCAGCCCACGCGCGGCACGCCATTGCCGCGTGCCTTCCTGCTCGACGAAATTGGCGAATGACTCGTTGAACTCGGTGTCGTCCTGCACATAAAACCGCTGGTGCGCCAGCTCATGAAAAATCAGCGTGGCCAGGCGCTCATCCCCCCAGTTCATCATCGAGTTGAGGATCGGGTCGTTGAACCAGCCCAGGGTGGAATAGGCCTCGACCCCGCCAATCGACACGTCCATGCCCCGCAGGCGCAACAATGCCGCCTCACCCCGCGCTGCGCCCTGGTTGTAATAACCGCGATAGGCCACGCAACCGGCAATCGGGAAGCAGTGGGTTTCCGGCGACAGCGAAAATTCTGTCGTGGCGAAGACATTCCAGACGACATAAGGTCGGCCAATATCGGCGTACAGCCGGTAACTCGGGTTGTCAGGCAAATGCAGGTGCTCACTGGCAAAGGTGCGCGCCTTCTGGGATTGCGCCAGATGCTCACGCAGCTGCGGCGGCCGCGCGGGGTCGGCGATGACCTGGGCAACCGGTTCGCGGGCCCGCAACAATTGCCACTGGCCGCTGGCCAACTGTCCGTAATAACTGATGCTTGAGCAGCCACTGAGCAGTACCACCATCAACCCGAGGAAAAAACGCCTGACCATGCACCGATTACTCCTGGGAATTTTCCACGCCATGGGGTGTTTATACTCAAGGGGAACCTGCTGCGTCAGGCCCATTTCTTTTCTTCCATCATTGAGTACACGCCATGCGCCAGCTGTTGCTTGCCATCACCGTCCTGTTTCTCAGCGCATGCGCTTTGACGCCGTTGCCAGCGGTCGATCCGCAGCAAGCCTGGGTCGATTTCGCCACCCCGACACCCAACGCCAAGCTGGTGATGGCCCAGCGCCTGGACGGCAAGAACCTCAATGACGGTCGTTTCTTCCAGATGCCGCCCGGCAGCCACGAGTTGATGGTGCGCTTTGATTTCGAAGTACCAACGGGTAGTGGCTTCGGCGGGCTGGGGCAGACCACCGAACGCACCTGCTTCATGACGCTGCAGTACGACCACTTCCAGGCGGGCCAGCGCTATGTCCTGGAAGGCCGTTCGCTGGCCTTCACGCCGAATATCCGGCTCTACAACGCGGAGCGTCAGTTGTTGGCAGAGGAGCGCAGCGTCAACTGCATCTGATTCAGTCGTTGTTCTTCTGGTAGATGATGGCTTTGGTGCCGTTCTCACAGCTGCCGACGACCATGGCTACGTCGTGCTTGTCGGCTTCTTCCTTGCTGACGATTTCCAAGGTGTAGGACGGAACCGCGTTCGCCTGGATCTTGACCTCGATCTCCTTGCGCAGCTCTTCACAATCTTTGGGCGCGGCCACGGCCGAAGTGGCCAATACGCCGCAGATGATCGCCAAGGCAAAACGTTTCATGTGTGTAGCTCCCTGAATGCACTGCGCACGGGTGTGCGCCTAGGCAGTGATGGCTATAGGACCACATTACTGAAACGCGAGTTCTGATTTAACGCAGAACTAAAGGCGGGAACTGCACTTATGTGGGAGCTGGCTTGCCTGCGATGGCATCACCTCGGTATTACTGAAACTCCGAGGTGTCTGCATCGCAGGCAAGCCAGCTCCCACACAAGTCAGCTTTTACATTCAATTTGTGCTGTTACCTGGACTTGGTTAGTTAACCAGCGTCGCATCCAGGCTGATCTTCGCATTCAGCACCTTGGACACCGGGCACCCTTCCTTGGCCTTTTTGCTCAGTTCTTCAAACTGCGCCTGGCTCGCGCCGGGGATCTTGGCCTTGAGGATCAGGTGCACCGCCGTGATCGCAAAGCCGCCATCGACCTGATCCAGGGTCACTTCGGCCTGGGTGTCGATACTGTCAGCCTTGAGCCCGGCGTCGCCGAGAATCATGGAAAACGCCATGGAGAAACAACCGGCATGCGCCGCGCCGATCAATTCCTCAGGATTGGTCCCCTTGCCCCCTTCGAAACGTGCCTTGAAGCCGTAGGGCGTTTCGCGCAGCACGCCGGTTTCCGTGGAAATGGAACCCAGGCCCGTCTTCAAATCACCTTCCCAATGCGCGGATGCTTTTTTCACGATACTCATGGCAGTCTCCTCAAGCGGTGGTTTTGCGTACGTAAGGGTTCTGAGGATAGTCGGACTGACAAAGTTCATCCTGTCGGAGAAACCTAGCAACCAAGTAGGAAATTTCGGTGCCTGCTATTGAATCTCGGGTATATGCCCTCATTGCATAGAGCATGCACATGAAGCGGCAGGTTTTGATTCGTCTAGACAGCCTGCGCGCCCCCTTGGAGAAGCAGGCTTATGAAATCGCTGTCCGACGTGAAGTTCTCGACCCTCGACCTCGTGCCCGTGCGCGCCAATGGCAGCCCGGCGCAGTCGTTGCGCAATTCCCTGGACCTGGCCCAGCACGTGGAAAAGTTCGGCTACAACCGTTTCTGGGTGGCTGAACACCACAACATGGACGGCATCGCCAGTTCGGCCACCTCGGTGTTGCTGGGCTACCTGGCCGGTGGCACCTCGACGATTCGCGTCGGTTCCGGCGGTGTGATGCTGCCCAACCATGCGCCATTGGTGATCGCCGAGCAGTTCGGCACCCTGGAAAGCCTCTACCCCGGGCGTATCGACCTGGGCCTGGGCCGCGCGCCCGGCTCCGACCAGATGACCGCCCGCGCCCTGCGCCGTGAGCGCTCCGGCAGCGCCGACGAATTCCCCGAGGACGTCGCCGAACTGATGGCCTACCTCGGCCCACGCACCCCGGACCAACGCATCATTGCTGTACCCGGCACCGGCACCAACGTCCCGGTATGGCTGCTGGGCTCCAGCCTGTTCAGCGCGCAATTGGCCGGTGAGCGCGGTTTGCCCTACGCCTTCGCCTCCCATTTCGCACCGCGCTTGATGCACGAGGCGATTCGCGTCTACCGCAATCACTTCAAGCCTTCAGCGGTTCTCGATAAGCCCTACGTGATGCTCGGCATTCCCTTGGTCGCCGCCGACACCGATGAGCAAGCCGACTACCTGGCCACCTCGGTGTATCAGCGCATCCTCGCGCTGATGCGCGGGCAAAGCCTGGTGCAACGTCCACCGGTAAAGAGCATGGAAGGCCTGTGGCTGCCCCATGAAAAAGATGCGGTGGGTAGTTTTCTTGGCCTGGCGATGGTCGGCAGCCCGGCAAAAATCCGCGCAAAACTGGAAGTGCTGATCGAGCAAACCGGCGCCGACGAGCTGATTTTTACCTGCGACCTGTACGAACACGCCGACCGGATTCATTCCTACGAGCTGCTGGCGCAGCTGATGAAGGGCTAAAAAAACCCACCTGTGGCGAGGGAGCTTGCTCCCTCGCCACAGGTGTCTGCAACACGGGATTAACCGCGTTTGTAGACGATTTCCTTGGAGCCGGCTTCGCACGAGCCAACCACTTTGGCGTCGCCCGCAGCACCTTTGTCCACGACGTCCAGGGAATAGTGTGCAACGCCCTTGGCATCCAGTTTCGCTGCAATCTCGCTTTTCAGCTCGTCACAAGGCTTGCCCGCCGCCAGGGCAGTGCCCGCAATGCTCAACAAACCTACCGCTAACAGGAACTTCTTCATCCGTTACTTCCTTGCGCTGATCAAAAAGAGCGTGCCGACGCTCGTGGCATCGGCACCCATTGGTTGTAGCGCAGGTTATGGCAATCAGCCAGTCAGCAAAGTTCAACTACTGGCAATACGGAATCCCACTTTGAGCGTGACCTGAAAGTGCGCGGCCTTGCCATCCTTGATATGGCCACGGGTATCGACCACCTCAAACCATTCCAGGTGCTTGATGCTTTTGTGGGCCTCGGCCAGGGCGTTGTTGATGGCCTCTTCGATGCTGGAGGTGGACGATCCCACCAATTCGACTTTCTTGTAGGTGTGATGATCAGACATGAGGTTTCTCCTGAGGGTCGTCAATAAAGCCTAGCAGGCAATGTTCATACTGCTTCTGGCGACCATTCCTACGCGAAAGTTCAGATTTACTGCACTTTCTGAAACCACGGGAGTCGGTATCTACACACGTCACTCAATCACTTCAGGAGAGTCCACATGGCCAACACTTCTTTACGCAAAGCGTCGCTGGAAAGCATGGAAGCCGAGATTTCGAGCCTGCTCAAATCTCTGGAAAGCCTCAAGGACGACGCATCTGACGAGTCGCGCAAGACCTTGAAGGCCCTGAAAAGCAATGCCGAGAATGCTCTCAAGCACTCCCGTCACCTGATCAGCGATGCCTACGAAGAAAGCAAAGTGAAAATCCGCGAAACCGGTGTTGCGACCCGGGACTACGCACAGGAACACCCATGGACTACAGCCGGCGTGGCTGTAGGTGCATTGGGCCTGCTGGCCGCTTACTTGCTGTGCAAACGCGGTGACTAATCCGGCTGGCGCAACAGCTCAGCCTTGAGCCACTGCGCCAGTTGCCCGGCGCGCCCGTCTGCGGCGCGCTTGGGCAGCCACAACGCCAGGTGCGCCGGGGTTTCGCTGAAACCCCACGGCGCCACCAGCCGGCCTGCGCGCACGTCCTCGGCTACCAACGGCTCGGGCGCAATCGCCACCCCCAACCCCGCGACCGCCGCCTCCAACAAATAATACAAATGCTCAAACCCCTGGCCGTGTTTCAACGCGCCGGGCGCGATGCCGTGTTGCTGCGCCCAGCTGGGCCAGGCTTGCGGACGCGAGGTGGTGTGCAACAACGCCTCCGCGCACAGGGCCGACGCCGGCGCGTGGCGCAAGCGCTCATAGCCGGCGAAACGCGGGCTCATCACCGGGCCGATGCGTTCACTGGCCAACGCGTACACCTGCATATCCGCCGGCCACGGTGGCTCGGCGAATACCAGCAGGGCGTCAAGGCCAGGGCGGCGGGGGTCAAGGTCGCCATCACCGGCCGACAGGTGCAAGCGCAGGTCCGGCAGGTCAGCATTCAAGCGGCCCAGGCGCGGGATCAGCCAGCGCGCCAGCAAACTCCCCGAACACCCTAGGACGAAGGGCGCGTCGGCACTGGCCTGGGTCAGTTCTGCACAAACATCCCTCAACCGCTCGAACGCCTCTGCGCTGGCGTCCCGCAGGCGGACACCCGCATCTGTGAGTTTAAGGCCGCGCCCCTCCTTGACGAACAGGCTCACGCCCAGGTGCTCTTCCAGCACCTTCAGCTGCCGGCTGACCGCACCGTGGGTCACGTGCAATTGCTCGGCTGCCTGGCTGACGCTGTTCAAGCGCGCGGTGGCTTCAAATGCACGCAGGGCATTGAGGGGCGGAAGGTCTCGGCTCATCTGTGAGTTTTCCTGACAGGTTGCGGCGATCTTATCGGTTTTCAGGCCACAGCGTGAGGGGTAGAGTGGCCGTCATTGTTTCCTACACCCATTCTTTCCTGGAGCGTCCCATGACTCAGTCCCAGACCGACCTACGCAACGGCCCAGACGCCAACGGCCTGTTTGGCGCGTTCGGCGGCCGCTACGTCGCTGAAACCCTGATGCCGTTGATCCTCGACCTGGCCCGCGAATACGAAGCGGCCAAGATCGATCCGGCGTTCAACGAGGAATTGGCCTACTTCCAACGGGACTACGTCGGTCGTCCAAGCCCACTGTATTTCGCCGAACGCCTGACCGAATTCTGCGGCGGCGCCAAGATCTACCTCAAGCGCGAAGAGCTGAACCACACCGGCGCGCACAAGATCAACAACTGCATCGGCCAGATCCTGCTGGCGCGGCGCATGGGCAAGAAACGCATCATCGCCGAGACCGGCGCCGGCATGCACGGCGTGGCCACTGCCACTGTGGCAGCACGCTTCGGCCTGCAATGTGTGATCTACATGGGCACCACCGACATCGAGCGCCAGCAGGCCAACGTGTTCCGCATGAAGCTGCTGGGCGCGGAAGTGATCCCGGTGGTCGCCGGCACCGGCACCCTCAAGGACGCGATGAACGAAGCCCTGCGCGATTGGGTGACCAACGTCGACAGCACCTTCTACCTGATCGGCACCGTGGCCGGCCCACACCCATATCCTGCGATGGTCCGCGACTTCCAGGCCGTGATCGGCAAGGAAACCCGCACCCAACTGCAAGCCCAGGAAGGCCGCCTGCCGGACAGCCTGGTCGCCTGCATCGGCGGCGGCTCCAACGCCATGGGCCTGTTCCACCCGTTCCTCGACGACACTAGCGTGGAAATCATCGGCGTTGAAGCCGCTGGCCACGGCATCGAAACCGGCAAGCACGCCGCCAGCCTCAACGGCGGCGTACCCGGCGTACTGCACGGCAACCGCACCTTCCTGTTGCAGGACGACGACGGCCAGATCATCGACGCCCACTCGATCTCCGCCGGCCTCGACTACCCGGGCATCGGCCCGGAACACGCGTGGTTGCATGACATCGGCCGCGTCCAGTACACCTCGGTGACCGACGACGAAGCCCTGGACGCCTTCCACAAATGCTGCCGCCTGGAAGGGATTATTCCTGCACTGGAAAGCGCCCACGCCCTGGCCGAAGTGTTCAAACGCGCGCCGACCCTGCCGAAAGATCACCTGATGGTGGTCAACCTTTCCGGCCGTGGCGACAAAGACATGCAGACCGTGATGCACCACATGGAACAGTCTCAGCAGGAGAAACACTAATGAGCCGCCTGCAAACCCGCTTCGCCCAGCTTAAAGAACAAAACCGCGCCGCCCTGGTGACCTTCGTTACCGCCGGCGACCCGGGCTACGACACCTCGCTGGCCATCCTCAAGGGCCTGCCCGCCGCTGGCGCCGACGTGATCGAGCTGGGCATGCCCTTCACCGATCCGATGGCCGACGGCCCGGCGATCCAACTGGCCAACATCCGCGCGCTGGAAGCCAAGCAGAACCTGCTGAAAACCCTGCAGATGGTCCGCGAGTTCCGCAAGGACAACAGCGAAACCCCGCTGGTGTTGATGGGTTACTTCAACCCGATCCACAAATACGGCGTGCCGAAATTCATCGCCGACGCCAAAGAGGCGGGCGTCGACGGCCTGATCGTGGTCGACATGCCGCCCGAGCATAACGGCGAGCTGTGCGACCCGGCCCAGGCTGCGGGCATCGACTTTATCCGCCTGACCACGCCGACCACCGACGACGTGCGCCTGCCCACCGTGCTCAACGGCAGCTCCGGCTTTGTGTACTACGTGTCGGTGGCCGGTGTGACCGGTGCCGGTGCCGCTACTCTGGAACACGTCGAAGAAGCCGTGACCCGCCTGCGTCGCCATACCGACCTGCCGATCAGCATCGGTTTTGGTATCCGCACCCCGGAGCAAGCGGCGGCTATCGCACGCTTGGCTGACGGTGTGGTGGTCGGTTCGGCGCTGATCGATCACATCGCCACTGCGAAAAATGATCAACAGGCGATTGATGGCGTGCTGGGGCTGTGCGCAGCGCTGTCGGAAGGTGTTCGCAACGCCCGTAAGTAAGGGGCTCGTAAGCGGTAGGTAAAGTTCCTGATACAGAGGAATCATCCTGTTGATCCGCTACCTAAACTGACAAGACCAAGGGATTTCGAACCTCGTTCGAGATCCCTTTTTGTTGTGTGTGCAGTTGAGGAAGCCCCCGATGAAAATGCCTAAAACCGTGATTGCTAGCCTTGGCGTGCTGGTCCTGGGCGTCAGCGCCCTGGTGCAGGCCGCGCCGAACGATCAGGGCGGCCCTGACCGTGGCGGCCCGCAAGGCCAGCACGAGCAGCAGCGTGGCGACGACCATCGCGGCCCGCAGGACAACCGTCGCGGCGGCCCGCCCCAGGACCTCGGCCCGGTACGCCAAGTGATCCGCGACCATCACGACCAGTTCTCCCGTGGCGCACCGCCACCGCGCAATGTGCGCCTGGAACGCGGCAAGCCACTGCCCCATGGCTACTACGGTGAACGCCTGGACAGCCGCGCCCTGGCACGCCTGCCGGTGTACCAGGGTTATGAGTGGCGCCGTTCAGGGCCGGATGTGGTGTTGATTGCCGTAGGAACCGGCATCGTCTACGAGATTCTCGACGGCGTGCTCAACTAAGGTTTTTCATTCAACTTGATGCGCTCGACCTTACCGACCAGCAACACATAGGAAAGCGCCCCAAGCAACGCCAGCACCGCGATGTAGGTAATCGCCGGCGCAAACGAATCACCACTGGCGAGAAAGCCAATCACGATCGGCGTGGCAATCGCCGCCAGGTTGCCGATGAAATTGAACACCCCACCGGTCAGCCCCAACAGGCGCGCCGGTGCCAGGGTCGACACCAGCGACCAGGTGATCGACGCCAACCCATTGCCAAAGAACGCCACCGCCAGGAACGCGATTACCCACGCCGTCGAGTCCACATAGTTGGCGCCGATGATCGCCGTGGAAATCAGCAACCCGCCAATGATCGGCAACTTGCGTGCAAAGCCCACCGAGGCGCCCCGGCGAATCAACCAGTCGGAAAAGATCCCGGAACACAGCACGCCGACAAACGCCGCGAGAAACGGCAGCGACGCCAGCAGGCCGGACTTGATGAAGTCCATGCCGCGATACTTCACCAGGTAGGTGGGGAACCACGTCAGGAAAAACCACAGCGTGGAGTTCAGGCAAAACTGCCCCAGGTAGATGCCCCAGAGCTTGCGCTTGCTCAACACGATGCCCAGGTCGACCCAGCTGAACGGCGTCTTCGCGGCTTTTTCCTGCATGTCCACCAGGCCGCCGCCTTCGCGGATCAGTTCGATTTCCGCAGTGTTGGCGCCTTTGAAGTCCTTCGGCTCGCGGTACACCGCGTACCAGATCGCCGCCCACAGGATGCCCACGCCACCGGTGACCACAAACACCATGTGCCAGCCGAAGGCGTGCTGCAACCAGGCCAGCACCGGCGTGAGAAACGCCAGCCCGACAAACTGCCCGGAGGTGTAGAAGCCAATCGCCGTGGCCCGTTCACGTTCAGGGAACCACGTGGTGACCACGCGGCTATTGATCGGGTAGGCCGGGGCTTCCAGCGCACCGACGGCCATGCGCAGCACAAACAGCGCAATAAAGCTGGCGGCAAAGCCGAGCATCACCGTGGCGATGGACCACAGCAGCAGGGCAGCGGTGTAGAGGATGCGCGGCGGCACGCGGTCCACCAGCCAGCCGCCGGGGATCTGCATGGCGGCGTAGGTCCAGCCGAACGCGGAGAAAATCAGCCCGACGTGGACCGGGTCGATCCCCAGCTCACTGGTCAGCGCCGGGGCGGCAATCGACAGGTTGCTGCGGTCGAGGTAGTTGATGACCACGGTGATGAACAGCAGCACCATGATGAAAAAGCGCT
This sequence comes from Pseudomonas sp. FP453, assembly GCF_030687495.1. Classification (NCBI taxonomy): domain Bacteria; kingdom Pseudomonadati; phylum Pseudomonadota; class Gammaproteobacteria; order Pseudomonadales; family Pseudomonadaceae; genus Pseudomonas; species Pseudomonas sp. FP453. The sequence goes on along the minus strand of NZ_CP117435.1, from coordinate 36,018 downwards.
TTCGGGTAGGCGTGACTAAAGAAGCCTGGCCGGTGAAGGATTCAGGATGCATGAGGGGGTGCCTCTTCTTGTGTTTATTGAGGACAGGTCTTACTGACGGAACCGGATCAAAATGTGGGAGCTGGCTTGCCTGCGATGGCGGTGTATCAGTGCCAGATATGCTGGCTGACCCACCACTATCGCAGGCAAGCCAGCTCCCACATTTTTGACCGTGTTCCTTCAGTCAGGAATCACCACTCGGCAAAGCTGCCGTCGGCATGGCGCCAGATCGGGTTGCGCCAGCGGTGGCCGATGGCCGCGCGTTCGATCACGTATTCCTCGTTGATCTCGATGCCCAGGCCCGGCCCGTTGGGGATCTTCACAAAGCCTTGGTCGTAGTCGAACACGCCCGGGTCTTTCACATAGTCGAGCAGGTCGTTGCTCTCGTTGTAGTGAATGCCCAGGCTTTGCTCCTGGATAAACGCGTTGTAGCAAACCGCGTCCAGTTGCAGGCAGGCGGCCAGGGCGATCGGGCCCAGCGGGCAGTGCAGGGCCAGGGCCACGTCGTAGGCTTCGGCCATGTTGGCGATCTTGCGGGTTTCGGTGATGCCGCCGGCGTGGGAAGCATCGGGCTGGATGATGTCGACATAGCCTTCGCTGAGCACGCGCTTGAAATCCCAACGCGAGAACAGGCGCTCGCCGAGGGCAATCGGCGTGCTGGTCAGCGGCGCCAGCTCCTTGAGCGCTTCGTAGTTTTCGCTGAGCACCGGTTCTTCGATAAACATCAGCTTGTACGGGTCCAGCTCTTTCATCAGCACCTTGGCCATGGGCTTGTGCACCCGGCCATGGAAGTCCACGCCAATACCGACGTTGGGGCCCACCGCGTCACGCACGGCGGCGACGTTGGCCAGGGCCAGGTCGACTTTTTCAAAGCTGTCGACGAACTGCAATTCTTCGGTGCCGTTCATTTTCACCGCGGTGAAACCCCGGGCCACGGCCTCTTTGGCGGCGCGGGCGGTGTCGGCCGGGCGGTCGCCGCCGATCCAGGAATACACGCGGATCTTGTCGCGCACCTGGCCGCCGAGCAGGTCGCTGACCGACACGCCGAGGGCCTTGCCCTTGATGTCCCACAACGCCTGGTCGATACCGGCGAGGGCGCTCATGTGTACTGCGCCGCCACGGTAGAAGCCGCCGCGATAGAGCACGGTCCAGATGTCTTCGATATTGCGTGGGTCTTTGCCGATCAGGTAGTCGGACAGTTCTTCAACGGCAGCAGCAACGGTGTGAGCGCGGCCTTCGACCACGGGCTCACCCCAGCCAGTCACGCCCTGGTCGGTCTCGACCTTGAGGAAGCACCAGCGCGGCGGGACGATGAAGGTCGTCAGTTTGGTGATTTTCATCTGTTATCTCTCTTATAGATGCAGCGCCTGTGGGCGCAAGACTTGATCTCAGCTCAGGGATTTCCAGGCGGCGACATAAGCCTGGGCGCGGCTCGCTACCTGATCCACTGTCATGCCCGGTTTGAACAGCCCGGAACCCAGCCCGAACCCCTTGGCGCCGGCGTCGACAAACACCTGCATGTTGTCCGGGGTAATGCCGCCCACCGGCAGCAGCAACGTGCCCGCCGGCAAAACCGCCAGCCACGCCTTGATCACCGCCGGGCCCATTTGCTCGGCGGGAAACAGCTTCAATACATCGGCACCTTCCGCCAGGGCGGCGAAGGCTTCGGTGGGCGTGGCAACGCCCGGCGACAAGAACAGCCCCGCCGCTTTCGCCGCGCGCAGCACCTTGGCATCGCTGTGGGGCATGACGATCACCTGGCCACCGGCCGCCTTGACCTGCTCGACCTGCTCCGGCGTCAACACGGTGCCCGCGCCGATCAGGCAATCGGCGGGCAGGCTGTCGCGCAGGGTAAGGATGCTGGTGTACGGGTCCGGCGAATTGAGCGGCACTTCGATCACGCGAAACCCGGCCTGGTACAGCACCTGGCCGACGGCCTGGGCTTCGTCCGGGCGGATACCGCGCAGGATGGCGATCAAACCGTTTTGTGCGAGTGCGTGCTTGAGCATGTCAGGCCTCCGATGCAGGTTGAGTGAGCCCGGCGGCCACGGCCAATTGCCACAGGCCACGTTCGCTGGCCTCTGGCGCAAGGCTGACGTGGCCGAAGCCGCAAAGGGCGAGGGCGCGTTGATAGCGGGTGCAAAGGGCAGCGGCGCCGACCAGGATGATCGGCTGCTGCCTGGCGCGTGCCGGCAGGCCGGCGAGTTCATGGCCGATCAGCAACCCGGAGAGATAATCCGGCTGCTGCTCGGGGGTGAGTTCGCCGGTCAGCCCAAGGGTGCGGGCGCTGAACAGGGTGGATAAGACGCCGCGCTGGCCGTCTTGCGAGCGCGCCACCTGAACGCCGCGGTCAAAGGCCTCGGCCTGAAAGTGTTCGGTCGGCAGTTGGGTACGCCCGAGGATGCTGTGTTTGCTCAGCACCGCAAAGACTTCACCGGTCATGAAGGTATCGAAGTGGGTGATGCAGCCATCGACCACCTCGACCCACTTGGAATGGCTGCCCGGCAGGCCGATCAACACCTCGGCAGCGAGGCCTTGCAGCACGCCCAGCACCTGGGTTTCTTCGCCGCGCATCACATTGGGCAAACCGGCCTGTTCGATCACGCCGGGCACGATATGCACATCCACCCCGCGCAGGCTGCGCACGCGGTGCAGCGCCTGGCCCAGGCGCGCGACATCCACCGGCGTATGGCGGTAGGCCGCTTCACTCCAGCCCTGGGCACTGCCCACCATGCCGCAGGCGATCACTGGCAAATCGGGCTGGGCGTCGAGCCAATCGCCGCAGGCCGCGTCGAACGCCAGTTCGAAGCCATTGCTGCAATGCACCCCAGCGATGTCCCGGGGCTCGCTGGGCAAATGCATGATCCCGCACGCCAGCGCGCGGTGTTCCAGCACGACGCCTGCCGGGCCGAGTTTGTAAGCACGAAGGGAGCTGGTTCCCCAATCGAGCGCGATCAATTGCGCCTGCATCGCTTCACCTGAGTTCTGAGCGGATGCAGGAATATAAACCTACGCGAGCGGAAGTCTCAATATATAAATATCAATCCCATATTTAGGGATTTAACTTAAAAGAAAGCTGACAAATTCAGTTCCCGCATCGCCCCCATCCAGACCGCGTAGTCGGTGTGATCCTTCAGGTCATCGCCGGTATCGGGGTGCAGGAACACCACCAGCCCGTTGCGATGGATCACCAGCCACGGCAGCACCACGCCGATGTACTCGGGATCGAACGCCAGCTGGCAGCTCCAGTCCGGGTGCGGGCCGACGGGTTTTTCGTGGACACGGCCCATGCGCAGCGGGAACAGTTTGGCGGCGTCTTCGCACAAGGTGCGCGCTTGTTCGATGGTGCTCGCGTCGAAGTAGATATGGGCGTGGTAGCCCTTGATACGTTGCATGACGGACTCCGGATCCAATAAGCGCCAAATCCTAGACCGCAATCGACGGCAGGGCCAGCCCGGTCAACGACTGCGCGCTGCTGGCTTGCTCGGCCAGCAGCCACTCGACAAAGCGCTGCACCAACTGGCCCCGGCGTTTGCGCTGGGGTTGCACCACGTAATAGCCGAAGCGCGAGATCACCGTGTCGCTGACCGGACGGCACAGCCAGTTCTGCTCCAGCAAGTTGTCCACCAGGTGGCGCCAGCCAATGGCCACGCCCTGGCCGGCAATCGCTGCCTGGATCAGCAGGGTGTAGTTGTCGAAGCGCAGTTGGCCGGGCGTGGGCGCGGCACTGATGCCCAGTTCGCGGAACACGCCGCTCCAGTCGAACCATTGGCTATTGTTTTCCTGGCGCAAGTGCAGCAGGGGGAAATCGTGCAAATTTTGCACAGTCAGTGGCGTGACCTGCTCTTTCAGCCACTGCGGGCTGCACACCGGGAACACTTCCTCATTGAACAGCCACAGGCTCTCGCCTTGCTTGAAACGGCCGTCGCCAAACAACACCGCCACGTCGATATCGCTGCGCAGGCTGGCGTGGTTGCGCTCGCTGGTCACCAGGCTCACATCGACTTGCGGGTTGGCCTGGTGGAAGCGGTGCAGGCGCGGCATCAGCCAATAGGCGGCGAAGGCAAAGTCGGTGGCCACTTGCAGCACTTCGTGCTGGTCCTGCTGGGTGATGGCACTCAGGCCGGCGTTGATGCTCTGCAAGCCGCCCTGCACATGGTCGAACAGCAGCGCGCCGGCGTCGGTCAGCTCGATGCCGCGATAGATGCGATCAAACAGGCGAATCGCCAGCTGTTCTTCCAGGCGCTTGATCTGCTGGCTGATGGCCGGCTGGGTGGTACCCAACTCCATCGCGGCGGCAGTAAAGCTGCGGTGTCGCGCGGCCGCTTCAAAGGCGCGCAATAGGTCGAGGGACACGTCACCAAGGGCTTCATACATAAGCTGTGCTTATCCTAGACATTGCTTTTCATGGGCTTTACCCCAATTTCCATGGGCTGCATTCTCATTCGCATAAACACCGCCTATGGAATGCCGACAACCCATGAAGCGCAAGAACATTCTTTTCATCATGGCCGATCAAATGGCCGCGCCGCTGCTGCCGTTCTACGGTTCTTCGCCGATCAAGTTGCCCAATCTGAGCCTCCTCGCCGCACAGGGCGTGGTGTTCGACGCCGCCTATTGCAACAGCCCGTTGTGCGCGCCGTCGCGTTTTACCCTGGTCAGTGGGCAGTTGCCGAGCAAGATCGGCGCCTACGACAACGCGGCCGATTTTCCCGCCGATGTACCGACCTATGCCCACTACTTGCGTCGCCTCGGCTACCGCACGGCGCTGTCGGGCAAGATGCATTTCTGCGGCCCCGACCAACTGCACGGCTATGAAGAACGCCTGACCAGCGACATCTACCCCGCCGACTACGGCTGGGCGGTGAACTGGGATGAACCGGACGTGCGCCCCAGCTGGTACCACAACATGTCGTCGGTGCTGCAAGCCGGCCCGTGCGTGCGCACCAACCAGCTGGATTTCGACGAAGAGGTGGTGTTCAAAGCCCAGCAGTACTTGTTCGACCATATCCGCGAGGACGGCGACCAGCCGTTCTGCCTGACCGTGTCGATGACCCATCCCCATGACCCGTACACCATTCCCAAGCCGTTCTGGGACCTGTACGACGACGCCGATATCCCATTGCCTACGACGCCAGCGCAAACGGATCTCGACCCGCATTCCCAACGCCTGCTCAAGGTCTACGACCTGTGGGACAAGCCGCTGCCGGTGGATAAGATCCGCGATGCACGCCGGGCCTACTTCGGCGCGTGCAGTTACATCGACAGCAATGTGGGAAAACTCCTGCAAACCCTGGAAGACACCGGCCTGGCCGACGACACCATCATCATTTTCTCCGGTGACCACGGCGACATGCTCGGCGAGCGCGGCCTCTGGTACAAAATGCACTGGTTTGAAATGGCCGCCCGCGTACCGCTGCTGGTGAGTGCGCCGGGGCAATTTGCGTCGGGGCGTGTCAGCCAGGCCGTGTCCACCGCCGACCTGTTGCCGACGTTGGTGGAACTGGCCGGCGGCACGCTCGACCCGCGCCTGCCACTGGACGGCCGCTCCCTGGTCCCGCACTTGCAAGGGCAGGGCGGACACGACGAAGTGTTTGGCGAATACATGGCCGAAGGCACGATCAGCCCGCTGATGATGATTCGCCGGGGCGCCTACAAATTCATCTACAGCGAAGACGACCCTTGCCTACTGTTCGATGTCCACAATGACCCGCACGAGCGGGAAAACCTCAGCCAGTCACCGGAACACCGGCCGCTGTTCGAGGCGTTTTTGAAGGAGGCGCGGGCCAAATGGGACATCCCGGCGATCCACCAACAGGTGCTCGCCAGCCAACGCCGCCGTCGCCTGGTGTTTGAAGCACTGACCCAGGGCAAGCTGAAGAGCTGGGATCACCAGCCACTGGTGGACGCCAGTCAGCAGTACATGCGCAACCATATCGACCTCGACGACCTGGAGCGCAAGGCACGTTATCCACAACCCTGCCAACACCAATAAAACTGAGGGAAGGCCATGCAAAAGTTGACTGTGATACTGGGCATGTTGGCGCTCGGCAGCGCCAATGTGTACGCAGACACGAGCTGTGAAACGGTAAAAATGGCCGATCCCGGCTGGAGCGACATCGCCGCGACCAATGCCATCACCGGTTTTCTGCTGACGGGCATGGGCTACAAACCCAAGGTCGATACCCTGGCGGTGCCGATCACCTTTGGCGGGCTCAAGGACGGCCAGGTGGATGTGTTCCTCGGCAACTGGATGCCGGCGCAGCAGGGCTTCTATGACAAGTTCGTCGCCAATGGCGAGGTGGTGCAGTTGGCGAAAAACCTCGACGGCACCGAGTTCACCCTCGCCGTGCCGGACTACGTGTGGGACGCCGGGGTGCATGACTTTGCCGACCTGAACAAGGTTGCCGACAAGTTCGACAAGAAGATCTACGGCATCGGCTCCGGCGCGCCGGCGAATATCTCGTTGCAGGAAATCATCAAGAAGAACGACTTCGAGCTCGGCCAGTGGAAGCTGATCGAGTCCAGCGAACAGGCGATGCTCGCCGAAGTGTCGCGGGCGGTGAAGAAACAGCGCTTCGTCACCTTCCTCGGCTGGACCCCGCACCCGATGAACGTGCAGTTGAAAATGCACAACCTCAAGGGCGGCGAGAAGTACTTCGGCGACACCGGCAGCGTGTACACCCTGACCCGCAAGGGGTACGCACAAGCCTGCCCGAACGTCGGAAAACTGCTGACCAACCTGAGTTTCACCCAGGAGATGGAGAACAGCATCATGGCCGAGGTGGCCAACAACAAGGTCAGCAATGCCGAGGCGGCGAAGGCGTGGATCAAGGCGAATCCGGCGGTGTTGGATAAGTGGTTGGAGGGGGTGAAGACCGTGGATGGCAAGGATGCGTTGTCCGCGGTAAAAGCCAAACTCTAAGACCTTTGTGGGAACTGGCTTGTGTGGGAGCTGGCTTGCCTGCTCCCACAGTGGCCAGTGTGTACTGATATTCTGCGGCAAACCTTCAAACCGAGACCCTGATGCCCCGGCCCACCCGCCATACCCTCTTCCCCTTCCTGCGCTGGCTGCCACGCCAAACCCGCGCCAGCGTCGGCCGGGATGCCATCGTCGGCCTCAGCGGCGCGGTGCTGGCCTTGCCGCAGTCGATTGCCTACGCACTGATCGCCGGCCTCCCACCGGAATACGGGCTGTATGCCGCCATCATCCCGGTGTTGATCGCGTGCCTGTGGGGGTCGTCCTGGCACCTGATCTGCGGCCCCACGGCGGCCATCTCCATCGTGCTGTACGCCAGCGTCAGCCCATTGGCCGTGCCGGGGTCGCAGGACTACATCACCCTGATCCTGTTGCTGACCTTCCTCGCCGGGGTTTTCCAGTGGTTGCTGGGCCTGCTGCGCTTTGGCGCGCTGGTGAATTTCGTCTCCCATTCGGTGGTGCTGGGCTTCACCCTGGGCGCCGCCGTGGTAATTGCCCTGGGGCAGTTGCCCAACCTGCTGGGGCTGGAGCTGCCGAGCCAGGCCACGGCGATCAAGAGTTTGCTGGCGCTGGTGGATCACGGCGGGGAATGGGACCACGCCTCGCTCGCCCTCGGCCTGGGCACCTTGCTGGTGGGCGCATTGCTCAAATACCTACTGCCACGTTGGCCGACGCTGCTGATCGCCTTGGCCCTTGGCAGCCTGGTAGCGTGGCTGTGGCCGGCGATGTTCGGGCATGTGGCACGGGTCAGTTCGTTCGTGGGCAAGCTGCCGCCGTTCAGCCCGCTGCCGATGGACCTGGACATGCTCCTGCGCCTGCTGCCCAGCGCCGTGGCGGTGGGCATGCTGGGGCTGGTGACCAGCCTGTCGATTGCCCGCTCGCTGTCGGCCCGTTCGCAACAATTGCTCGACGCCAACCAGGAAGTCCGTGCGCAAGGCTTATCCAATATCGTCGGCGGATTTTTTTCCGGGTACTTGTCAGCCGGTTCGTTTACCCGCTCCGGTCTCAGCTATGAAGCCGGCGCGTGCTCACCCCTGGCCGGGGTGTTTTCTTCCCTGTGGGTGGCGCTGTTTGCGCTGTTTGGCGCGGCGTTGATCGCCCATATCCCGATCCCGAGCATGGCGGCGAGCATCCTCCTGATTTGCTGGGGGCTGGTGGATCACCGCGGCATTCGTGCCCTGTTTCGCGTGAGCCGCGCCGAGTTTGTGGTGATGGGCCTGACCTGCGTCGCGACCTTGCTGCTGGAGCTGCAAACGGCGATTTATGCGGGGGTACTGGCGTCGTTGTTTTTCTACCTCAAGCGCACGTCGCAGCCACGGGTACAGCAGTGGCGCGATGGTGATGAGGATGTGTTGCGGGTGGGCGGCTCGATCTTTTTTGGCGCCAGCCATTACCTGCAAGTGCGCCTGCAACGGTTACAGGGCGAACGGGTGGTGATCGAGGCGCAGCAGATCAACTTTATCGACTATTCCGGGGTGGAGATGTTGCACCAGGAAGCGCGGCGGTTGCGGGGGTTGGGGCGGAGTTTGACGTTGCGCCGGGCGAGGCCGCAGGTCGTGGAGGAATTGAAAAAGTTGGAAGGGGCTGACAGGTGCCCCATCCAATTCGAAGACTAAACACGGTTAAAACTGTGGGAGCTGGCTTGCCTGCGATAGCGGTGTGTCAGCTTGCCTATTTGGCACTGATACACCGCTATCGCAGGCAAGCCAGCTCCCACATTGACTGTGCCCACTTGGGTTGGAGTTAAGCCAACTGGCGACGCAGCTCGGCCAGCACCGGCGCCGATTCCGGGCGCACACCGCGCCACAGGAAAAACGCCTCCGCCGCCTGCTCCACCAACATCCCCAAGCCATCCATCGCCACGGCGGCACCTTGCGCCGTCGCCCAACGGCAAAACGCAGTCGGCTCCTTGCCGTACATCATGTCGTAGCAAAACGTCTTGCCCGGTTCGATCAGGCTGCCGGCAATCGGTGGTACATCGCCTGACAGGCTGGCGGACGTGGCATTGATAATCACGTCCACCGGCTCACGCAGCCAGTCGAAACCGCTGGCAGACACCGGGCCCAGGTCGTCAAACAGCTCGGCGAGCATTTCGGCTTTTTCCACGGTGCGGTTGGCAATAATCAGCGAGGCCGGCCGCTCGGCCAGCAACGGCTCCAGCGCGCCACGTACCGCGCCGCCAGCGCCCAGCAGCAGGATGCGTTTACCGTGCAGGCTCAGCCCGGCGTTGACGGTGAGGTCGCGCACCAGGCCGGCGCCGTCGGTGTTGTCACCCAGCAGGCTGCCGTCGGCGAGCTTGCTCAGGGTGTTCACCGCGCCAGCCCGTTGGGCGCGCTCGGTGAGGCTGTTGGCCAGGCGATAGGCGTCTTCCTTGAACGGCACGGTGACGTTGGCGCCACGGCCGTGCTGAAAAAACTCACGGGCACAACCGGTGAAATCCTCCAGCGGTGCAAGCAAGGTGCTGTAGTCCAGTTGTTCGCCGGTCTGCTCGGCGAACATCCGGTGGATAAGCGGCGACTTGCTGTGGCCGATGGGGTTGCCGAACACCACATAACGGTCCATCAGACGGCTGCCTTGGGCGCGGCGAGGCCGAGCCAGTCACGGTCTTGCAGGAAGTAGTCGGTGAGGCGCGCTTCTTCGCTGCCGGCCTCGGCTTTCCAGTCGTAGCTCCAGCGCACTTGCGGCGGCAGCGACATCAGGATCGATTCGGTGCGCCCGCCCGATTGCAGGCCGAACAGGGTGCCACGGTCGTAGACCAGGTTGAACTCGACGTAGCGGCCACGGCGGAATTCCTGGAATTCGCGCTGTTGCTCGGTGTAGGCGGTGGCCTTGCGGCGCTGCACGATCGGCAGGTAGGCGTCTATGTAGGCGTCGCCGATGGCGCGGATGAAGGCGAAGCAGGTGTCGAAGTCCCACTCGTTCAAGTCATCGAAGAACAGGCCGCCGATGCCACGCGGTTCATTGCGATGCTTGATGTGGAAGTAGGTGTCGCACCAGGCTTTGTAACGCGAGTACACGTCCGGGCCGAACGGCGCACAGGCCTGCTCGGCGACACGGTGCCAATGGATGCAGTCTTCTTCATTGGCGTAGTAGGGCGTGAGGTCAAAGCCGCCACCAAACCACCACACCGGCTCTTCGCCTTCTTTTTCGGCGATGAAAAAGCGCACGTTGGCGTGGGACGTCGGTACGTGAGGGTTGTGCGGGTGGATCACCAGCGACACGCCCAGGGCTTCAAAACCACGGCCGGCCAGTTCAGGGCGATGGGCACTGGCGGACGGTGGGAGGCCGCTGCCAAACACGTGGGAAAAGTTAACGCCGCCTTTTTCAATCACCGCACCGTCCGCGATCACACGGGTACGACCGCCGCCGCCGGCAGGCCGGGTCCAGGCGTCTTCGATAAAGCGCGTGTCCGGCTCGAAGGTTTCCAGGGCACTGCAAATGCGGTCTTGCAGGTCAAGCAGGTAGGCCTTTACAGCCTCGGTGCGGGTAGTCATGGCATCACCTTGAATCGGGCAAAGCTACGCGAGGCCATTGGGCGTCGGCGGCAAATGGGCGCACAGGATACCACCGCACCCCGTTGCGCCGCAGTTGACGAAGATCAAGCTTAGGAGTTCGATAGCCGACTACGCGAATTCGACCCGAGGAGAAGGCAGATGGCAAAACGTATCCAGTTCAGCGCCCATGGCGGCCCCGACGTGCTTGAGTATGTGGACTACACGCCAGCGGAACCCGGCCCGCAACAGGTTCGCGTACGTAACCAGGCGATTGGCCTGAATTTTATCGACACCTATTTCCGCAGCGGTTTGTACGCGCCGCCTGCGTTGCCATCTGGCTTGGGCGCAGAAGGCGCCGGTTTGGTCGATGCCGTCGGCAGCGAAGTCACCCAGTTCAAGGTCGGCGACCGTGTGGCCTACGGCAGCGGGCCGCTGGGCGCGTACAGCGAACTGCATGTGCTGCCAGCCGCCAACCTGGTGCACCTGCCGGACGAGATCAGCTTCGAACAAGCGGCTGGCGCGATGCTCAAGGGCCTGACCGTGCAATACCTGCTGCGCCAGACCTATGAGTTGAAGGGTGGCGAGACCATCCTGTTCCACGCCGCTGCCGGTGGCGTAGGCTCCCTGGCGTGCCAGTGGGCCAAGGCCCTGGGCGTGAAGCTGATCGGTACGGTCAGCTCGCCGGAAAAAGCCGCCCTGGCCAAATCCCTCGGCGCCTGGGAAACCATCGACTACAGCAAGGAAAACGTCGCACAACGCGTGCTGGAATTGACCGACGGCAAAAAAGTGCCGGTGGTGTACGACGGTGTGGGCAAGGACACTTGGCTGACCTCGCTGGACAGCGTGGCACCGCGCGGGCTGGTGGTGAGTTTCGGCAATGCGTCGGGCGCCGTGGATGGGGTGAACCTGGGGATTTTGTCGGCGAAAGGTTCGCTGTACGTGACCCGGCCGACCTTGGCCACCTACGCCAACAACCCGCAGAACTTGCAGGCGATGGCGGATGACCTGTTTTCGATGATCAAGAGCGGCAAGGTGCGCATTGATATCAACCAGCGGTATGCGCTGGCGGATGCGGCGAAGGCGCAGACGGAGTTGTCGGGGCGGCGGACTACCGGGTCGACGATTTTGTTGCCGTAAGGCTTCAGGACTCTACTGACTCAAGGGCCTCATCGCGGGCAAGCCCGCTCCCACATTTGACCGAGTTTCTCCAGTCGGAACCCGATCAACCTGTGGGAGCGGGCTTGCCCGCGATGGCTACACCTCGGTCTCAGGACGGGCGCATCACCTTGCCCGTGGCCAGATCGCGAATCAGGCTCGGGTTCTTGCGCCCACCCAGGGCGCCACCCAGCACCAGGTCCACCTGGCCACGGAAATACTGCTCCACGCGGATCCGCGTACGCGCCGCCGGGCGGCCCTGCGGGTTGGCCGAGGTGGAAATCAACGGCCCCACTTCTGCGCACAGATCCCGCACCAACGGGTGATCGCTGACGCGCAACGCCACGGTGTCGTGCACACCGGTCACCCACTCCGGCAGCAAACCCTGGTGGGGCACCAACCAGGTGTTGGGCCCCGGCCAGGTGCTGGCCATGCGGTCGATCCAGTCTTGCGGGAAGTCTTCGAACAAAAAGTCGAACTGGTGAATGCTATCGGCGACCACGATCAAGCCCTTGTCCACCGAACGGTTCTTGATCGCCAGCAAGCGGTCCACCGCTTCTTCATTCCACGGGTCGCAGCCCAGCCCCCACACCGCCTCGGTTGGGTAGGCAATCACCGCACCTGCGCGAATTTCTCGTGCGGCTTCCAGCACACGCCACCTGTTGACCATTGTTTACTCTCCAGACCAAAGCTCCGGGCAGTTTACCGATCTCTGTTACAAAACCTAGCAGCGCGCGCGCCAGTGCCCGCTTTCGCAGATCACGCGGCCTTCTAGTTCCAACTCGGTCAAGGTCGCCAGCACCTGGGACAACGGCCGCCCACTGGCAATCGCCAGGGCTTCGCTGGTGTGGGGCGCCGCGTGCAGCAGCGCCACCAACGGATGGGTGACCGGCACCGGGGCCGGGCGCGACAACGCCTGCCAGCCGCGCAAGCCTTCCAGGATGTGCTCGATGGTTTCCACCAGCACCGCACCCTCACGGATCAACTGGTGACAGCCCTTGGCGCCGGGATGGTGGATGGAGCCCGGGATCGCATACACCTCGCGGCCTTGCTCGGCGGCGAGCTTGGCGGTGATCAGCGAACCACTGGCCATGCTCGCCTCCACCACCAGCACGCCGAGGGACAGGCCGCTGATGATCCGGTTGCGCCGTGGAAAGTTGCCGGCCTGGGGCGCGGTGTCCAGCGGGAACTCGGAAACCACGGCACTGCCTTGCTCAATCATCGCCGCCGCGAGCCGCTTGTGGCGCTGTGGATAAAAATTTTCGAGGCCGGTACCGAGGACGCCGATTGTCTGCCCCCCGACATCCAATGCCGCCTGATGCGCCGCGCCATCAATGCCCAACGCAAGGCCGCTGGTGATAACAAAACCCGCGCCCGCCAAACTGCGGGAAAACGCGGCGGCGGTGTCCATGCCAGGGCGCGAAGCACGGCGACTGCCGACCACCGCCAGTTGCGGTTTTTCCAGGATTCCAGGGTCGCCGGCGACGAATAACAACGGCGGCGCGTCGTCGATCTGGGCGAGCAATGCGGGGTACTCAGGCTGGTCCCACATCAGCAAATGCTGGGCCGGGCGTGCCAGCGAGGCTAATGCAGCGCTGGCGCCATCGCGCACCTCATGGCTTCGCCGGGCCTCCGCGCTGATGGCCGGCAACCCGAGGGAACGCCAGGCACTGGCGGGGGCGCTGATGGCCTTTGACGCGCAACCAAATGCTTCGATCAATCGGCGAAAACGCTTGGGACCCAGTTCCGGCAGCCTGTGCAAGCGTAGTCGTGCTTCCAGTTCTGCTGGGGATATTTCATGGCTGTTTGTCGGATACATCTGATCATCCTTGACCGGAACAAGCTGTGGATAACTCTGTTGGTAACTTATTTAGCAGGCTATTTATTGTCTTTGATGGACAGTCTCGAAACGGTCCATTACGGCCAAGGGGCGTGATGCCTTGAGAACCAGGCCGTAACTGAGCTTTTCGTAGGTGCGAAACACCAGCAGAGTGCCGGCGCGCTCATCGGGAAGTTTCGTCGGGACGCCGGTAAGCGCGTCGCGAACAGTGGCGCCAGTCTTGATCACGGGGAGCAGGTGCCCCTCAACCATGCCATCGCGCCGACCTTTGTTCAGGGTCACGGCATCCAGCACGCCGATCTGGGTAACGCCTCTGGGGACGTCGATGATTTTTCCTTCAATGAAAGTCGCAGGTTCCGACACCTCCAGGCGTGCCAGGTCTACGGGTGGCTGGGCTCGGAGCAAGCGGTCGCCTGGGCGAATTTCCTGGGTCACGCGCTGCACGGCCAGGGTGGAGAGGTCGCCCACCGTCACAAAGCGCGCGGTGCCGATGTCATCGGCGTTGATGCCCAGCAGTTCGTGGGTTTGTGGATCGGTGTAGACCTTGCCGCGTCGGAATATTCCGTAGATCGGGTGGGAAGGGTCCAGGAAGCCGCGCGCATGCACCTGCTCACCCGGCGCGCCCAGCACCCGGCCGGCGTCGGCCGCGACGATGTAGGGCGCGTTGTCCAGGTCCTGCAGGGAATCAAGCACGCGGTTATGCAATAAAAAACGCTGGATGGCCTGTTGCGTCGGCTGATCCAGACGCTGGCCGGGCGATGGCAGCAGGGCCATGGCGACCGGCGCCCACAGCAGTAAGACGAGCAGCGATTTCCTCATGGGGTGAATCTCCTTTATTATGTGCGTTCGCGTGAAATGCCTTGGCCTTCGCGGCTTTTAAGGGTTTCACACCGGTCGTTTGGGTCCATCCCAACGCCGATTTGCCTTTACCTCACATGTGCAGCAATTACGCTTATGGCTATTTTGAACATCCTCGAATTCCCCGACTCGCGCCTGCGCACTGTCGCCAAACCGGTGGCCGTAGTGGACGACAAGGTTCGTCAGTTGGTCGATGACATGTTTGAAACAATGTATGAAGCCCCGGGCATCGGCCTCGCCGCGACCCAGGTCAACGTGCATCAGCGTGTCGTGGTCATGGACCTGTCGGAAGATCGCAGCGAGCCGATGGTGTACATCAACCCCGAGTTCGAACCGCTGACCGAAGAGATGGGCGAGTACCAGGAAGGCTGCCTGTCGGTGCCGGAGTTCTACGAGAACGTCGAGCGCCCGCTGCGCGTGAAGATCAAGGCTCTGGACCGCGACGGCAAGCCGTTCGAGCTGATTGCCGAAGGCCTGCTGGCGGTGTGCATCCAGCACGAGTGCGACCACCTCAACGGCAAGCTGTTTGTCGATTACCTGTCCACGCTCAAGCGTGACCGGATCAAGAAGAAGCTGGAAAAGAAGCATCGCCAGCAAGCTTGATGCCCGTCTTCCAAAGGCTTGCTGCGGCAAGCCTTTTTCTTTTGTGACTGTTTTTAACCGAGACCTCCCATGACCGAGCCACTGCGCATTGTTTTTGCCGGTACACCCGAATTTGCCGCCGAACACCTCAAGGCGCTGCTCGCCAGCCCTTATGACATCGTCGCGGTGTACACCCAGCCGGATCGCCCGGCCGGTCGCGGGCAAAAACTGATGCCGAGCCCGGTCAAGCAGCTGGCGCTGGAACACAACATTCCCGTGCTGCAACCGCCGACCCTGCGCAACGCCGAAGCCCAGGCCGAACTGGCGGCGCTGCAACCGGACCTGCTGGTGGTGGTGGCCTATGGCTTGATCCTGCCGCAAGTGGTGCTGGATATCCCACTCCTGGGCTGCATCAACAGCCACGCCTCCCTGCTGCCACGCTGGCGCGGTGCGGCGCCGATCCAGCGCGCCGTTGAGGCGGGCGATAGCGAAAGCGGCGTGACCGTGATGCGCATGGAATTGGGCTTGGACACCGGCCCGATGCTGCTCAAGGTCACCACCCCGATCACCGCCCAGGACACCGGCGGCAGCCTGCACGATCGCCTCGCCGAGCTGGGCCCGCCGGCCGTGCTCCAGGCCATCGCCGGCCTCGCGGCGGGCACCCTGGAGGGCGAAGTGCAGGACGACAGCCTGGCGACCTACGCCCACAAACTGAACAAAGACGAAGCGCGCATCGACTGGAGCCGCCCGGCCGTGGAGCTGGAGCGCCTGGTGCGTGCGTTCAACCCGTGGCCGATCTGCCACAGCACCCTCAACGGCGAAGCCCTGAAAGTGCTGGCCGCGACCTTGGCCGAAGGCAACGGCGCACCCGGTGAAATCATCGGCGCCAGCAAGGACGGCCTGTTGGTCGCCTGCGGTGCACAAGCGCTGTGTCTGACCCGTCTGCAATTGCCCGGTGGCAAGGCGCTGAATTTCAGCGATTTGTTCAACAGCCGCCGTGAGAAATTTGCCGTGGGCACCGTGCTCGGGGTGGTTGCGCAATGAACCCACGTCTGGCTGCCGCCAAGGCTCTCGCCGCCGTCCTCAATGGCAAGGCGTCGCTGAACAGTTCGCTGCCCACGCAGATGGACAAGGTCGAAGACCGCGACCGTGGTTTTACCCAGGACCTGGCCTTTGGCACCGCCCGCTGGCAGCCGCGCTTGTCGGCGCTGGCGGCCAAGTTGCTGCAAAAGCCGTTCAAGGCGGCGGACGCGGATGTGGAAGCGTTGCTGCTGGTCGGCCTCTATCAGTTGCTCTACACCCGCGTGCCGGCCCACGCCGCCATCGGCGAAACGGTCGGTTGCGCCGACAAGCTGAAAAAGCCCTGGGCCAAGGCCCTGCTCAATGCCGTACTGCGCCGCGCCCAGCGTGAAAGCGAAGCGCTGCTGGCCGAGCTGGAACATGACCCGGTGGTACGCACCGCCCACCCGCGCTGGCTGCAAAAATCCCTCAAGGCGTTCTGGCCTGAGCAATGGGAAGCCATTTGCGCGGCGAACAACGCGCATCCGCCGATGATCCTGCGGGTCAACCGCCGTCACCACAGCCGCGACGCCTACCTGCAATTGCTCACCGCCGCCGGGATCAACGCCACGCCGTGCGTGTACAGCGTTGACGGCATCGTGCTCGAAGCCGCCACCGACGTGCGCAGCCTGCCGGGCTTTGCCGAAGGCTGGATCAGTGTGCAGGACGAAGCCGCACAACTGGCCGCCGACCTGCTCGACCTGGCGCCAGGCCAACGGGTGCTCGACGCCTGCTGCGCACCGGGCGGTAAGACGTGTCACATCCTTGAGGTGGAAAAAGACCTCGCCGGTGTAGTCGCTGTCGACCTGGAAGCCAAGCGCCTGGTGCGCGTGCGCGAGAACCTCGCCCGCCTGGGCCTCAGCGCCGAGCTGATCGCCGCCGACGGCCGCGACACCGCCACCTGGTGGGACGGCAAGCCCTTCCAGCGCATCCTGCTCGACGCGCCATGCTCCGCCACTGGCGTAATCCGCCGCCACCCGGACATCAAACTCACCCGCCAACCCGACGACATCGCCGCCCTGGCCGTGCTGCAAGGCGAACTGCTCGACGCGATGTGGCCAACCCTGGAAGTCGGCGGCATCCTGCTTTACGCCACGTGCTCGACCTTGCCGACGGAAAATACCGAAGTGATCGCAGCCTTCCTCGCTCGTACCAGCGGCGCGCGGGAGCTGGACCTCGCGACCTCGGCCGGGATCAAGCAGCCCCATGGCCGCCAATTGCTCGCGCAAGAAGGCGGACACGACGGCTTCTACTACGCCAAACTGATCAAGATCGCCGCCGCGCGCGGCTGAAACGGGTTTAAGGGAGTGACCGGATGAAAATCATCATCCTTGGGGCAGGGCAGGTCGGCGGCACGCTGGCCGAACATTTGGCCAGTGAAGCCAACGACATCACCGTGGTCGACACCGACAGCGAGCGCCTGCGCAACCTCGGCGACCGCCTCGACATCCGCACCGTGCAAGGTCGCGCCTCGTTCCCCACGGTGCTGCGCCAGGCCGGTGCCGACGACGCGGACATGCTGGTGGCGGTGACCAACAGCGACGAGACCAACATGGTCGCGTGCCAGGTCGCCCACACCCTGTTCCACACCCCGACCAAGATCGCCCGCGTGCGCGAAGCGGCCTACCTGACCCGCGCCGGCCTGTTCGACAACGACGCGATTCCGGTGGACGTGCTGATCAGCCCGGAACAGGTGGTGACCCACTACATCAAGCGCCTGATCGAAATCCCCGGCGCCTTGCAGGTGATCGACTTCGCCGAGGGCAAGGCGCAACTGGTCGCCGTGAAGGCGTACTACGGCGGGCCGTTGGTGGGCCAGCAACTGCGCCAGCTGCGTGAACACATGCCGAATGTGGAAACCCGCGTGGCGGCGATCTTCCGCCGTGACCGGCCGATCCTGCCCCAGGGCGATACGGTGATCGAAGCGGACGACGAAGTATTTTTCATCGCCGCCAAGGCGAATATTCGCGCGGTCATGAGTGAAATGCGCCGGCTCGACGAGAGCTACAAACGCATCGTCATCGCCGGTGGCGGGCAGATTGGCGAACGCCTGGCCGAAGCCATCGAAAGCCGCTACCAGGTGAAGATCATCGAGATGAACCCGGCACGCTGCCGGCATTTGTCCGACACCCTCGACAGCACCGTGGTCCTGCAAGGCAGTGCTTCCGACCGCGACCTGCTGATGGAAGAAAACATCGCCGACGCCGACATCTTCCTGGCCCTGACCAACGACGACGAGGCCAACATCATGTCGTCGTTGCTGGCCAAGCGGCTGGGGGCGAAGAAGGTGATGACCATCATCAACAACCCGGCCTACGTCGACCTGATCCAGGGCGGCGATATCGACATCGCCATCAGCCCGCAGCTGGCCACCATCGGCACCTTGCTCGCCCACGTGCGCCGTGGCGACATCGTCAGCGTGCACTCCCTGCGCCGGGGCGCGGCGGAAGCCATCGAGGCGATTGCCCACGGTGACGCCAAATCCAGCAAGGTCATCGGCAAGGCCATCCGCGATATCGGTTTGCCGCCGGGCACCACCATCGGCGCGATTATTCGCGATGAAGAGGTGATCATTGCCCACGACGATACGGTGATCGAGACTGGCGACCATGTGATCCTGTTCCTTGTGGATAAGAAACATATCCGCGATGTGGAGAAGCTGTTCCACGTGGGGCTGAGTTTTTTCTGATAGAAATTGGGTGGGCCTACCACCGTCATCGCGGGCAAGTCGAATCGTCGCACCGCCGCTCCCACAGGAGATCGCGTTCCAACTGTGGGAGCGGGCTTGCCCGCGATGGCGATATTGAAAACCCTGGATAGCTAAAGGACACACCGCCATGCTCGATTCCCTGGAAAAAATGCTCGCCAAGGGTGTGGATAACGCGTTGCTGCGCTTTGGTTTGGGCAAGGGTTATCTGGACTTGAAGGACAACGCCAAGGCGGCGGAGCATTTGCAGAAATGCGTCGAGTTCGATCCGAAGTATTCGGCGGCGTGGAAGTTGTTGGGCAAGGCGCAGGCGGGATCAGGTGATGTGGCAGCCGCGCGGCTGGCGTGGGAGAAGGGCATCGAAGCGGCCCAAGCCCATGGCGACAAACAGGCCGAAAAAGAAATGACGGTGTTCCTGAAGAAACTCGACCGCCAAGCCTGAGGTGATCCCTGTGGGAGCTGGCTTGCCTGCGATGCTGGCAACTCGGTCTGTCAGTTACACCGAGGTGATGTTATCGCAGGCAAGCCAGCTCCCACATTAGGACTTCATTGATCTATGGATCGGGGCACTCAGTACCACCGCTCCTCACCCGGCGGGCGCTTCTTGAAGCGCTTCATGCTCCACATGTACTGGCTCGGATACGCGCCGACATAGCGCTCCACCACCTTGCTCATCGCCGCACAGGACGTGGCGGTGTCGGTGCTGTACATGTCTTCCGGTGCCGCTTCCAGGATCACTTTGTAACCCGAACCGTCCGGCAGCCGCAGGGCATGCAGGAATACGCCCACGGCCTTGTGGCCGGCGAGCATGTTCGGCACGAACTTGCTGGTCAGCGCCTGGGTGGCAAAGAACGGCACGAAGATCCCCGCGGACTCGGCCGGCTCCGGGTCGGCGGGAATGCCCACCTGGCCGCCCCGGCGCACTTCCTTGATCACGCTCAGAATGCCTTCCTTGGTCGAGGCCGCCACGCGGTTGCCCAACTGCACCCGTTGTTTGCGCAGCAGTTCATCCACCGCCTTGAGCTTGGGCGGGCGATAGAAAATGATCGGTTTGCACTGGCTGCAATAGAAGTGGTTCAACACTTCCCAGTTGCCCAGGTGGCTGGTGATGCCCACCACGCCTTTGCCCGAGGCCAGGGCTTCGTGCAGCACTTCCAGGCCTTCGACTTCGCGGACCAGGTCAATCGAGCGTTGGGCCGGCCAGATCCACGCGCAGGCGCTTTCGGTGAGGGATTTGCCGATGTCCATCAGGCTCTGGCCCACCAGGCGCTCGCGGGCGGCGGGGTCCATGTCCGGGAAGCATTTGGACAGGTTGATCCGCACCGTGTCGCGGGAGCGGTTGGGGGTTTTCCACATGACCCAGCCAATGGCCGTGCCGACGGCCTGGACGGCGCGCCAAGGCAGCAGGGCAAATAACCGGAGAGCGCCTACCAGCAAGGCGCCTTTCAACTTTTCCACAGGTCACTCCTGATCGTGTGTGGTGCGCAAAGCCGGCATTCTAACCGGCGTTGGCCAGGTCCGCGTAACGGTCGCAGTCCTGGGTGTGGTCCATGACCATGCCGCTGGCCTGCATGAACGCGTAGCAAATGGTCGGGCCGACAAAGGTGAAACCGGCCTTTTTCAAGGCTTTGCTCATGGCTTCGGCCTCGGGCGTGATCGCCGGGACTTCGCTGCGGTCCTTGAAGTGATTGACCTTGGGCACGCCGCCGACAAACGACCAGAGCAACGTCACCGGATCTTCCAGCGCCAGCCAGGCGGCGGCATTGCGCCGGGTGGCGTTGAGCTTGAGGCGATTGCGCACGATGCCCGGGTCGAGCATCAGCGCTTCGATTTCGGCATCGGTGAGCCGCGCCAAGCGTTGTGCATCAAAACCAAACAAGACCTTTCGATAATGCTCGCGTTTGCGTAAAACGGTGATCCAGGAAAGGCCCGCCTGGAACCCTTCGAGCAAAAGCAACTCGAACAAGCCCTGCGCATCGCGCAGCGGCGTTCCCCACTCCTGATCGTGATATGCCATGTACAGCGGATCTTCAGAACACCAAAAGCAGCGTGGCATAAGGCTCCAGGGGATGGTGGCGCGGCCGAATCGGGTATACTCCCGCTCTTTAAATCGCAGCCCAAGTAACAGGTGAATTTCGTGAGCCAGCCTACGCCAGCCGTGCGTACCTTCCAAGACTTGATCCTCGCCCTCCAGCAATACTGGGCCGAGCAAGGTTGTGTGGTACTTCAGCCCTACGATATGGAAGTAGGCGCCGGCACTTTCCACACCGCTACATTCCTGCGGGCCATCGGCCCGGAAACCTGGAACGCCGCTTATGTGCAGCCCAGTCGTCGCCCGACTGACGGCCGCTACGGCGAAAACCCGAACCGTCTGCAGCACTACTACCAGTTCCAGGTGGTATTGAAGCCGAACCCGGACAACTTCCAGGAACTGTACCTGGGCTCGCTCAAGCATGTCGGCCTGGACCCTCTGGTGCACGACATCCGTTTCGTCGAAGACAACTGGGAGTCGCCAACGCTCGGCGCCTGGGGCCTGGGCTGGGAAGTCTGGCTCAACGGCATGGAAGTGACGCAGTTCACTTACTTCCAGCAAGCGGGCGGCATCGAGTGCTACCCGGTCACCGGCGAAATCACCTACGGCCTCGAGCGCCTGGCCATGTACCTGCAAGGCGTGGACTCCGTCTACGACCTGGTGTGGGCGGACGGCCCGTTCGGCAAAGTCACCTACGGCGATGTGTTCCACCAGAACGAAGTGGAGCAATCCACCTACAACTTCGAACACGCCAACGTCGAGAAGCTGTTCGAACTGTTCGACTTCTATGAAAGCGAAGCCAAGCGCCTGATCGAACTCGACCAGCCGCTGCCGTTGCCAAGCTACGAAATGGTGTTGAAGGCCTCCCATACCTTCAACCTGCTGGATGCGCGCCGGGCGATCTCGGTGACTGCGCGTCAGCAATACATCCTGCGTGTACGTACCCTGGCGCGTTCCGTCGCCCAAGCCTACCTGCTGGCGCGCGCCAAGCTGGGCTTCCCGATGGCGACCCCGGACCTGCGTGATGAAGTGTTGGCTAAGCTGGAGGCTGCACAATGAGTGCTCAAGATTTCCTGGTTGAACTGGGCACCGAAGAGCTGCCACCCAAGGCACTGAACACCCTGGCCGACGCGTTCCTGGCCGGTATCGAAAAAGGCCTGCACAGCGCTGGCCTGAAGTTCGCCGCGAAAAAAGTCTACGCCGCGCCACGTCGCCTGGCCGTGTTGCTGACCGCGCTGGAAACCCAGCAGCCGGACCGCAGCATCAACCTCGACGGCCCGCCACGCCAGGCGGCGTTCGATGCCGAAGGCAACCCGACTCAAGCCGCGCTGGGCTTCGCCAAGAAGTGCGGCGTCGAGCTGAGCGAGATTGACCAGAGCGGCCCGAAACTGCGCTTCAGCCAGGTGATCACCGGCAAGCCTACCGCGAGCCTGCTGCCGACCATCGTTGAAGATTCCCTGAACGACCTGCCGATCCCCAAGCGCATGCGCTGGGGTGCCCGCAAGGAAGAGTTCGTGCGTCCGACCCAATGGCTGGTGATGCTGCTCGGTGACCAGGTCATCGACTGCACCATCCTTGCCCAGAAGGCTGGCCGTGAGTCCCGTGGCCATCGCTTCCACCATCCGGAAGCGGTCCGCATCACGTCGCCGGCCAACTATGCCGCCGACCTGCGCGCCGCCTACGTGCTGGCCGACGCCAACGAGCGTCGCGAGCTGATCAGCAAGCGCACCGAAGAGCTGGCCCGTCTGCAGGAAGGCACCGCCATCGTGCCGCCAAGCCTGCTCGACGAAGTGACCGCCCTGGTGGAGTGGCCGGTGCCGCTGGTGTGCTCGTTCGAAGAACGTTTCCTCGATGTGCCGCAAGAAGCCCTGATCACCACCATGCAGGACAACCAGAAGTATTTCTGCCTGCTGGATGTGGACGGCAAGTTGCTGCCGCGCTTTATCACCGTGGCCAACATCGAAAGCAAGGACCCGCAGCAGATCATCGCCGGTAACGAAAAAGTCGTACGCCCGCGCCTGACCGACGCCGAGTTCTTCTTCAAGCAAGACAAGAAGCAGAAACTGGAAGACTTCAACCTGCGCCTGCAGAACGTGGTGTTCCAGGAAAAACTCGGCAGCGTCTACGACAAGGCCGTGCGCGTTTCCAAGCTGGCGGCCTACATTGCGCCACGCATTGGCGGTGATTCCGCCTGGGCCGCGCGTGCGGGCCTGCTGTCCAAGTGCGACCTGGCCACCGAGATGGTCGGCGAGTTCCCGGAGATGCAAGGCGTTGCCGGCTACTACTACGCCCTCAACGACGGCGAGCCGGACGATGTGGCCCTGGCCCTGAACGAGCAGTACATGCCGCGCGGTGCTGGCGCCGAGCTGCCAAGCACCCTGACCGGTGCCGCCGTGGCCATTGCTGACAAGCTGGACACCCTCGTCGGTATCTTCGGTATCGGCATGCTGCCCACCGGCAGCAAAGACCCGTATGCCCTGCGCCGTGCGGCCCTGGGCGTGCTGCGTATCCTGATCGACAAGAAGCTCGACCTCGACCTGACCCAGGCCGTGGTGTTCGCGGTTGGCCAGTTCGGTGCCAAGGTCAAGCAAGCCGGCCTGGCCGAGCAAGTGCTGGAATTCGTGTTCGACCGCCTGCGTGCGCGTTACGAAGACGAAGGCGTGGACGTGTCGGTGTACCTGGCGGTGCGTGCCCTGCAACCGGGTTCGGCGCTGGACTTCGATCAGCGCGTACAAGCCGTGCAGGCCTTCCGCAAACTGCCGGAAGCTGACGCCCTGGCCGCGGTGAACAAGCGTGTGTCGAACCTGCTGAGCAAGGCCGAAGGCCTGGGCAATGCGGACGTCGACCCTGGCCTGTTTGCCGACGCCAAGGAGTTCTCGCTGAACTCGGCCATCGCCAAGGCAGAGACGGCGGTGAAACCGCTGATCGCCGAGCGCAACTATGCCGAAGCCCTGGCGCGCCTGGCCACCTTGCGTGACCCGGTGGATGCGTTCTTCGAAGCCGTGATGATCAATGCCGAAGATGCGGGCGTGCGGAAAAACCGCTACGCCATGCTGGCGCGCCTGCGTGGTCTGTTCGTCAATATCGCCGACATCTCGACGCTGAGCTGACCATGTTGAAACTGCTGATTCTCGATCGGGACGGGGTGATCAATTACGACTCCGACGCTTACATCAAGTCGGTGGAGGAGTGGATTCCACTGCCCGGTTCGATCGAGGCCATCGCGCAGTTGAGCAAAGCCGGCTGGACAGTGGCCATCGCCACCAACCAGTCCGGCATCGCCCGCGGTTACTACGACATCGCCACCCTGGACGCCATGCACGCGCGCTTGCGCACGTTGGTGGCCGAGCAGGGCGGTGAGGTGGGGCTGGTGGTGTACTGCCCCCACGGGCCGGATGAGGGCTGCGCTTGCCGCAAGCCCAAACCTGGCATGTTGAAAACCATTGCAGAACATTACAAGGTGCCATTGGCTGGGATATGGTTCGTCGGGGACAGCCTCGGTGACCTGGAGGCGGCCAAAGCCGTCGATTCTCAGCCAGTTTTGGTTAAAACCGGAAAAGGCGAAAAGACCCAGGCGAAAACCCTGCCGGTGGGCACCTTGATTTTTGACGATCTGGCGGCGGTTGCCGCAGAACTTATCAACAACTAGTCGCCCTCGACATCCTGACCAAGGAATGTTCGGGAGTGCGCTTTTAACAGGCGGGCCATGCCCCGCAACGGTAAATGCCGCCATGTCGATCTTGCAGGCCATCAGAACCTTTTTCTTTTACCTGCTGCTGGGCACCAGTTCGTTTCTCTGGTGCACCCTGAGCTTTTTTATCGCGCCCTTTTTGCCATTCAAGGCGCGCTATCGCTTTATCAACGTTTATTGGTGCCGCTGTGCGTTGTGGCTGTCCAAGGTATTCCTGGGCATTCGCTTCGAGATCAAGGGCGCTGAAAACGTCCCGGACCAGCCTTGCGTGATTCTGTCGAACCACCAGAGCACCTGGGAGACGTTCTTCCTCTCGGCGTACTTCTCGCCCCTGAGCCAGGTGCTCAAGCGTGAGTTGCTGTACGTACCGTTCTTTGGCTGGGCCATGGCCATGTTGCGGCCGATCGCGATCGACCGTGACAACCCCAAGGCTGCGCTCAAGCACGTGGCGAAGAAGGGTGACGAGCTGCTCAAGGACGGCGTGTGGGTGCTGATCTTCCCGGAAGGTACACGCGTGCCGTTCGGCACCGTGGGCAAGTTCTCCCGGGGCGGTACGGCATTGGCGGTCAATGCCAACCTGCCGGTACTGCCGATCGCACACAACGCCGGCAAGTTCTGGCCCAAGGAAGGCTGGGCCAAGCGCGCCGGCACCATCACCGTGGTGATTGGTGAACCGATGTATGCCGAAGGCGAAGGCCCACGGGCTATCGCTGCGCTGAATGACCGGGCGGCGGCCTGGAATGAGGCTCAGCAACGCGCCATGGGCTCGCTGCCACCGGAGCCGGTTGTGGCGCAGGAACCAGCGGCATGAGCTTCTGTGGATAACCTGTGTACGGTTTGTTGGCGAATTGGCTTTTTTGTTTCATAACAAGCTGATTTACTTACATATTTCCAGAGCCCATAAAATTCGGAAAAAGGTGCATAAGTTTTTTCCAGCATAAAAAAACCGGTCCTTGTGACCGGTTTTTTATGCACAGCGAAAAAGTACGTTTTTCACTCTTCCAGCAGCGGCAGTTGCAGGCTGAACGTGGTGCCCTTGCCCACCACGCTTTCGCAGCTGATACGCCCGCCATGGCGTTCCACGACGGCCTTGACCATGGTCAGCCCCAACCCCAAGCCATCGCTGCCCTGGGCCGATTCAAAGCGTCGGTATTGGCTGAACAACTCCGGCAAGTCCTCGGCGGCAATCCCCGGGCCCTGATCGCTGATGCGGCATTCCAGCCAGCCCGGCGTAGCACCGTGGCGCAACCTGACAGTGGTGCCGGAAGGCGAATACTTGATGGCGTTTTCCAGGACATTGAACAGTGCACGGGTCAGCAGCGATTGATCGGCCGACACCATGCCCTCGTCAGCTTCATCCAGATCATGGACCAGATGAATCCCCTTGAGCTGGGCCAGCAACGCGACCTGGTCAAACGCATCCATCACCAGCATGGCGAACAGCGTCGGCTGGAAGTGGTAGCCGTCCGCCTCGGCCTTGGCCAACTGCACAAAGGATTCGGTGAGGCTCAAGGCACGACGTACCTGCTGCTCGATCCGGGCGAATACCGGCGACTCGCTACCGTGTACATCCAGCAACGCCAGGATCGCCGAGTGCGGCGCACGCAAGTCGTGGGAGAGAAAGCGCAGCATGGTCTCGCGGTGCTGCTGGGCTTCACGCTCCTTGCTCAGGTCCGTCAGGCTCAGCAGCCAGCCCAGTGCGACGTCACCTTCTGCAGGCAGCAGGGGCGCGAGTTCCATGCGCAGGCTGCGCTGGTGTATATCCCGGAACTCGACCAGCTCCAGCGCCGAGAGGGCAGGGCGCACACCGTTGTGCAGCGGTGGATAGCCGAGGTCAGCCAGTTGTTCCAGCAGGTTGTCGGTGACCAGGTCGCTGCCGAACACTTCCCGAGCGATGCGGTTGGCCAACAGGATATTGCCCCTGGGGTCGGTAATCAGCGTCGCTACCGGCAGGCACTCCAGGCCATCGGCCATGAAGCGCCGGGTGTCGCGTGTGCGGCTGACGGCCTGCTCCAGGGCAAAGATGCGGCCCTGCAAGACATCGCCTTTGCTGGCGGGTGCACGACGGCGTTCGGGCAGCACTTTGGGTTCGTTGTCCAGGCGCGCCAGCTCCCAGCCGAAGTAGGCCAGGATCACGCTGAGGCGTCGCCAGTTCCAGATCAGGTAGCTGAGCAGTAAACCGATCAGGCAGGCGGCAGGGGACCACCAATGGCCCAGGCGCAACAACGCCAGGGACCCGATCAGCGCAGCGGCCATGCAGCCCAGCGTCATCCATAGCGCGTAACGCGGCCGATACAGCAGCAAGCCGAGCAGCAACGCCACCACGGACGTCGCCATCAGCGCCGCCAGCCACCCAGGCAGATCAACAATGCTGCGCTCTTGCAGCAAACCGTTAAGCACGTTGGCCTGGATCTCGACACCCGCCGTGGTGCCCAGCGTGGACGAAATGGGTGTGGCAAAACGATCACCCATTCCAGAAGCGGTCGCCCCGACCAGGATCAGACGATTGCGCAGCAACTCGGGGGAGACTTCACCGCGCAATACGCTGACGTAGGACACACTGGGGAAGTGGCTGTGGGGCTGCGATAAACGGAATGCGAATGCCGTGCTCACGGTGCCATTGTTCGCTGACTTTGCCATGGGAATCAGCCGGCATCGGCGTGGGCTCCTGGGTGCCCATCTGATAGGCCAGCCAAGCCAGTTGCGGCGCCATGGCATCCAACGGCCCCTCACGCAAATACAGGCTGCGCACGACGCCATCGTTGTCCGCTTCGACATTGATATGCCCCACGCCCTTGGCGCATTTAAGCAGCGGCTGCATTTGTTCTGCGGGTTGGATGTAACTCGCCGGCCCTTCACGCAGCAACGGCAACAGCACGTTGCCGGCGTTGCACACCGCGTCGGCCAGGCGTTTGTCATTGGCGGGGTTGCCCGGCTCGCTGAAGACCACATCGAACAGGATCGCGGCCGGTTGCGCGGCGCTCAGGCGGTCGATCAGGTCGGCGTGCAAGCTGCGCGGCCAAGGCCATTGCCCCAACTTTTTGAGGCTGGGCCCGTCGATGGTCACCAACAGGATGCGTGGGTCTACCGGCAGGGGCGTGAGGCGGCGAAGGCTGTCGTAAAGCGGGTTGTTCAATGCCAAGCCGGGGCTCAGGGACAAGTACGCGGTGATGGGCAGCAACAGCAGACCGATCCACAACCATTCGCGGACCAGGCCATGGAACAGCCGTTGGGCGTGGGTGGGTTGGCGTTTTTCGGGCTTGCCCCAGAGCATCATAGGTCAACGTGCCTGTGCTGTTGTCGAGTGGTGGACGATGTCATGGACCGCGGCTTTGCTCATCGTAGGACGACACTGGAGTTTACGACAGCGCACGCGTCGGCTGATCCTTTTACTTACGGTCAGGAGCCGGTATCTTTCCCACACAGGTACCGAGGACTTTCAAAGGCTTAACCGCTGATCGATCCCAGCCTACCGAGAGATCCAAGGGGCCGACGAATCTGCGCACAATTCTTCAGATTCAACGGCCGGCATCTATGCAGCACGTGCCCTTATTCGAAACAGGCCAACGGCTGCCATACTTTTCAAGAAGAAAGGACCACCCATGCGTGTCGCAATACTGGATGACGAACCCGCCGAACTGCGCCGGGTGGAACAGACACTGCGACAGATCCCCAGCACCGCCGAACAGCCTTGGACCCTGCACTGCTTTGAACGCGGTGAAGACCTGCTGCGCCAACTGCGCCGGGAAACCTTCGACCTGCTGATCCTCGACTGGCAACTGCCGGACATCACCGGCATCGCCCTGCTGCGCTGGACTCGCGAACACATGGAGTCGCCACCGGCCGTCATCATGCTCACCAGCCGTGATGCCGAGAGCGACATCGTCACCGCCTTGAACAGCGGCGCCGACGATTACGTCAGCAAACCTTTTCGGCCCAACGAACTAAAGGCGAGGGTCGCAGCGGTGTTGCGTCGGCATGGCCTGCAAAAGTCGGCGACCCATGAAGTGCAGAGTTTCAATGACCTGACCTTCGACGATGCCGAATTGACCGTGACCCGTGCGGGTAAACCGATCAACCTCACTGAGCGTGAATACCGATTGGCCAGTTGTTT
This sequence comes from Pseudomonas sp. FP453, assembly GCF_030687495.1. NCBI lineage: Bacteria > Pseudomonadati > Pseudomonadota > Gammaproteobacteria > Pseudomonadales > Pseudomonadaceae > Pseudomonas > Pseudomonas sp. FP453. The sequence continues at coordinate 7,468 of NZ_CP117435.1, read as the reverse complement.
GTTTGCCAACCTGGCGCGGCCGTTGTCCCGTGAGTACCTGTATGAGCGGTTCTGGACCCATGAAGAGATGGTGTCATCGCGGCCGCTGGACACGCATATCTACCGGCTGCGCAACAAGCTGGGGCTGACGGCAGACAGGGGTTGGCAGCTGTTGACGATCTACGGGTATGGGTATCGGTTGGAGAGCGTGGCGGCGACTTCGCCGTGATGTTCCACGTGGAGCATTTTGGAAATGTTACATTTCATCCGACTCTGCCTGAAGCTTCTTGGTAGCCAATTCGATTTGTTGGATGCTCTTTGCTGGGTTAGGAAGTTCCTCCGGCATAGTCCCTCCCAACTCAGCAATGGTATCGCGGACTTTTTTACCCACCTCAAAGTGCACCTGGTTCGCAAGATGCTTACCCTGGACATTGTCCCGTCGAAGCTTTTCTTCTGTTTGCGTAGCTCGAAACAAGTTTGCGGCTAGCTCCGTAGATCCCATGTGGTCCAATATTTTCTGACTCTTCTTCAGCTGCTTACGCTGATGGATAGCTTTCTGATCGAGCCCTCCATAGAGCCCTTTGTACCCATGATTTTGAAAGACCGCGAATTCCAGCCCTGTCTCTACTCCTGCCTGTTGAGCAGCCTCGACAAGTTGCTTGTTATGCTCGCGCAACTCGTTACGTAACAGCAGTCTTTTTTGATCATCCTTAAGATTCTGGAAAGCTTGACCGTCTTCCAGTTCCTGGCGCCGGGTCTGAATCGCAAAATACGTTTGCCCTGCAGCAATGACCGCTTTGGTCGGGTCACCGTTCTGGACAATCAAATAGCACGCGTATCGAGACAAATGCACTTCACTCAGCTCACGCTGAGAACCCGAGCCCAAAACCACCATTTTGGTGGTTTCAACAAAATGGTCGGCTATTGGGTGCTTACTTCCCACGCAGGCTTGCTTGGCTTTACCAATAACGTTCTCGAAGTTCCTCCAGTCTCGGTATTCCAACATTGGAGCAAGCTCACGAGCCGACCAGTACTCAAGGCCTTCGGTTGTGTGGTGTCTTAGGCTTTCGAAAGAAACACTTTTCTCGTTCATGATTAATATCCGCCTAAATCAGTTGGGTAGGCTGAGATTCCCACAACAGCCAGAATCGGTGCCTCGCACGTTTCAGCATCACATCGAAAGAACGACTGGATCAATGCTCCGTTAACAAATGCACACATACTCACAGGAATACCCTGAGCTCACCCAAACCCTGAATACAAAAAACCCGATAGCTCACGCTATCGGGTTTTTTGTAATACAACGCAATTTGTAAAAGCGCCTGATCAGAAATCCAGGTTGGAAACCGCCAACGCATTGCTCTCGATGAAGTCACGGCGAGGTTCGACCGCATCACCCATCAGGGTGTTGAAGATCTGGTCTGCGCCAATGGCGTCTTCGATGGTCACGCGCAGCATGCGACGCTGGCTTGGGTCCATGGTGGTTTCCCACAGCTGATCCGGGTTCATTTCGCCCAGACCTTTGTAGCGCTGGATGGTGTGGCGCTTGGTGCTTTCGGCCATCAGCCAGTCGAGGGCTTCTTTGAATTCCTTGACCTGCTTCTTGCGTTCGCCACGCTGGATGTACGCGCCGTCGTCCAGCAAGGTGCTCAGTTGAGCGCCCAGGGTCACCACGGTTTTGTAGTCGTTGCTGCCGAAGAAGTCGCGGTTGAAGGTGACGTAGTTCGACAGGCCATGGGAGATCAGTTCGACCTCTGGCAGCCAGACGTTACGTTCACGGTCTTCACGCAGGCTGGCTTTGTACACCAGGCCGGACTTCTCGGAGGTACGCAGGCGCACTTCGTACTGAGCCAACCAATCCTGCATCGCGGCGTGATCGCCCAACTGTTCCAGGCTGACGGCTGGCAGGTAGATGAAGTGCTCGGTCAGCTCCTGAGGGTACAGGCGCGACAAACGCTTGAGGGTCTTCATCACCATGCGGAAGTCGTTAACCAGGCGCTCCAGCGCCTCACCGGAGATGCCCGGGGCTTCGTCGTTGAGGTGCAAGCTGGCATCTTCCAGGGCCGACTGCGTCATGTACTCTTCCATGGCGTCGTCGTCTTTGATGTATTGCTCTTGCTTGCCCTTTTTCACTTTGTACAACGGCGGCTGAGCGATGTAGATGTAGCCGCGCTCGATCAGCTCCGGCAACTGACGGAAGAAGAAGGTCAGCAGCAGGGTACGGATGTGCGAACCGTCGACGTCAGCATCGGTCATGATGATGATGTTGTGATAACGCAGCTTGTCGATGTTGTACTCGTCACGGCCGATACCGCAGCCCAGCGCCGTGATCAAGGTGCCGACTTCCTGGGAGGAAATCATCTTGTCGAAGCGTGCCTTCTCGACGTTGAGGATCTTACCCTTCAACGGCAGGATGGCCTGGGTGCGACGGTTACGACCCTGCTTGGCAGAACCGCCAGCAGAGTCACCTTCCACCAGGTACAGTTCGGAGAGGGCAGGGTCCTTCTCCTGGCAGTCAGCCAGTTTGCCCGGCAGGCCCGCGATGTCCAGCGCGCCTTTACGGCGGGTCATCTCACGGGCCTTGCGCGCGGCTTCACGGGCACGTGCGGCGTCGATCATCTTGCCGACCACCAGCTTGGCTTCGTTCGGGTTCTCCAGCAGGAAGTCGGAGAAGTATTTGCCCATCTCCTGTTCCACTGCGGTCTTCACTTCGGAAGACACCAGCTTGTCTTTGGTCTGGGAGCTGAACTTAGGGTCCGGCACTTTTACCGAGATAATCGCGGTCAGGCCTTCGCGGGCATCGTCACCGGTGGTGGCAACTTTGTGCTTTTTGGCCAGGCCTTCGGCTTCGATGTAGGTGTTCAGGTTACGCGTCAGTGCGGAACGGAAACCCACCAGGTGAGTACCGCCGTCGCGCTGTGGAATGTTGTTGGTGAAGCACAACAGGTTCTCGTTGAAGCTGTCGTTCCACTGCAGGGCGATTTCCACGCCGATGCCATCTTCACGCTGGATGTTGAAGTGGAACACCTGGTTAACCGCAGTCTTGTTGGTGTTCAGGTATTCAACGAACGCACGCAGGCCGCCTTCGTACTTGAACAGTTCTTCCTTGCCGCTGCGCTCGTCCTTGAGGACGATACCCACACCGGAGTTGAGGAAGGACAGTTCACGAATACGCTTGGCCAGGATGTCCCAGCTGAAGTGGATATTCTTGAAGGTTTCAGCCGATGGCTTGAAGTGGATCTGCGTACCGGTGGTTTCGCTGTCGCCAACGATTTTCATCGGTTCTTGTGGAACACCGTGGACGTAGGTCTGTTCCCAGATCTTGCCGCTGCGGCGAACAGTCAGAATCAACTCTTCGGACAGCGCGTTCACCACCGACACACCTACACCGTGCAAACCGCCGGAGACTTTGTAGGAGTTGTCGTCGAACTTACCGCCGGCGTGGAGCACGGTCATGATGACCTCTGCCGCCGAAACGCCTTCTTCTTTGTGCACATCGACCGGAATGCCGCGACCGTTGTCGCGCACGGTGATGGACTCATCCGGGTGGATGATGATGCTGATGTCGTCGCAGTGACCGGCCAGCGCTTCGTCGATGGAGTTATCGACCACCTCGAACACCATGTGGTGCAGACCGCTACCATCATCGGTGTCGCCAATGTACATACCGGGACGTTTGCGTACGGCATCCAAACCTTTCAGCACTTTAATGCTGGTCGAGTCGTACGTGTTTTCTTCGCTCATGCCTTCACTCCCGATGGTCGTGGGTCTGGGTGATACGGCCCTGTTCCACGTGGAACAAAGCGACTGGCGTTTCCGTCTGCCAGCCTTCCCTCAATAATTCGTGGTCTACACAGGTGATAAACACCTGGCAGCGTAAGTCTTCCAACAAGCGGCATAACGCGCGGCGATGTTGCTCGTCGAGTTCGGACGGCAAGTCATCCACCAGATAAATACACTGACCGCGTCGGGCCTGGCTAACCAAATGGCCCTGGGCGATACGCAACGCGCACACCACCAACTTCTGCTGGCCACGGGACAAGATATCCGCAGCATTATGTGCGCCTAATCTAAGGCGCAGATCAGCCCGTTGGGGGCCGGCCTGGGTATGGCCAATTTGCTGGTCCCGCTGCAAGGACGTGGCGAGCACTGCACTCAGTTCACGCTCTTTGTCCCAGCCACGGTAGTAGCTCAGCGTCAGCCCTTCGAGGTCCAACAACTCGCTCAAGGTCTGCTCAAAGACCGGTTTCAAGGCTTTGATATAGGCGCGGCGGTATTCATCTATTTCGTCGCTGGCCAGGCACAGTTCCCGGTCCCAGGCCGCTTGCGAAGCGGCGTCAAGTGTACCATGCCGCAGCCACGAGTTCCGCTGCCGCAGGGCCTTCTGCAGGCGCTGCCAAGTGGCCATGAATCGCGGTTCCACGTGGAACACTCCCCAATCGAGGAACTGCCTGCGGATTTTCGGCGCACCTTCCAACAGCCGAAAGCTGTCGGGGTTGATCAGTTGCAGTGGCAGAATTTCCGCCAGCTGAGCCGCACTGCGTGCGTTTTGACCATCAATGCGGATCTGGAACTCACCGCCACGATCACGGGATATCCCCAAGGCACTGTTGCCGCCTTCTGCCAGTTCGACTTGGCCAAATACCGTGCACGCCAATTGTTCATACTGGATAACCGGTAACAAGCGGGCACTGCGAAAGGAACGGGCAAGCCCCAACAAGTGGATGGCTTCCAGCACGCTGGTTTTGCCACTGCCGTTGGCGCCGTAGAGGATATTGATGCGGGGGGAGGGGGAGAAGGTCACCGGGTGCAGATTGCGCACCGCGGTGACCGAGACGCGACTAAGGGACATCTAGCTTCTATTACAGGCGCATCGGCATAACAACGTAAGCCGAGTCGTCGTTGTCGGATTCCTGCACGAGGGCGCTGCTGTTGGAGTCCGACAGAATCAGGCGAACCTGTTCGGTGGTCATCACACCCAGCACGTCGAGCAAGTAACTCACGTTGAAGCCGATTTCCAGGGAGCCGCCGTTGTAGTCAACGCCCACTTCTTCTTCCGCTTCTTCCTGCTCCGGGTTGTTGGCCTGGATTTTCAGCTGACCGTTGGCCAGTTGCAGACGAATACCACGGTACTTCTCGTTGGACAGAATCGCCGTACGGCTGAATGCTTCACGCAACGCCTGACGGTCGCCGATCACCAGCTTGTCGCCGCCCTTGGGCAGTACGCGCTCGTAATCCGGGAACTTGCCGTCAACCAGCTTGGAGGTGAAGGTGAACTCACCGGTCGTGGCGCGGATGTGGTACTGGCCCAAGACGATGCTGACATTGCCGTCCGGCTCGGTGAGCAGGCGCGCCAGTTCGAGGATACCTTTGCGCGGCACGATCACCTGGTGACGGTCCGGCTGGCCAATGTCGGCTTTCATCGAGCACATGGCCAGACGGTGACCGTCAGTGGCCACGGCGCGGATGATGCCTTCAGACACTTCCAGCAGCATGCCGTTGAGGTAGTAACGCACGTCCTGTTGCGCCATGGCGAAGCTGGTGCGCTCGATCAAACGACGCAGCTTGCTTTGCTCCAGGCTGCAGGTCAGCGAGCCAGGGCCTTCTTCCACGGTTGGGAAATCATTGGCTGGCAGGGTGGACAAGGTGAAACGGCTACGGCCGGCCTTGACCACCAACTTGGCGTCGTCGACTTTGATATCGATCAGCGCGTCGTTCGGCAGGCTTTTGCAGATATCCATCAGCTTGCGCGCCGGCACGGTGATCTCGCCAGGTTCGGCGGGCTCTTCCAACTGCACACGACCGACCAGTTCGACTTCCAGGTCGGTACCGGTCAGGGACAATTGCTGGCCTTCGACCACCAGCAATACGTTGGAAAGCACCGGCAAGGTCTGTCGGCGCTCGACGACGCCTGCGACCAGTTGCAGGGGTTTCAACAGGGCTTCGCGTTGAATGGTGAAATGCATGGTCTAGTCCCTTGCCTTAATAAGCTGCGCTGGTGTCATCACGTTGTCAGTGTACGCAGCAGGTTCTTGTAGTCCTCGCGAATATCCGCGTCGGATTCCTTGAGTTCGTTAATCTTGCGGCACGCGTGCAACACAGTGGTGTGATCGCGGCCACCAAACACATCACCGATTTCCGGCAGGCTGTGGTTGGTCAGCTCTTTGGAGAGCGCCATGGCCACTTGCCGTGGACGAGCCACCGAGCGCGAACGGCGCTTGGACAGCAGGTCGGAAATCTTGATTTTGTAGTATTCGGCAACCGTGCGCTGAATGTTATCCACACTCACCAGTTTGTCTTGCAGCGCCAGCAGGTCTTTCAGGGATTCGCGGATCAACTCGATGGTGATATCGCGGCCCATGAAGTGCGAGTGGGCGATGACCCGCTTGAGTGCGCCTTCCAGCTCACGCACGTTGGAACGAATGCGCTGGGCGATGAAGAAGGCGGCGTCGTGGGGCAGGTCGACCTTCGCCTGGTCGGCTTTTTTCATCAGGATTGCAACGCGGGTTTCCAGCTCCGGCGGCTCTACCGCAACGGTCAGGCCCCAGCCGAACCGCGACTTCAAGCGCTCTTCCAGGCCTTCGATTTCCTTCGGGTAGCGGTCACTGGTCAGGATGACCTGTTGGCCGCCTTCGAGCAGGGCGTTGAAGGTGTGGAAGAACTCTTCCTGAGAACGTTCCTTGCGCGCGAAGAATTGAATGTCATCGATCAGCAAGGCATCAACGGAACGGTAGAACCGTTTGAACTCGTTGATGGCGTTCAGCTGCAAGGCCTTGACCATGTCAGCCACGAAGCGCTCCGAGTGCAGGTACACGACCTTGGCATTCGGGTTCTTCTTTAATAGGTGGTTACCCACAGCGTGCATCAAGTGGGTCTTACCCAAGCCAACGCCGCCATAAAGGAAGAGCGGGTTGTAACCATGCTTGGGGTTATCGGCTACCTGCCAGGCGGCAGCGCGGGCCAACTGGTTGGATTTACCTTCGACGAAGTTCTCAAAGGTAAAGGTGCGGTTCAGGTAGCTGGTGTGCTTGAGCGCACCTTCGACTTGCACGGTGCGCTGTTCGGCGCGAACCGGTGCTTGCTGGGAGCTGGCGCCGGCCATCGGGTCGAAGCTGTCGCGTGACGGTTCCTCGTGCTCAGGCGCGCTTTTTTGCGCGGAGGACTTGGATGGCGCGGGGGCTGGAGCAGGCGCAGCCGGTGCAGTCGCTACCTGGACTTGCGATGCGGCAGCCGCCAGCGGCGCATTCGGCGCAGCACGCGGGGCGGAGCTGCGTTTGCTGCCTATTAATAAGGAGAGCACGGGCGCAACGCCGTTGCCATGTTCGTCGAGCAACTCGAGAACGCGGCTCAGGTACTTCTCGTTGACCCAGTCGAGAACAAACCGATTGGGTGCGTAGACACGCAACTCGTCGCCTTCGGCTTCGACTTGTAGTGGACGGATCCAGGTGTTGAATTGCTGGGCAGGCAGCTCCTCGCGCAAAAGCTCCAC